>JAUNHB010000009.1 GCA_030524125.1 Eubacteriales bacterium | reverse complement strand
AAGGAGCCCATCTGCCAGTCGCCGGAACAGCCGCACACATCGTAGACGAAATTGCGCAGCATCTTCTGCCCCTCGCGGGTGTGCATGACCTCCGGGTGGAACTGGGTAGCGTAGAGTCTGCGCTCGGGACACTCCATGGCGGCCACCGGACAGACCGGCGTATGAGCGCTGATCCGGAAGCCTTCGGGTACCTCAGCGATATAGTCCGTGTGGCTCATCCAGACGACCGTCTCCTGCTCCACATCCCGGAACAGGACGCTTGTCTGATCCACGCTAGTCTCCGTGCGTCCGTACTCGCTGACAGGGGCCGTCTTCACCTGACCGCCCAGCCCGTAGGCCATGAGCTGGGATCCGTAGCAGATCCCCAGTATGGGAATGTTAAGTCCGTAAATTTCTTCCGTGTAGTGGGGCGAGCTCTCATCGTAGACACTGTTGGGCCCTCCCGTGAAAATGATCCCTTTGGGATTCATCTTTCTGATCTCGTCCAGGCTCAGTGTATACGGATGCACCTCGCAGTACACATTGCACTCTCTGACCCTGCGGGCGATCAGCTGATTGTACTGCCCGCCGAAGTCGAGCACGATTACCATCTCTCTTGCCAAAGTGTTTTCCTCCTTGGTTTTTCTATAACAACAGTTCCGCCAGCCGGCGCGCCGGATGATGAACAGAGGCGGCCGCAGGACGCTTGATTGAACTGCTATTCATTATAATTTACGTACATATTTCTGGCAAGCCTAAAAAGCGGTTTTTCAGCCCGCACCATTCGCAAAGCCGCGCTGACGCGCTCCCCGCCATTCTCCTCTACCCGATAGACCGGATCTGTCTCCATTTTCCAAGCCGGTACCGGTACAGCATCCCGACCGCGCGCACGCACCAGTCCAGGATCATGGCCACCCAGACGCCGAACACGCCCATGCCCATGTATTTTCCGAGCACGTAGCTCATGACGATCCGGCAGAACCACATGGAAAATACCGAGATCCACATGGTCACCCGGGCGTCGCCGGCGGCCCGCAGGGTACATGGGATGCAGAAAGACAGCGGCCACAGCAGAATGCATCCGACGCTGTGGAAATACAGGATTTGCCGGGCGGTGGCGGCGGTCTGCGGCGTCAGCTGATACGCCCGGAGGATCAGCGGCAGGACAAGATAGATCAGCGCGTTGATGGCCAGCATGCAGACGTAGGTGAGGCAGGTCAGCTTCTTCGTGTAATACTCCGCCTGTCCGTACTCTCCCGCTCCCACGCACCGGGCGATGACCGACGTGATCGCCAGATTGATGGCCATGCCCGGGAGAAGCTGAAAGAGCGCCACCGCATTGCTCACCGCGTTGGCCGTAATGGCCGACGTTCCGAAGGTCGACACCAGACTGAGCACCATGATCTTTCCGAGCTGAAACATCCCATTCTCCATGCCGTTTGGCAGGCCGATCCCCAGGATCCGGCGCACCATGGCCCCGTCAAAGCGGAAGCGGAGCGTCCGCTCGATCCGGATGGGCCCGCCGCTTTTCAGCAGGAGCGCCACGATCAGCACCGCCGCCGTCATGCGGGACACCAGCGTCGGGATCGCCACGCCCTCCGTTCCCCGGTGAAATCCGTAGATCAGGATCGCGTTTCCTCCGCAGTTGATCGCGTTCATGATGACCGACACGCGCATGGAGACTCCCGAATTTCCCATGGCCCGGAAAATAGCCGCGCCGCCGTTGTAGATCGCCATAAACGGGATCGAGGCCGTCACGATCATAAGATAAATGCGGGCATGCTCCATGACGTCCGCCTCGATGGAGCCGAACACCCGGTGCAGGATCAGATCTCGTCCCAGATAGATCCCCGCCATGATCGCGATGGAGAATGCCGCCGCGAACCAGATCAGCTGCGTCGCGGCCTGACCGGATTTCCTGCGATCCCCCTGCCCCAGATACTGTCCCGCGATCACCGCGCCTCCCGTCGCCAGCGCCGAGAAGAGATTGATGAACAGGATCATGATGTTGTCCACCAGCGACACGCCGGACACCGCCGCCTCCCCCACGCTGGCCACCATGATAGAGTCCGCCATCCCGACCAGCACCGCCAGAAGCTGCTCCACGATCAGCGGCAGGATCAAAGCCGCCAGCGTGCGGTTGTCAAATAAACGCTCCTTTTTCTGCTCCATGTCTCTCTCCCCCATCTTTTGTGCGCGTTCCAGACTCCCCTTTTGCTTCATTATATAGGAACGCCGGCCCGGATTACAAGACTCTGGGGGGATTTTCTTCCCCTATCCGCCTCGATACCACAGCCGTCTCACAGCAAAGCTGTTCACTGTCCGTTGCAGGCACGGCAGCCGCTTGCAGGCGCATCGCGCAAAAAAGCCGCGGAATCTTTTCGATCCCGCAGCTTTCCTGCGCGCTGTCTTCGTCTCTCAGTCCTCCAGGCCCACCCGGTTCACGACCCGATTCGCAGCCTTGTGCTCGCCTGCCAGACAGCAGAGCACATTTTTTGCCGGGATCTCATAGAGCAGCCGCTCCGTCTCCTGTGAATAAAACGCGCAGTGCGGCGTGAGGATGACATTTTCCCGTCCCATCAGCGGGCAGTCCGAAAGATCCGGCGTCTCGGACGCCAGCACGTCGAGTCCGGCTCCTGCGATCAGTCCCTGATCCAGCGCTTCGGCCAGATCCGCCTCTATGATGGAACCTCCCCGGGCCACGTTCAAAAGGATCGGCGACCGCTTCATCTTCCGGAAAGCTTCCATGCAGAACATCCCCTTGTTTTCTTCCGTCAGGTTCATATGGTTGGTGATCACGTCGCTCTGCTCCAGAAGTTCCTCCCAGGTCGCCGCCCGCGCCCCGGTCTTTTCGATGTCTTCCGCCGGAATGTACGGATCATAGGCGAGGATCTCCATCCCAAAGCTCATGGCCCGTCTCGCCACCGCCTTACCGATCTTGCCGTATCCGGCGATGCCCAGCCGAAGCCCCTGGATCCGTGGCAGTCCCGGCTTTGCATCGTAGATCCACTCCCTGTCCTTCTGGACGCTCCGGTCATAGATCTTCAGTCCCCGGAGCAGGGCCAGCATCAGCATGACGGCGTGATCCGCCACCTCCTGCGTGCAGTATTCTCCGATGGCGCACACCGCGATCCCTTTCTCCCGGGCATGATCGACGTCCACATAGTTATAGCCTGTGGACTGGATGGAAATCACCCTGCACCGCTCAAGTCCGTCGATGATCTTTCCCGTGATCGCCACATAGCCCACCAGGATCGCATCCGCGTCCCGGCACTGCCGGATAAACTCCTCCTCGCGCTCCTCCGTGTAGACCGCCACCTCCAGGACCGCATCCTCTGGAAACACCGCGCGCTCAATATCCAGGCTCCGGTCCGCGCTCTCCGGATACTCCGCAATGATAATCTTCATAGTCTTATCTTTCCTTTCTGAACCAGATCTCCTCGATCCGTTTCTTCTCCTCCTCGCTTTGTCGGCTGGTCAGCGTCAGCCCGAGAAATACCACAAGAGATACCGCAAGCCCCGGCCAGAGCGCGTCGACGGCAAACACCGCGCCCCACCCCAGCAGGTTCCCTGCATACCAGACCGTCACCGTGATCATGGACAGCAGCATACTGTAAAATGCGGCGGCCGTGCCGGCGCGTTTCCAGAAAAATCCGCAGAAAGTCGGAACAAACAGCCCGGCGGATAAAAATGTAAACGTGATCAGTAAAATATCCATAATATCCGGATTCAACCAGGCCGTCAGGAGACTTACCGCGCCCACAAAGAGAGAGCTGAGCACTCCGATCCGCACGATCTTCCGATCCGGCGCATCCGGCCGAACGTAGCGCTGATAAATATCCCTCGTAATGTTCGCCGAGGCCGTCAGGATCGAGATGTCTGCCGAGGACATGATAGCGGCAAAAATTCCTGTGATGACCAGTCCTCGCACGCCCGTTGGAAATGTGGCAAGAATCAGCCGGATCAGCGCATTGTTCCCGTCCGCCAGATCTGGAAGCAGTACCTTCGCCGCCATTCCCTCGTAAGTCGCGCCCAGCGCAATGGGCAGGATCAGACACGCCGCCAGGATTCCTCCTTTTCTTGCCGTGGCAGCGTCTTTTGCCGCCATGCACCGGGTATAACTGTCCATCGTCGTGAAAAACGAGAGCAGAGAGGACAGCGCAAAAGCCGCTATGGTAGGCCACCCCCACGCTCCCACATCAAAATATCCCGACGGCAGCTCTGTGATTCGATCTAGCCCTCCCATAGCATGTGCTGCAAAGGGAACCCCGATCACGATTCCCATGATCAGGAGAAACACCTGGATCCAGTCTGTATACGTCACGGCCAGATAGCCGCCCAGCGACGTGTACAGGATCAGCACCACCGCCGCTGCGGCGAAAGACGGTCCGTTTCCCCAGCCTGTGATCGTATTCAGGATCGACCCGCTGGCCACAAGCTGGGAGGAGGTGACGCCGATCATCCCGATCAGCGTGCATACCGTGGCGATCAGACGACAGTTCCCGTCATACCTGGCCTCGATAAAATCCGGATAAGAAAGATTCTGAAGCTGATCCCCGATGACCTTCACCTTTTTGGCAAACACAAGCGCAAATACCGCACATCCCACCGCCAGGATCCCCACATACCAGACGGCGGTAACTCCCATATCGTACGCCTTGGCCGATGTGCCTATGACCGAGGCTCCCCCAATCCAGCAGGAGACCCACAGGCAGGCGATGGACACCGTTCCCAGTCTCCTGCCCGCCACATAATACGTTTCCATGCTGCTCTGCTTCCGGGATACCAGAACCCCCACTGCCAGCATCCCGATCATATACAGGACCACAATACCAATGTCGATCCCCTTCACGTTTTATCCCCCCTTCCTTCCGCCGCCGGTGCGCTCCGGATGCTCATGCCGGTCATTCCCCTCTCTGCTTCTCCAGTACGACCAGCGCGTCCGCGATCTCGACGCCCTTTCCTTCCTTATATACAAAGAGAGGATTGATGTCCAGCTCCCGCAGCTCTTCTTTATGCGCAGCCGCGAAGTTCGACAGCGCCGTCATCCGATCCAGCACCGCCTCCACGTCGCAGGACTCCTTCCCCCGATAGCCTCCAAGCAGCCTGTAGGAGACCAGCGATTCCAGCATTCTGCGCGCCTCGCTCCGGTTCACCGGAACGGGGTAGAGCGCGCTGTCCTGAAAGACCTCCACAAATACACCTCCCAGACCCACCAGCAGCATCAGGCCGAACTGAGCGTCCGCCTTCACTCCGAGGATCATTTCCAGCCCCTTCTCCATCATAGGCTGTACAAGGATCCCGTTGATTCGCGCGTCCGGCGCATTCTCCGTCACATTTTCCATGATCCGGTCCCAGGCCGCAAGCGCCTCCTCCGGCCCCTGAATGTTCAGTACGACGCCGCCCACATCCGATTTATGCAGGATGTCATCCGACTCGATCTTCATAACTGCCGGATAGCCGGTCTCATCGGCTGCTCTCCGGGCCTCCTCCCTGTCGGCTGCGATGACTCCCAGCTTGACGGGGATGCCTCCGTCCCTCAGCATTTCCTTGCTCTTCCGCTCGCTGTAAGCGATCCGTTTTCCGTCTTTCTTCCGGGTCGGCACGGCCAGCGCCAGCTCCCTCTCCCCCGGATCGTAGGACAGATACCGGGTCAGATGGCGCAGCGCGCAGAACGCATACTTGGGGCTGGGAAGGATCGGCACCCCGATAGCCCGGAACTTTTCCGCGATCTCCTGATTTCTCGTCCCTTCGATAAACGGAAGGATCGCCACCGGCTTGTCGTAGCCCTGTTCCAGCACCTTTTTCACTCCGTAATAAATATTGTGGATGGTCGGATCCGACACCACCAGCTGGATCGTAAGGCCGATCAACACCATCTCCACATTGGGATCCTCCATGACGGTCTTTAGTCCCTCTGCATACAGGTCTCCGTCATAGCAGAGCGCCGCCGTCATATCCAGCGGATTTCTCGGCGTGCAGAAGGACGGCAAAAGCTCTTCCAGCCTCTTCACTGTGCGCTCCTGAAATTCCGGATATTCGATGCCGTAGGCGCTTCCCATGTCCGCGCAGATGGCCGTCTCTCCGCCGGAGATGTTCATAGAGGCAAACAGCGGCCGCGCAGGCAGCCGGTTCAGCGTGGCCAAAAGCAGCGCCGTGGACATAAGCTCCTGCATATCCTCCGCCCGGATGACGCCGAACTTGTCGAAGACCGCATCATAGGCCCGGTCCGAGCCCGCCAGCGCGCCGGTATGGGAAGCGGCCACCTTCTGTCCCAGTTCGCTTCGCCCGCCCTTCTGGATGACCACCGGTTTCCTCCGGAGCGCCGCTTTCTTCAGGCAGGCGGCGAATTTCTCCGCATCCTGTACGCCCTCCATGTAGACGGCCACCACCTTCGTCTGCTCGTCCTCGATGAGGAAGTCCATGTAATCCTCCAGCGTCACGATCTTTCCGTTTCCGATGGACACCGCGTAAGAAAAATGCATCTGACTGCAGTCCATCAGATTGATGCAGAACTGCCCGCTCTGGGAGAGAAATCCGATGCTCCCCCTCCGGTCCCGGTTTTCCACCGGAAACGCGAAGGCGACCACATCGTCCACATAATTGTGGAATCCCCCGCAGTTTGGTCCGAGGATCGCAATGTCCAGCTCCTGCGCCAGCGCGCGCAGCTCCTCCTCCGCAGCTCTCCCCTCCTCAGTCCCAGTCTCGCTGTACCCGCTGGCAAAGATGACCGCACCCCCGCAGCCCTTCGCCTTCGCTTCCCTGAGAAGCCCGTTCACCGTCTGCTTCGCCGTGCAGATGATCGCCAGCTCGATCTCGTCGTCGATTTCGGACAGACTGTGATAGCATTTGACCCCCAGCACCGTCTCCCTCACCGGGTGCACAAAGTACACCCGGCTCAGATCCTTCCGGTATTCCAGAATGTTCCTGCACGTATCCCCGCCGAAACCTGATTTCTCGCTGGCTCCCACGACGGCCATGGATTTCGCCCTGAAAAGTTTATTTAGATCCATCCTGCGCCTCCTTCTCAAGCCTCCAGAACCGCCTGCACGCCCGCATCGAAGCAGAGGCTGTTTCCGGGATTCACCTTACCCTTTTTCGCAAAATACTCGTCTATGGATTCCTTCATAAATTCTTTCTCGTAAAGCCCCGTCGTCTGACACAGCGCGCCCAGCATAACGATGTTGGTCCCTCTCGGATTGTGAAGCTCTGCGGCGATCTGGCTTGCCGGAACCTTCACCACATTGATGTCCGGCCGGAACACCCGGTCCTCCGACAGCAGCGAGCTATTGGCGAACAGCGTCGCCCCCGGCTTCATCCGCGGCTCAAACTTTCCGATGGCCACGTCGTTCATGGAAAGCAGGATATCCAGATGCTTCGCATAAGGACTGGCGATCTCCTCCTCGCTGATCTTCACATTACAGTTGGCCGTGCCGCCCCGCATCTCCGATCCGTAGGACGGATACCATGTAAAATGCTCGCCCTTGCGCATACTGCAGTACGCCAGGATCATTCCTGTGATCAGCACGCCCTGTCCGCCGAAACCGGCGCAGATGATTTCTTTCATGCCTGCTCTCCTTTCCTGTCCACAAATTCTCCCACTTCATAGTAAGCCCGCGTCTTTTCCCGAATATGCTTCAGACTTTCCACCGGGCTTAATCCCCAGTTGGTCGGACATGGCGCCAGCACCTCGATGAGGCTGAAGCCCTCCCCGTTCATCTGTTTCTCAAATCCCTTTTTGATGTATTTCTTCGTCTTCTCTACCGCAGCCGGACTGTCCAGGGAGCCCCTGGCCAGGTAGGCGATCGGCAACTGCCCCAGCACCTTCGCCACGTCAAAGGGCATTCCCTGCTTTTTTGCGCTGCGCCCGCCGGGCGACGAAGTGGTCTTCTGTCCCAGAAGCGTGGTGGGCGCCATCTGTCCGCCCGTCATGCCGAACACGCCGTTGTTCATGACGATCACCGTCACATTGTCGTTTCTGAGGGCCGCGTGCATCGTCTCCGCCATACCGATGGCGTAGGCCGCGCCGTCCCCGATGTATGCCGCGGACAGCTTGTCCTTGCGGACCTTCTTCACGCCGATGGCCGTCACAATGGGCCGTCCGTGGGCCGCCATGACCGTGTCAAATCTCCACGCGTCCATGTTGAGCGCTCCGCACGCCACGTCCACGGTCGGGATAAAATCTTCCCGAAGCCCCATCTCTTCCACAATCTCCGCGATGAGACGGGCCGCGATCCCATGCCCGCAGCCCGGGCAAAATCCGCTGGTTGTAAATGTTATCGTTTCCGGTGCTTTCAGCTTCATCTTCTATTCCCCCTGTCCCTGCAGCATCTGTTCCGCCAGCTCTATGATCCGCTCGCTCTCCGGCACGTCGAAAAAGGTCCCGTAAAACTCGATCGGATATTTCGCGTCCGTAGCCAGACGGATATCGTCCACCATCTGTCCCAGAATATTCATCTCCACGCTGATGAATCCCTTCAGATCCCCGGGCAGCTTTTCAAACGCCCGCACCGGATAGGGCCAGAGCGTGATCGGACGGATCATCCCGATGCGAAGCCCCTTTTTCCTTCCGTTTCGCACGGCCTCTCTGGCCACTCTCGAGGAGATCCCGTAGGCCACGACGATCACCTGCGCGTCTTCCGTGCAGATGCTCTCCCATCGCTGCTCGTTCTTCTCGATCTCCCGGTATTTGGCGGTCAGATATTCCTCATAATTTTTATGTCCGTAGAAACAGACATTGGAAATGATCCTCTGAACATCCCCCGTCTTACAGCCCTTCACAGACCAGTCGTAGCTGTCGATGTCGTGCTCCTTCATGGGCGGCAGTTCCACCGGCTCCATCATCTGGCCGATGGCCGCGTCCGACGCGATGATCACCGGATGCACATATTTTTCCGCCAGATCAAACGCTCCGTAGATCAGATCCGCGCTCTCCTGCACGCTGTTCGGCGCGAGCACGATAGTCCGATAGTCGCCGTTCCCGCCGCCGCGGGTCAACTGCCAGTAGTCGCCCTGCCCCTGCGCGATGTCTCCCAGACCGTTGCCGATGCGCATGACGTCGATGAGTACCGCCGGAAGATCCGCCGCGCACAGATAGGAAATCCCCTCCTGCTTCAGCGCAAATCCCGGTCCCGCCGAACTGGTCAGCGCTCTGGCTCCCGCCGCGGCGGCTCCGTAGAGCATATTGACGCCGGCCAGCTCCGACTCCGTCTGGATAAACTCTCCGCCCACCTCGTCCATTCTCCAGGAAAGATATTCCAGGATCTCTGTCTGGGGCGTGATGGGATATCCGCTGTAAAATCTGCACCCCGCACGCAGCGCCGCTTCCGCCAGCGCCTCGTTCCCCTTCATCATTACCTTCTCTTCTGCCATGGTTCCCCTCCTAATCTAAGATCTCAAATACATAGTCCGGACACATGCGGTAGCACATTCCGCACTGTACACAGAGCGACTCGTCGGCCTCCACCACGTCGTATCCCTTCCTGTTCAGCCTTCCCTTCTGGGATAAAGCCCCCTTCTTACAGACCGATACACAGTATCCGCAGCCCTTGCACCGTTCCGTGTTCAATTTCAATTTAGCCATGACGTACCCCTTTCCTGTTTGCTGTGATCATGGCCAGCGCCGCCACGATCCCCACACAGCACAACCCGATCAAAAAGTAGAAAATGTAGTGATATCCCTGATTGCCGTATTTGTCCAGCCAGCTCCCCAGAAGCGGCGGCAGGAAGGTATCCGGGATATTGAAGCCGATGATCGACACAATCGAAATGGCCGTCCCGGATATCTCCGGAGGGATCCCCGCCTCGTCGATAGTGGCCCACATGGTCCCTCTCGCCATAAAGCATACGGTGGCCAGCGCCAGGGTCAGCACCGTCAGCACCGGAATCAGGCCGCTTCCCCCGGCCGCGGTCTCGATGTAGAGAATGGACGCGCTCATCAGGATATAGCACCCCACCGCCAGTTTGGACGGCGATTCCAGCTTGTCCGCGATCACCCCGCCGATGGGCCCTCCCAGAATCTTCAGGCCATAGCTCCGGAAGATGGCCAGCACGCCGCTGAACGTGACCGCCGCTCCCAGCACATTGGTGAAATACGGCGTCAAAAAGGTCTGGCTGCTGAAAAACCCGTAACTGCAAAAGACGATCAGGCAGCACAGATACATTTTCGGAAGCCGGAAGACCTGAAGCATCTCCTTCACGCCTGGCGCCTTCTTCTTTTCGCCCGTCTCATCGGTGGAAGTCAGATGCTCGTCGTAGAGCCACCACACCAGCACGGCTCCGATCACACACATGACTCCCATGCTGGCCACCGCGCCCCTCAGCGCCGCCGCCGAATCGTCGAAGACTGAAAACGCATACAGCGCCACAAAATTTCCGATGGTGGCCGACACGCCGCAGACGCCCTCCCAGAATCCAAACGCACGTCCCTGCTCCTCCGACGGAGAGATCACCCTCACCGCCTTCAGGATCGCCGCCCAGAACGCCGTCACGCCCGCGACAGCCGAGACGATCCAGGTGATCATGGCGCATGCGTAGCTCTTCATCGTAAACATAAAGAAGAAGCAGATGAAGCCGTTTAAAAATGCGCTCCCCACGATGATCTTTTTCGTCTTGAACCGATCCGCGATCCAACCTCCCGGTATGAGTCCGATGGTGCTTATGATGGTGTACACCGTAAGCAGAAGACCAAGCTGCGTGTTCGTGACGCCCATCCCCTCGATCATGGCGTCGTAGAACACGTACTTGATGTACGGGAGATTGAACATCGTCCCGTAGACCAACCCCAGCGCGGTGATCGCAATGTAACGTTTTGTCCTGCTGTTCATAGATTCTCTCCTTTCTGTATCAGCGGGAACTCTTATGTATGACCCCCTTTTCCCCTTCGGCTGAAAGCAGCAGTTCCGCCCGCGCTTTTCTTCGCTGCCTTTGCTCCCGGCTGAACTGTTGCGACTGAAAATTACAAAATACACCGTTTACTTTTTCTCGTTTTTGTATTATTGTAATATTGTCATACATATTTTATACAAACAACTTAGCACAGTTTAGATAAATTGTCAATTTATATTGTCAGATTTATTCTTGTTTTGTGACGTTTTTCCATGCAGACTTTATAGAAGGCTGCAAAACAGGCTCATGGAGGAAGGGTTGTGAACAACAGGCATATGTGTTAAGATGATGCTAAATGGTGCAGGAGGTGGAAATCCATGTTTGACGCGATCGGCAATAAGAAGAATTATGAATATATCGTAGAACAGATCAAGGAAATGATCATCAGCGGACAGCTGAAGGCAGGCCAGCGTCTTCCCACGGAGATGGAACTGGCGGAGCGCTTCGGCGTCAGCCGTACCTCGATCCGCGAAGCTCTCAAAGCGCTGGATGTCATCGGCGTATGCGAGAGCCGCCAGGGCGGCGGTAATTTTATCGTGAACAAAGTGCAGAAGCGCACGACCAACAATCTCTCCCTGCTGTTCGCCATGAACAACGGGCGGATCGACGATCTCATCCAGCTCCGCCGCTGCATTGAGACGGAGGCGGTCCGGAATATCATCGACAGCCGGGATCAGCAGATTGTTGAAAAGCTGGGCGAGATCATTGAAAAATACAATGCAAGCTCCACGGAGGAGGAGCGGACCCGGTACGACAGCATGTTTCACTGCGCGATCATCGAATCCTCCGGAAACATCCTGTTTACCTTCCTTTTAAACGCACTCTCGCACCTTTACGAACAGAACATCTCCATGGTAGCCCAGGTCATCTCCGAAGGTCCCTATCCGAACGATCTTCTGATCCAGGAGCACAACGATCTGTACCAGGCCATCAGGGACGGCGACATGGAGCGGGCCATGAAGGCCGTCAACGAGCACTTCACCTTCACCGAGGACGACCGCAGAGCGCTGGACGTTCTGCGAAGCATCTCCCCTCAGGAAGCCTAGAAAAAGAAACGCCTGCGACGGGCCGGTTCCTCCGCAGGCGTTTCTTGTTTATTGCTGCAAAATCGTCACAATACTCGGGATCAGCTGCTTCTTGCGAGACACCAGCCCTTTGAGCAGAATGTCCTGCATATCCGCCGGGAGCTGGAACGCGCGGCAGGCCACGTCTCTGGCCCGCTCTCCGAAGCAGAGTAGCTCGGTGTCCTCCTTCACGATGTTGGTCAGCATGACGTAGCACATGTCCACGCCCAGCGAGTCGAACTTCTCTCCCAGATAAGGCAGCAGCTTTTCCTTAACCTCCTCCAGCTCGATGGCGTTCATGCTGTTGATCTGGGAGACGATGAAGCTGCAGTCCCCCACCTGGAATTTCTTCCGGTCCTGACTGAAGATCTCCGCCGGCGTCCGGGAACTCATATCGCTGCCCGCGCTGAACATGTCGATGGCGAACTCCTCGATCTCCACCCCGCAGATCCGGGAGAGCTTCTGCGCCGCGTCCTGATCCACAGAAGTGCAGGTGGGCGACCGGAACATCAGCGTGTCGGAGATGATGGCCGCCATCAGAAGCCCCGCGATATTTTTGGCGATCTTCACGCCGTTTTCCTGATACATCTGGTAGATGATCGTGGCCGTGCAGCCCACCGGCTGATTCCGGAAATAGACCGGCTCCAGCGTCTCCAGCGTGCCGATCCGGTGGTGATCGATGATCTCCAGAATATCCGCGTAGTTGATGCCGTCCACCGTCTGGCTGGCCTCGTTGTGGTCCACGAGGATCACCTGCTTTTTGCGCAGATTCAGAAGGTTCCGGCGGGAGATCATGCCGATGTAGTTGCCGTCCAGATCCAGGATCGGGAAGTCGCGGTAGCGCTTCTGTCCCATGATGCCCCGGATGTCCTCGGTCTTCTCGGTGACCTTGAACGTGATCAGACCTTCCTTCTTCATAAAATGGGAGATCGGCATACTCTGGTTGATCATGCGGGCCACCGTGAACGTGTCGTGGGGCGTGACGATGATGCTGCATCCCCTTTCCTGCGCCAGCTTCTGGATCGTCCGGGACACCTTGGCCCCCATGCAGACGATGATGCAGGCCGCGTTCATCTCGATGGCGCACAGCTGGGACTCATAGCGGTTTCCGAGGATGACCATGTCCCCCTCGTGGATATACTCCTCCATCACGTCCGGGTTGGCCGCCGCGATGACCACCTCTCCCTTCTCGCACACCGCGCCGGTGTCGCCGATCAGCATTTCCGCGTCCAGCGTCTCAAGGATGTTCCGGTAAGGCGTTTTCGCCACCGACAGGATGCAGTTGTCGTACACGTCCATATACGCGTTGGCAATGTCGCCGATGGTGATCAGTCCCTGCAGTCTCTGGTTGTCGGTGATCGGAAGCGTGACCACTCCCAGCGCTCTCATCATATTCCACGCCTTTTTCAGCGAAATCTGTCCCGACACTCCCTGCGTCTTTCGGATCTCAATATCGCTTACATCCGTCATCACGTCCGCCACGTACATGGGCGGCGGCGTCTGGAAAAAATTCAGCACATACTGGGTCTCCTGATTGATCTGGCCGGCGCGCGCCGCGCAGTAGCCTCTCCCGTGCAGCAGATTTTTAAGCTCCGCGTAAGCGATGGCGGAGCAGATGGAATCCGTATCCGGATTTTTATGTCCGATCACATAGACCGGCGCTGTCTCTGGTGCCATAATCCGTTTGCTCTCCTCTCCGTAAGTGGCTCTATTTTATCACTCTTCCTGATTTTTTACAACCGAAGGCAAAAGCCTGTCTTTGGCTTTTATATATTTTGCATATTTATGCATCTGTTTCTCTTTTTATTTTTGTCTGTTTTTACAATAATTTCAAATTTTGTTCATACTTTATTCATAATATATTGTTATACTTTATTTACATCAAACGAGATAACTACGACATACAGATAATTTTTTTCATAATAGCCCCGGCATCCGTATTGCCGGGGCACTCCTCATTTTACAGGATCGGATAGGGGGAAGATTTTCTTCCCCCCTATCCGCCGCAATACCACAGCCAGCTCACAGCAACGCTGTCCGTTGCCCTTCCCGGAAGCGGCCCCGGCTGTTCTCTACGGGATCTCCCCGTCGATCTTTTTCATCGCCTCGTTCAGCGACATCATCTTGGCGTCCAGCCGGGAGATGATGGACGAGCACTCCTGAAGCTCCCTCGCGAAATAATCGGGAGCGTTCCCCTCGTATTTATAATAGATCTTGTGCTCGAGGCTGGCCCAGAAATCCATGGCCATAGTCCGTATCTGCACCTCCACCTTTGTGGGCACGACCGCGTCGGCCAGCGCCACCTGGATGGACAAAAGCATATGATAGCTCTTGTAGCCGCTCTCCTTCGGGTGGCTTATGTAATCTTTGATGCTGATGACCGACAGATTGTCCTGGCAGGCCAGCATTTCCGCCAGAAAATAAATCTCGGAGAAAAACGAGCAGGTGATCCGGATCCCGGCAATGTCGTTTACGTACTCCACCATATCGTCGATGTTGACGTTATGTCCGTTCTTCCGAAGTTTCTTCATGATACTCTCCGGCGTTTTCAGACGGGTCTTTACATATTCAATGGGATTGTAGGAGTGCATATGGCTCAGCTCATTGTTCAGCACCTCGATCCGGCTGGTCATCTGGATCAGCGCGGACTGGTAGATGAACATGGCCGTCTCAAAGCCGTCCCGGTCCGACCGGCTGCGGATGTACTCCTGAATACTTATCTCTGTTGCCATAGTAACCGTCCCCCTGAAAAAAACAAATGAATTTCCTTAAATGCGCACGTATATTCCTTGCCTATTATACCATACAATCCACTTGGATTTTGTCAATTTTTGAAAAATTTTACTCATATTTAACGGAGATTTCCGCTCCGCAGAAGGCTTCGGCTCTTTACAACCGCGCGCCGCGCGGATATACTGGGAGACATACAGCAGCCGGCGGATATGCGTCGGCTTTCAGCAGGAGGAATGCTATGTTTCGTATCTGGGGAAAGATCATCTCGGACAATCGTCTGATCAGGGATCACGTCGTCTGCGACGACAGCGGGGAGACGCGGACCCACAAGGTCATGCACGCTCTGGACGAGCTGTGCTACGCCTTTGACCTGAGCAAGCCGATCTGGCTGGACTCCAACATCCGGGAGTTTCAGCGGCACGCAAAGACCCGCTTCCGCAAAGACAGCTTTGTGGATCAGATTGATTTTGATTATCTGGAATTTGAAGTGATCGAGGAGGACTAAAGCCCGTGAGCCTTAGTCCTCCTCTTTTCGTCTATCGGGACAGGAAGCTCTGGATCAGCTCCCAGATCGAGGAGACGAAGTTTGTGATAAAATTTCCCACCTTCTCCCCGTCGAACTCGATCCCCAGCGATTCCAGCTTGTCGTACAGCTCCTTCGCCTGGCTGACCAGCTGATCCGCGTCGATGTCCAGGTTGTTTAATTTCAGAAGAAGGTTCACGATCTGGGACACCTGCTCGTCGGTCAGAGTGATGCCCATCTCCTCCGCCGCCTGGCGCACCAGCTTCTCCAGCTCATCCGGATCGTCCAGATTGTTTTCCGCGATCTGCTGCTTCAGATAAGCGATCAGATCCGACACTTCCTCCGAATCCAGCTCCTCCGAGAGCTGTCCGGTCAGCACCAGCTCGTCGGTGGCCACCTGAAAGGCTTCGTCGCTGACGGTCTGTCCGCTGTACGTCTCATACGCCTTGACCGCTCCGATCAGCGCCGCCGTGCCGCTGATGGGGCTCGGAGCGGCCACGATCACCTTCGCGTCCTCCACGCCCGCCGTCAGGAGGGCGTTTCGGTACATGGAGATGGTGCAGTAGTTGATGTTGTGGGTCTCCACGCTCAGCCCCGCCCCGCTCTCCTGCGGAAGCAGGAGCACCGAGGAGAGAGAATTGGTCCCCACCACCGCGGCTCCCAGCGAATCGTCCAGATACTGGTGCTCCATATCGTTGGTAATGTAAATGGTCTCATAAGTCGCCGCCTGTTCCGCCGTGATCCCCATCTGGGCGTAGACCTCCGCCCTCTGGGAATCGCTCAGATTGGCTCCCAGCGCCAGGACCCCCGTCCCGGCAGCCGACGCCTGCAGGCACGCGCCTGTCAGCAGTACCGCCATCAGCAGCATTCCTATCCACTTCCTCATGATTACCTCCTGTCTCTCCTCTCGACGGCGCTGCACCACTGCTCGATGTCCCGCAGCACCTGTTCTTTTTCCAGATCGTTGATCAGCTCATGACGCCCTTCCGGGTAGATCATGCAGGTCACATTTTTCATTCCGATCTTTTTCAGCATCCGTTCAAACCGGCGCACGCCTTTGCCGTTGTCGCCCACCGGATCCTCGTCCCCCGCCAACAGAAGGAGAGGAAGATCCCGCGGCATCTTCGCGGCCCGCCTCGGATCCACCGCCTCCTCGACCGTGCGCAGGAGCGCTTCGTACGCGTTCAGCGTAAACGCAAAATTTCTCCGGCCGTCCTGAAGGGCTTCGATCAGCACCTGCGGATCCCGGCTCATCCAACTGCCCGTGCTCCGGTTGTCCGGATACCGCTTCGCGTAGCCCTCGCAGGTCAGGTTGTTCAAAAGGCGGCTGTGTCCCTTCGGGCCGCTGCGCATCATATCCAGATAAGCCACCAGAAGCCCCGTCTTCACAAGCAGCGGACTCTGCTGCCCGGTTCCCATGATCACCGCGCCGTCCACCCGGTTTCCGTGATAGATCAGATAACGCCGCACCAGAAAAGAGCCCATGCTGTGGCCGATCATAATATAAGGAACCTTCGGCGCGTAGGACACCGCCATCCGCCGGATCTGTTCCATATCTCTCAGCCAGAGCACAGCGCCCTGATCTCCTACGTAACCCAGTTCTTCCTGGTCCCTGACCGAATCCCCGTGCCCCAGATGATCGTGTCCGATGACAAAATATCCTCTCTCCGCCAGGTATTTGGCCAGCTCGTCGTATCTCTCTATATATTCCAGCATCCCGTGTACGAGCTGCACCGCGCCTCTGTAAGCCTTCTGCGTGTCGTACCACCGGTAGCCGTGTATCATATGAATGCCGTCCACGGAATCCACATAAAATTCTTCCCGTGTTACCATAATCCCACCTTCGTTTCTGTGTGTTCTTTTATGGCAGTATAACACAGTTTTTCGGCAAAATGGCCGACTTCACAGAATTTTAAGGATTCTTTAGAATCTCTTATTATAACTGCGTCGTGATGAAAATGTCGTAGATCGACTTGACGGCTTTCTCAAAATCCTCGTTGCGCACGCCGACGATGACGTTCCACTCCGCGGAGCCCTGATCGATCATCTTGACGTTGACGTTGGCGTGAGCCAGCGCGGCAAAGATCCTGGCCGCCGTGCCCCGGTTGGACTTCATGGCCCGGCCGACCACCGCGATCAGCGCCATGTCGCCCTCCACCTCCATGTGGTCCGGATGCACCGCCCGCTGGATGCCGGACAGCACCTTCTGCTCGTGCTCCTCGAACTCGTCCTGATGCACGATCACGCTGAGCGTGTCGATGCCGGACGGCATATGCTCGAAGGAAATGCCGTACTTTTCAAATTCCTCCAGCACCTTGCGGCCGAATCCGATCTCGGAGTTCATCATATCCTTCTCGATATTGACGACCACGAAGCCCTTCTTGCCCGCGATTCCCGTGATGGTGTAGCGGGGTTTGTGGCACGTGCTGGCCACGATCATCGTTCCCGCGTCCTCGGGACGATTCGTGTTGCGGATGTTGATCGGGATGCCCGCCTTGCGCACCGGGAAGATGGCGTCCTCGTGCAGCACCGTGGCTCCCATGTAGGACAGCTCCCGGAGCTCCCGGTAGGTGATCACGTCGATCGTCTCCGGATTTTCGATCAGCCGGGGATCCGTCACGAGAAATCCCGACACGTCGGTCCAGTTTTCGTACAGATCCACCTTGCCCGCTCTCGCCACGATGGAACCGGTGATGTCCGATCCGCCTCTGGAAAAGGTCTTGATCCTTCCGTCCGCATAGGCTCCGTAGAAGCCCGGGATCACCGCCTTTGGCAGCTCCTGCAGTCTGGCCGCCATGAGCTGGTCCGTCGTCTCCGCGTCAAACTCGCCGCTGTCGGCAAAGCGGATGACCTCCGCCGCGTCCACGAACGCGTATCCCAGATAGGCGGACATGATAATGCCGTTCAGATACTCTCCTCTGGAAGCCGCGTAGTCGCTTCCCGCCTTCTCCTTGAATCTCTTCGCGATCTCCTCGAACTCCCCGTCCAGAGAGAGCTTTAAGTTCAGGCCGCCGATGATCTCGTTGTAGCGCGCCTTGATCTGCTTGAGCAGTCCGTCAAAATCCTCGCCGTTGGCCGCCGCATAATAGCACTGGTACAGCATGTCCGTCACCTTCGTGTCCCCGCCGAACCGTTTTCCAGGCGCAGACGGCACGACATAGCAGCGGCTCTCGTCTGAGAGAATGATCTTTCCAACCTTCTGGAACTGGCCGGCGCTTGCCAGCGAGCTCCCTCCGAATTTCACTACCTTCTTCATCACTTTATCTCCTCGTTCCTTCTTCACTTACAAAATAAGACTATTTTTTGATTATAATTGGATTGTGCCCGGAAAACAACTGTTTTTTGTAAAAAGACAAAGATTCTCGCGCGCAAAGCGCCCCGCCGCATACCTGTCGTACGCGGCGGGGCGCTCCCGGGTTCAGCCCGCACCATTCGCAAAGCCGCGCTTACGCGCTCCCCGCCGCTGCGCGGCTATCTTTGCTCATGATCCGGCTGGTTAAACTGTTACAACATCTAGTTAGTATCCTGACCGTAGTAGGCGTTCGCGCCGTGCTTCCGGTAGTAGTGCTTGTCCTGAAGCTCCTGCGGAGCCGGCTGGATCCGCGCGTTGATGACCTCCGCGCGGTAGGCCATCTTGGCCACCTCTTCCAGCACCACGGCGTTGTGCACCGCTTCGTAGGGATCCTTGCCCCACGCGAAAGGCCCGTGGTTCTTGCACAGGCAGGCCGGCACGGCCATGGGATCCTTACCCATGTCGCGGAACGAATCCACGATCAGATGGCCGGTGTTGGCCTCGTAGGCGTCCTCGATCTCTTCCTTCGTCAGGCAGCGCAGGCACGGGATCTCTCCGTACATATAGTCCGCGTGCGTCGTGCCGTAGCACGGAATGCTCCTGCCTGCCTGCGCCCAGCTGGTGGCGTAGGAGGAATGAGTATGGATCACCCCGCCCACCGACTCAAACGCCTTATAGATCTCCAGATGCGTGGGCGTGTCGGAGGAGGGCTTGTAGCGCCCCTCCACCTTGTTTCCGTCCAGATCCATGACCACCATATCCTCCGGCTTCATGGTCTCGTAGTCCACTCCGCTCGGCTTGATGACGAACAGGCCGCGCTCCCGGTCGATGCCGCTGACATTTCCCCATGTAAAGGTCACAAGACCGTATTTTGGAAGCAGCATGTTCGCCTCATATACTTCCTGCTTTAACTGTTCCAGCATATTCGTTCCTCCTGCTTATCGGTAAGCCGCCGCGTTCCATCTCAGCTCGTTCTTGAAATCGCGGATGCGGGTGTCGTTGTCGATGACTACGCTCTCGATTCCCATGGCGGCCGCCCAGTCTACCATCTGCTCCACCGTCAGGTCGTAGGAGAACGCGGTGTGGTGCGCTCCTCCTGCCAGGATCCACGCCTCGGTTCCCACCTCGAGGCTGGGCTGCGGCGTCCAGAACGCGGTCGCCACCGGCAGCTTCGGCATGGGCTGCTCCACCTTCTTGCAGTCCACGGCGTTGATGATCAGGCGGAAGCGGTTTCCAAGATCCACAAGAGAGGTCGCCACCGCCGGGCCGGTCTTGGACGTAAATACGAGACGGGCCGGATCCTCGCGGTTGCCCATGGACAGCGGCTGCACCTTGATGGAGATCGGTCCCTCGGAGATGGTCGGGCACACCTCCAGCATGTGGGACTGAAGGATACCCTCCTTGCCCGGAACCAGGTTGTAGGTGTAATCCTCCATGAAGGACGTTCCCTTCGCGTTCGGCGTGTTGGCCGTCATGATCTTCATGAGGCGCACCATCGCCGCCGTCTTCCAGTCTCCCTCGGCGCCGAAGCCGTAACCCTTCTCCATCAGTCTCTGCATCGCCAGACCCGGAAGCTGCTTTAAGCCGCCCAGCATTCCGAAGTGGGTGACGATCGCGTGATAGTCGCCGTCCTTCAGGAACTTCTCCGCTCCCAGCTCGATCTGCGCCTGCACGGCCACATGACGGCGGAATTCAGCCGCGTCGCGGCCCTCCAGCAGGATCTCGTACTTGCTGTAATACTCCTCCACCAGCGCGTCCACGTCGCCCTGCGGCACCGCGTCCACATACTCCACCATGTCGTTGATGTTGTAATGGTCGATCTCCCAGCCGAATTTGATCTGGGCCTCCACCTTGTCGCCCTCGGTCACGGCCACGTTGTTCATATTGTCGCCCACGCGGCAGACGCGGATGTGGGACGACTCCATGACGCCGACAGCCGTGCGCATCCAGCTTCCCAGACGCTCCTGCACCGCCGGGTTGTCCCAGTGTCCGAAGATGATCTTTCTCTCGATGCCCATGCGGCTCACGATATGGCCGTACTCCCGGTCGCCGTGTGCGGACTGGTTCTCGTTCATGAAATCCATGTCGATAGTCCCGTACGGGATCTCCTCGTTAAACTGGGTCAGAAAATGGCACAGCGGCTTTTTGTACTCCTGCAGTCCGATGATCCACATTTTCGCCGGGGAGAACGTGTGCATCCACGTGATGACGCCCGCGCACTCCGGATCGTTGTTGGCCTCGTTCAGCGTCTGACGGATGGACGCCTGGCTGATGAGCGTCGGCTTCAGGATCACTTCAAACGGAAGCTTTCCGCCTGCGTTGAGTCCCGCCACCATCTTTGCGGAATGCTCCGCCACCTTTCTCAGACACTCGTCTCCATACAGATCCTGAGATCCTGTGCAGAACCAAAACTTGTAATTTTTCATGTTGCTTCTTCCTCCTGCTTCTAATACTATTTGATATTTATATTCTTTGGAAAAACTGCCGCCTGCAGGCGCGTCCTCCCATAAGGCTTCCTTTACAAACATATCGTCCGCGGCCACGGCGTCTCGCGGCCGCTCCGCAAGCGGGCCTCTTTACGGATCAGGCACCGGATCCCCGACTCTGCGCACGGAGTCTCTCACCAGAAGCTCCGGCCGGTACAGGTAGTCCGCGTCGAAGCCGGGCTGCTCCAGAAGCGCGATCAGGTTGGCCGCCGCGCGGCTCCCCAGCTCCTCCATCGGATAAGGGACGGTGGTGATCTGCGGCTCCGCCTTCTGGGACAGCTCCGCCCCGTCGATCCCGGCAATGGAGATCTGCCCGGGCACCCGGATCTTCTCCTGATGGAGAATATCCAGAAGCGAACAGGCGACTTCGTCGTTATAGCAGAACACCGCCGTGCAGTCCACCAGACGGCGCAGTACCAGATCCTTGATGTTTTTCAGATTTTTCTGGTTGACCGTGTCGATCCACAGGATCTTCCGGTCGTCCACCGGCAGCCCCTTCCGAAGCAGCGCGTCCACATAGCCCGCGTACCGGAGCCTTCCCTGTCCGTCGTCGGACTTGAAGATGCCCGCGATCCTGCGGTGCCCTAAAGAGAGCAGGTACTCCGCCGTGTCTCTGGCCACCCGGTAGTCGTCCAGCGCCACCAGCGGCGCGTCCAGCTCCGGATACTTGCAGTTGAAAAACAAAAGCGCGACTCCCCGGCTCTGAAGCTCCCGGTAGTAGTCCAGATTGGGATTGGGAAGCGCGCTCTTGGCCGCCTCCACGATCACGCCGTCCACGTTGTCCTTCTCCAGAATGCTCTCGAGGATCTTCCGCTCGTCGGACACCCGGTTGTTCGTGAACGCGATCTGCGTCACATACCCTGCGTCGGACAGCGTGCGCACGATCCCCTGGATCGTGGACGGAAAAATATAGCTGTCCACATAGGTGCTGATCAGGGCGATGTTTCTGTACCGGGGCCGTCCGGCGTTCCTTCGCTTTCCCACATAGGTCCCGCTGCCCCTGGACCGCTCCACCAGCCCTTCCTCCTCCAGCATCCCGATGGCCCTCCGGACGGTCTGGCGGCTCAGCTTAAACATCTCGCTCAACTCGTTTTCCGAATACAGCCTCTGCCCTTCCTTCAGCTCCTGCGTATCGATTTTCTCTCTCAGCCAGTCGGCCAGAGCCTTGTATTTCGTCTCCTGTTGTCTCATTTTCCTCGTCCAAATTGTATTGAAGTTGTATCTGTCATTATTTTTCAGGATCCACGGCACTTTCCGTTATTTTACCCTGTATTCTCTTCTTTTCTCCCGTGGATTTAGTTAAAATATAGCTTCCAAGGATGAAGTTGTCAATTCTCTTTTTCCAATTCCAAAGACAAATTGTACTGTTTTATAGACTTTTTATAAAGTTGTATTATCTTTTTACCGTAGTTGTATTTTTAGACATAAAAAAGGCCCGCGTGGACGCCTGGCGCGCACGCGGGATGCCTTTTTCAGTCTGTTATTCGTATCGCAGCGCTTCGATCGGATTGAGCTTCGCGGCCTTGTTGGCCGGATAGTAGCCGAAGAACACGCCGATGAACACGGAGAAGCTGACGGACAGCACAATGCCGGTCACGGAGGGACTGACTGAATAGCCCATCATGTTGGTGGCCACCGTCGCGATCACCATGCCGAGCAGAATACCGATGACGCCTCCCACGATGCACAGCACGATGGCCTCCATGATAAACTGGAGCCGGATCGAGCCGTTCGTGGCTCCCAGCGCCTTGCGGGTGCCGATCTCCCGGGTTCGCTCCGTGATGGATACCAGCATGATGTTCATCACGCCGATGCCTCCCACAAGAAGAGAGATCCCCGCGATGGCAGCGATGGCCAGCGACACGGTGGACAGCATCTCCGTCATGCTCTCCACGATGGACTCCATACTCATGGCGCTGATCTCAAAGCTCTCGTTGCTGCTGTAATAGCGCCCGTTCATATAGTTCTCCACCGTCGTGCAGAACTCCGTGGCGTCCACGTCCGACGAGGTCAGGATCGTGAACTGGCTGTAGCCCGAATTGTTGTGCGTCTGGTCGAGGGCCGACTGAAGCGGCAGGTACAGCGTCGTCTCCGTGTCCTCCTCCGACGAGGAGGACAGGCCGGTGGACTCGTACTCATAGACTCCGACGATCGTATAGGTATAGTACCGGCTGCTGAGCAGCACGTCGACCGTCTGCCCGATGGCTGACAGATTGTCGCCGCCGAACATATTGTCCACCAGAAGATCCGAGACCAGCGCCACCTTCTTCGCCTCCGTCTGATCCTGCTCCGTCAGCGTGCGTCCGGCCAGCAGCGTCAGATCCGCATCCTCCAGATTGTCCGCGTTGACGCCGGTCACCGTCACGTTGGCCGTCAGATCCCCGTCCTGCGCCGTGCCGCTTCCCACGGACTCCGTCAGCGAGAAGCCCTGAATGGAATCGCCAAACTGCGCTTTCAGATCGTCCAGCATCTCGTCCGTCACATAGTCGTCGTCCGTCATCTCGGTAAATCTCGGTCCCATGGAGAACGTCAGGCCGCTGTCGGTCGTCTCCTCCGTCGTGCTCTTTTGCTGCACTCCCACCGTGACGTTGTTGGCTCCCATGGAAGCCATGGACTCGGTCACCGAGCTGGAGATGGAATCTCCCAGCGTCATGATGGCGATGACGGAGGCGATGCCGATGATGATGCCGAGCATCGTCAGAAGCGACCGCATTTTATTGGCCCGAAGACCGTTCAGGGCCAGCAGGATATTTTCCCAGATCAGCATCCGCTTCCTCTCCTTTCTCCAATGATCTCGCCGTCCTTGAGGGTCACGATCCGCTCGGTCTCCTCGGCAAGCTCCTGCGAGTGGGTGATCAGCACGATCGTCTTTCCCTGCTCCTCGTTGAGCCGGTGAAAAATATCCATGATCATCCGCCCCGTTTTGGAATCCAGCGCTCCGGTGGGCTCGTCGGCCAGTATGATGGCCGGATCGTTGGCCATGGCTCTGGCGATGGCCACCCGCTGCTTCTGCCCGCCGGACAGCTCGTCGGGATTGTGACTGACCCGTTCGCCCATGCCGACCATGCGAAGAAGCTCCATAGCCCGGTCGGAGCGCTCCTTCTTTCCCAGCCCCGCATACAGCATGGGCAGCTCCACGTTTTTCAGCGCGCTGGTGCGGCTGATCAGATTGTATGTCTGAAACACGAATCCGATCTTCTGGTTGCGGATCATGGACAGCTCCCGGTCCTTCGCCCGCGCCACGTCCACGCCGTCCAGCATATATTCGCCCTCCGTGGGCCGGTCCAGTATACCGATGATGTTCATCATCGTCGTCTTGCCCGATCCGGAGGAACCCACGATAGAGACGAACTCCCCTTCCTTCACCTTCAGATCGATACCGTGCAGGATCTCCAGCTCGTTGGGCATTCCGATGTAAAATCGCTTGACGATTTTCTGCAGTTCAATGATCGTATGTTGTTCCGTCATAAGCCGCCTCCCTGCCTAGAATCCGCCCGGGCCGCCGCCGGAAGGCGCTCCGCCTCCGCCTCCCATGTCAAAGGAGAAGCCGGACTCCGCCGCATCGTCCGAGCCGCCGGACTCCGCGCCTGTGGACATTGGCGTGGAATAGTACACCAGAGACGTCTCATCCAGTCCGTCTCCGGACACCTCGACGTAATAGTCGCCCTGCATCCCCACCGTCACCGGCGTCTGTACCTTCTCCCCGTTCTGATCCACGTACACATAGGAATTTCCGTCCTCGTCCGTGTTGACGCAGTCGTAGGGCACGGTCAGCACATCATAGGCCGCATCCAGGATAATGCTGGCCTTGGCCGTCATGCCGATGCGAAGATCCGTGTTCTCATCGTCCAGCGCGATCTCGATGCTGTAGGTGGAGCTTCCCATGCTGGTGTTCGACACGGTGGGCGATACGAAGGACACGGTGGCCGGAAGCTCGTCGTCCCCCAGCGCCTCCACGATGACTGCTCCGGTCATGCCCTCGCTGATGCTGCTGATGTCGTACTCGTCCACGCTGGCCGACACGACAAAGTTTTTCTCATCCGCCACGGTAAAGAGGGTGTTGCCCTCTCCCAGATAGGTGTCTCCCTCCTCCACGTTCATGGCCGTGATCACGCCGGAGATCGGGGCCGTCACCGTGCACGCCGCGATCTGCTCCTGATAGTTCTCGATGGTCTGATCGCTGCTGTCGTTGGAATACTGCTGCTCCATCTGCGCTTTTTCCAGCGAATCGGCCGCGCTGCTGATATTCCGGTCGTTCTGCTTCTGGGCGTCGGCCAGATTTTCAGAGGCCGTCTCATAGGCTTCCTGCGCCTGCTCCTCCGCTTCCGCCGCAGCCGTGTAGGCCTGATGGCGGGAGGTGTATTCAGTCTGCGCTGCATCCCACGCCTGCTTATTTGCATCGGTAGGATCCGCCTCGTAGGCCGCCTTGGCCTCGGCCACCCGCTCCTCCTGTCTCTTGAGCGCGTCCGCGGCCTCGCTGGCGTCCGCCGAAGCCTCCTGGAGCGTCTCCTTCGCGTCCGCCTCGTTCTTCACCGCCCTGGAGTAATCGCTCGTCCCGTCCTCCACGGCCTCTGTATAGCTTTCCGACGCCGTCTCGATGGATTTGTTTTCATTGTACTCGCTGAGCGCCTGACTGTTCTGCGCCTGCTCCAGCCTCAGCTCCAGATCCGACGAATCCAGGACGACGATCGTGTCCCCGGCGTTGACATAGTCGCCGACCTCATAGTTGACCTGCTGCACCTCCACGTTGGACGCCGTCGCCGACACGTCTCTGGAGTCCGCGCTGGCGATGGTCCCCGTCACGCTGATCGAGTCGATGAGATCCTGTCTGGTCACCTGCACCGTGGTGATCTCTCCCATGGCCGAGGCCATGACCTTCGCCATCCGGTATCTGCTGTACGCCCGGCTCCCCAGAAGCCCTATGACCGCCAAAAGCAGCACCGCCGCGATACACGTTTTTTTCCTGCGCCGCACCAGTCCCGCCGCGGAAGCCAGAAGCTTCTTTTTCTGTTTCTTTTCCGATCCGTCCCTGCCAAAAAATTTCATTGCTTTCACGTAGTTCCTCCTCGCGCCCGCCGTCCGCAGATTCGGGCTGTATTTTCACTCACGTGCTATTTTAATGGGAATTTGTGTGGAAAGCTTGACTGGTCTGTGTTCAAAACGTGAAATTTTTGTGTATGCGGGCCTCTGTGCGCCCCAATATTTGAATGTGCGCCTCCGTTTGAACAGATGAGCAGATATTGATTTTATTCACGCTTCCTGCTATACTGAACAAAAACACAAAGGAGAACGTCATGAATCATTCCGTTTCCATGCCCGCCGAGGAAGAGATCTACTATCTGTCTGAATTTTACAAGGTGTTCGGAGATTCCACCCGCATCAAGATCCTGTATCTTCTGGTGGACCGGGAGCTGTGCGTCAACGACATCGCCTCAGAGCTTTCCATGACGCCAAGCTCCATCTCCCACCAGCTCCGCGTCTTAAAGCAGCATCGTCTGGTGAAATTCCGCCGGGACGGCAAGACGGTCTATTATTCTCTCGCTGATCAGCATGTGGAAACGATCCTGAGCCAGGGTCTTGAGCACATCGAAGAATGATCCTATTTTTCGCCGGCTCTCTGGAGAAAATCCAGATCCGGCTCCAGAGCGTCGAGCACCAGCTCCTGCATCCAGCTTTTGGAGCCGCACAGTTTCCAGACGGACTTTCTGCAGAGCTGCTTGAGCCGCTGCATGTCCAGCGCCGTCAGGTCCCCCTTCCGGTAGCTTTTCATCAGCGTCTCCCCGATATCCTGCACGAGAAAGCGGCGGAGCCCCTCCCGGTCCGCCTCATCCATCTTCTGGATAAAGCATCCTGCGAGAAACGGAAGAAACGGGATCAGCCCCTGCTCCTCCAGCCCCGCGGGGGAGCACTCCTCCAGCGTGATCAGGTGGATCGGCAGCGTCACCCGCGCGTTTCCCGGAAACTCCAGCGTTGTGCTGTACTCCTCCTGTCTGGCTTTCCCAAAGTAAATGATCTGCGGTTCCCGGATCTGCACCACGGGCTTGCTCACTGCCTTCCCCCACCCAAAGACGCCTCCGCGGTCCTCCGCGCTGATCCTGAGACACCCGTCCAGTCTCCGCACCTGAAATTCATAACGGTTCGTCTCCCCGATCTTCAGACACACGCTCTGGCTCTGCTGTTCGTGCCACTCCTTCCAGAGCTGCTCCCCGTCCCCGTAAAACGTCCGGAACAGCCGGTTGGTCATCCGGATCAGCGCCCGGTCGGACAGCTCAAACACACTTCTGAGCATCCACATATCTTCCTTTGCTTTCATAACAGACTCCTCTCTCTGTCATTTCGCTTTGTACAAACCATCTTTATTATACTATAAACGGGATATTCCGCCGCAGAACTGTGACGGTTGATTTATTTCCAAGACCTTTTTATCATATAAAACAGCCGCGCGGCTGTCAAGGAAAACTTTCGGCTCTTGCACTTTCGGCGGGCTGTGTTATACTGAGGAAAATCCGGCGGCGCGGCGTTTCGCGCAGGCCGCAAAGCGGACGTTTGGAAAGGAGAGGGCGGATCCAATGGAAAAAAACTCTGTAAAGCGAAACATCTTTTTCTCCAACGCCGTGATGGTGCTGGCGACGCTGATCCTCTTTTTGATGATCAACGCTTTCGTCGTCAAGGTCTACTCCGAGCTCATCGAACACGAGCTGCAGACCTCTATGGAAGCCGTCGTGGACAACGACGCGCTGGAAGATATCATGGACTATTTTGCCGTCCGGAAAAATGATTTTATCATCCTGTTCGTGGCGGACGGCATTCTCTGTATCGCGGTGCTGGTCATGATCAGCCAGATCTTCACCCGGCGGCTGACGGCGCGCATGATGGAGCCGCTGGACGCTCTCTCCGAAGGGGCGAAGCGGATCCGGGAGGGCGATCTGACGCAGGCGATCCGCTACTCCGGCTACGTCGAGTTTGAACAGACCTGCGGCGCCTTCAACGAAATGCAACGGCATATTCTGGAGGAGCAGGAGAAGAACCGGCGGTACGAGCAGGCCAGAACCGACATGATCGCGGGGATCTCCCACGACCTTCGCACGCCGCTGACCGCCGTGCGCGGCACGATCAAGGGCCTTCTGGACGGGATCGCCTCGACGCCGGAGCAGCAGCAGAAATTTCTCGACGTGGCGTACCGCCGCACCGGGGATATGGACATGCTCCTGCGGCAGCTCTTTTATCTCTCCAGGCTGGAGACGGGCAGTATGCCCCTGTCGCTCCGGCCTGTGGAAATATCGGAGTTTATCGAGGACTATGTGTCCGCCAAAAGGGGTCTCCTGCCCGACGGCGCCCATATCTCGTCCGACGCCGGCGCGGTCCATGCGGAGATCCTCGCGGATCCGGAGCAGCTTCAGCGAGTGTTCGACAATCTGGCGGACAACAGCCGGAAATATGCGGACGCGGACCCTCTTCGCATGAAGATCTCCCTGACCCGCTTGCCGGGGGGCGTGAACGTCCGCTTCTCGGACAACGGGAAGGGTGTCTCCGCCGAGAAGCTTCCTTTTCTTTTCGACGAATTTTACCGGGCGGACGAGTCGCGGAATCAAAAGGAAGGAAACGGTCTTGGCCTTTATATCGTAAAGTATCTGATCGAAGCCATGGGCGGCAGCGTCCGGGCGGAGAGCGAGGACGGCTTTTCCGTCTGCATCGGGCTGCCTCTCAAGTGCAGCAAGGAGGACTCCAATGGACAATAACAGAACGATCCTGATCGTGGAAGACGACGACGACATCAGCATGGTGGAGGAGGCCTATCTGCAGGCTGCCGGTTTTTCCACCGTTCTTGTAAAGGACGGCGGCCAGGTCGCCCGCGTGCTGGCGGAGGGCTCCTTCGATCTGATCCTGCTGGATCTGATGCTCCCCGGAAAGAGCGGATACGACGTCTGCCGGGAGATCCGGGATTCCGTGGACATCCCGATCCTCATGGTCACGGCCAGAACCGAGCCGGTGGACAAGATCCGCGGCCTTGGGCTGGGAGCCGACGATTATATCGCAAAGCCCTTTGATCCGGCGGAGCTGGTCGCCCGTGTCAACGCCAACCTCCGGCAGCACGACCGGGTGCTCGCCGCGCTTGGCAAGGCTCAGCCGTCCGCTCCCGACGAGATACGGATCCACGGCCTGCGGATCCTTGTGAACAGCTGGAAGGTCTGCAAGGACGGCAGGGAGATCCGCTTTCCCAACCGGGAATTTGAGCTTCTGAAATTTCTCGCCCAGAACCCGGACATCGTCTTTTCCAAAGATCAGCTCATGGAAAAGGTCTGGGGCTACGATTATGCGGGAGACGCGGCCACGATCATGGTGCACATCAACCGCATCCGCGACAAGATCGAGGACGATCCTAAAAACCCGAAGATCCTCGAGACCGTGTGGGGAGCCGGATACCGGTTCAACGGTTAGGGACATCCCTCAAAGTTTAAGATTTGTTTAGAAAAATACCTTCTGTTTGTTTAACGCTGACTGCTATGATGGCTCCAGCAAACAAACAGGAGGTTTTTTTCATGCTGAGAGAAGGAATTAACGGATTTTGCATGGCGCTGGCAGACAGCGTGCCGGGAGTGTCCGGCGGGACTGTCGCCTTTATCATGGGCTTTTACGACCGGTTCATCGGCTCGATCCACGATCTCGCCTTCGGGAGACGCACCGAGCGGAGAGCCGCTCTTTCTTATCTGGAGAAGCTTGGGATCGGATGGGTGATCGGTATGGCCGCCGCGGCCACGGTCCTGTCGGCGCTCTTCGAGAGCCACATCTATGTGGTCAGCTCTCTGTTCCTCGGCTTTGTGGCGGGCTCCCTCCCGCTGGTGGTCAGGGAGGAGAAGGACACGCTCCGCTCCGATCCAAAGGCGTTTGTCTTCTGCCTTGCCGGGGCTGCGCTGGTGGCCGGGATCACATGGGCCAACAGCGCCGTCGGAGGCGCGGCCATGGATCTGGCGCACTTTTCCCCGGTGACGGCGGCCAAGCTCTTTGTGATCGGGATGATCGCCATCTCCGCCATGTTTTTGCCGGGCATCTCCGGCTCCACCCTGCTTTTGATCTTCGGCGCGTATATGCCGGTGATCCATGCGGTGAAAGAGATTTTTTCCTTTCATTTTTCTTATCTGCCCTGTATGGCGTTCTTCGTCTGCGGGATCGTTGCCGGCGCGGCGACGGTCGTGAAAGCCATCCGTCTCTCGCTGGAGCGGTTCCGGCCCCAGACCGTACAGCTCATACTGGGCATGATGATCGGGTCCTTTTACGCCATTGTCATGGGCCCCACCACTCTCGAGACGCCGGCTGCCGCTCTGAGCTTCAGCAGCCTTCACCTCCCGGCCGCCGCCCTCGGCGTACTGCTTGTGCTGGGAATGCAGATGATAAAGGAGAGATAGTTATGAAATCGACCGTCATTATCCCGGCTTATAAGCCGGACGAAGCACTGATCAAAATCACCGACGCCCTCTGGTCCATCGGATGCCGCATCATTGTCGTGGACGACGGAAGCGGAGAGGAGTACCTCCCCGTCTTCGACCGGGTGAGCGATGTCTGCCTGATCCTCCGGCATCCCGAAAACCGCGGAAAGGGCGCGGCCATCAAGACCGCCCTGACCTGCCTTTGGGACGATCCGCACGTCTCCGGCCCCATCGGCATCATGGACTGCGACGGGCAGCATCTGCCCGAAGATATGCTCCGCCTGCTCCGTTTTTCCGGGGAGCATCCGGACTCGCTGGCGCTGGGCGTCCGCTCCGTGAGCAGCAGGATGCCCCTCAAGTCCAGACTGGGCAACCTGATCACCCGCGGCGTCTTCCGCCTCGTCAGCGGCGTAAAGGTGTCGGACACCCAGACCGGGCTGCGCGCGTTTGACGCCGGGCTGATCGAAAGGCTCCTCACGGTGGACGGAGACCGTTACGAGTACGAGACGAATATGCTGCTGCTCTGCGCCAGAGAGGGGATCCCCATCCGGGAAATGCCCATCCACACGATCTATCTGGACCGCGCGAACTCCAATTCCCATTTTCACGCTCTCCGGGATTCCGTGCGGATCTACAAAAATATTTTTAAATTTACGCTGTCGTCTCTGTCCAGCTTCGTCCTCGACTACCTGCTGTTCTCCGCGCTGATGCTGGTGTTCCCCCACACCGGGTCCTGCATCTTTCTGTCCAACGTGACGGCCCGGGCCGTGAGCGCGTTTTACAATTACAGCATGAACTGCCGTTTTGTGTTCCACACCAGCCGACAGGCCGAGACCGCCGTCCACTATTTTGTCTTGGCGGCGTTCATCCTGACGGCCAACAACGCGGTCCTCGCAGCGCTCACGCAAGGCCTCCACGTCCCCGTGTACGGCGCGAAGCTTATGACGGAATGCCTGCTGTTCTGCCTCAGCTGGCTCATACAGAACTTTGTGATCTTTCAGAAAGGAAAGGATTCCCGAACGGAGAACCGACAGATCGCGCTATGAAGAGACGGCTTTTGTGGCTCGCGGCGGATCTTGTCCTCGCAGCGCTGATCGTCCTCTCCGTGTGGATCGTCAACTACAAGATCCCCCACGCGGGGATTCAGGCGTCCGGCTTTCCGGTCGAAGACATGACGCAGGCCGTCACGCTGAGCACGGCGGGCGACACGCTCCGGCACACACGCGTGCTGACGGATCTGCAGGACTGGCGCAAAAAATTTGCGGACAAGTTTCCCGACACGGTCACAGCGACCGACACCTCTTACACCAGTCCCAACCTGTCCATCCAGATCTCCAGCCACCACATCGACACCGGAAAGCTGGATCTGTCGGATTCCGGCAAGCACAAGGCGTACGGGACGCAGATCTCCTATCTTCTTGCGGACATCTACGTGGGGGACATCACCTGCCTGCAGACGGCGTTCGCCCAAAACACCTACGGGGTCGGCTACTCAGAAAAGCTGTCCGACCTGTCCGCCGCCGTCGGCGCGGTGCTGGCGGTCAACGGAGATTCTTACAGCAACAATCATCACAAGGACAACGGTACGATCATCCGGAACGGCGTTGTCTATCGGAGCCGTCAGACCGACGCGGAGACCTGCGTCCTGAACTGGGACGGGACGATGGAGATCTACGAGCCGGCGCAGGCGGATCTTCAGCGGATGATCGACCGCGGCGCGTACCAGAGCTGGATCTTCGGCCCGAGCCTGCTGGACGAAAACGGGAAGGCAAAGACGGAATTTCTGACATGGGATTATATCCGCCAGTCCCATCCCCGGACCGCCATCGGATATTACGAGCCGGGACATTACTGCCTTCTGCTCGTTGACGGAAGACAGGACGCCTCAAGAGGTATGTTTCTGGACGAGATGGCGCAGATCTTCGAGGAGCTGGGCTGCAGGCTCGCCTACAATCTGGACGGAGGTCACTGTTCCTTTATGACGTATCAGGATCAGGTGATCAATCATCCTTACAAACCGGAGCACGAAGTATCGGACGGAATTTTTATTACGGAGGGATCGTTATCAGACAACTAAAACTGCTTTTCATCCATACTGGCGTCGTGTGCAGCTTTGTCTGCCTCATTTCGCAAATACTGGACTGGTTCAATCCATATATGAATTTTTCAGGGCACATCCTGCCCGCGCAGCTTTTGCTGTGCGCGGCGGCCATCCTGACGGCGGCCGCAGAAACTGATCAAAAAAGAGGAAAATCGACATGTACAAAAAAATCTTGAAAACCGCGGCAGTTCTCCTTTTGCTCCTGCTTCTGGGCGCAGGAGCGTGGGCGGCCGACTACTTTCTCATTCCCAAGGCGGAGCAGACCGGCGTCGCGCCGCCTCTGATCCTGCCCGAGGCGGTCAGCGCGTCCCAGACCGACGGCTCGTCTCCCGACGGCAGCGCGGCTTCGGCTGACGCCTCCTCTCCCGCCGGAGACGCCTCCCAGACCGACGGCTCCTCTCCCGCCGGAGACGCCTCCCAGACCGACGGCTCGGACCGCTTTCCGATCATGGCGGATCATTTCCCCGAGGAAGCGGTCGATCAGCCGGTGCAGGCCGGAGAAGCGCGGACGGACGATCCGGAAGGGACGACCGTGATCGGAGCGTCGGACGGGGACTATAAGATCGTCGTTACGAAGACCGTGACCGGCTCCGGGGACGACCGTCTGACCTACTATGTGGCGGACATCCTCGTTCCGGACGCCCGGATGCTCAAATCCTGCTTCGCGCAGGACACCTACGGGGAAAACATCTATGAGACGACCGACAGTATGGCCAAGCGATGCCAGGCTGTGCTGGCGGTCAACGGAGATTTTTACGGATGGAGAAGCGATGGGATCATCATAAGAAACGGAAGTTTGTTCCGGGACGTTCCCGCCCGGAGAGGCGCTGCCATCTATGAGGACGGCTATCTGAGATGCTTTGACGAGTCCTCGACCAGCGGGGAGGCTCTTCTGGAGGAGCAGGTGTGGTCCACCTTTTCCTTCGGCCCCGAGCTGGTGCAGGACGGACAGGTCGTGGACGGTCTGGACGAAGATTACGCGGTGGATCTTCTTGCCATCCAGCACAAACAGCCCCGTACCGTCATCGGGCAGATCGCCCGCAACCACTTTGTTCTGGTCGTGGTGGACGGACGTCAGGCCGGTTACAGCAGAGGGATCCGCATGACGGAGCTGGCCTCTCTGATGCAGGAGCTTGGCTGCACGGAGGCCTACAATCTCGACGGCGGAGCCTCCTCCACCATGTATTTCAAAGGAGAGATCGTCAATCATCCCTGTTCCGGCGACGGCGACCGCAATGTAAGCGACTGCATCTTCCTGAACTGACCGCCACTCTCAGCCGCCGCCCGGAGTCCGCTGCTCATCCCCGGAGGTTCTCCAGAAACTCCACGATCCCCCGCAGAGCCTCCTCCTCGTCCTCGCCCTCGCACCGGACGGTCACCTCCGCGCCCGGGCAGACCGGAAAAGCCAGAAGGCTCATAAGGCTTTTGCAGTTCAGCTCATGCTCTCCATACTGCATGCGGATCTTAGAACGAAACCTGTTCGCCTCTCCCACAAGGGCTCCCGCCGGCCGCAGATGCAGACCGTCCTCGTCCCGGATCACTACCGTTTTGCTCACCATAGAAACTCACCTCCTAACGCCTGTCCTCTACTATAACACAAACGGAGTGCGCCTGCACGCACTCCGTCGAATGTTCATATTTTGTTTACATTTAAGGCTGCAGTTCCCTCCGTGTTTTGAGAAAGGAAGCTGCCTCGTCATGCTCGCATGTAAGAGGCAGGTTTTTTTCTCAAAATGCGAGTGAAACTCGCAGCCTCCGCCCACATAAGCAGTCTTAGCTCCGAAGGAGCGGGACTGGAGCCTCGCAGAGGCGACGACTGCGCATGCGGGCGGGGGCCGGAGGGAACACCCCCGGGGTCTCCCTCTATTTCCCGCTCTTCCGGTTCGACACCACATCAAAGATGACCGCCACGAGGAGCACGCCGCCCTTGACTACATACTGCCAGGAGTCGCCGATGCCCATGATGGACATACCCATGTTGATGACGCCCAGAAGGAGCGCTCCGATGATGACGCCCGGGATCGTTCCGCTTCCGCCGTATGCGGACGCGCCGCCGATGAAGCAGGAGCCGATGGCGTCCATCTCGAAGGAGGTTCCGGTGGAGCCGTTGACGGATCCGACGCGGGCCAGGCAGAGCAGGCCGCACAGACCGGCCAGAAGGCCCATGTTGGCGTATGCGATAAAGTACACCTTGTTGGTGTTGATACCGGAGAGCTGCGTCGCCTTCTCATTTCCGCCCACCGCGTAGAAGTAACGTCCGAACGCGGTCTTGGAGGTGATGAAGTGATAGATCAGGCAGATCACCACGACCCACACCAGCATGACGGAGATACCCTTGTACTGGCTCAGCAGATAGCAGTAGGCCAGCACCGCCGCGCTGATCAGCGCGCTTCTTCCGAAGTCGGTCACGGCGCTGTTCTGGCGGTATCCCTTTTTCGCCTTGTTGGCTCTCGAGGAGATGGTCGTATAGAAGATCACGACGACTGCAAGGATGCCCACCACCAGCGGGGAGAGGATTCTCGTGTCCGTGTCGAGTCCCGGGATCTTAATGTACGCGGTAAAGATGTTCAGGAACGCCGCATCCTGCACCGGCACAGTCTTGCTGTCCAGCACCAGACGTCCGATGCCGCGGAAGATGAACATGCCGCCCAACGTCGTGATGAACGGAGGGATCCGCACATGGCCGATCCAGTAGCCCTGCCACACGCCCGCCGCAAGTCCGAGGACCAGGCAGAGGAGGATCGTCAGATAGATGTTGACGCCCATGTTGTTGATCATGACGGCCGCCACGCCGCCCACCATACAGATGACCGATCCCACCGACAGGTCGATGTTTCCGCCGGTCAGGATGCACAGCAGCATACCGCAGGCCATGACGAGCACGTAGCCGTTCTGGAGAAGCAGGTTGGACATGTTCTGCGCGTACAGAAGCCGTCCTCCCGTCAGGAAATAAAACAGAATAAACACAATGACAAGGGCGATGACCATACTGTATTTGGTCAGAAACGCTCCGAGGTCAAACGAAGCCGCGCCCTGAATTTCTTTTTTCTCAGACATGATGATAACACTCCTTTCCTACTGTTCGCCGGCGCTGATGATGTAACCCATGATCTGCTCCTGAGTCGCCTCCTTCGCATCCAGCTCGCCTTTGAGTTCTCCCTCGTTCATCACATAGATACGGTCGCACATACCGATCAGCTCCGGCATTTCCGAGGAGATCATAATGACGGATTTCCCGTCCTCCACCATCTGATTGATCAGACAGTAAATATCGTACTTGGCTCCCACGTCGATGCCTCGGGTCGGCTCGTCGAGGATCAGCACGTCCGGCTCCGTGAACATCCATTTTCCAAGCAGCACCTTCTGCTGGTTTCCTCCGGAGAGGTTGCCCACCTTCTGCTCGATGGACGGCGTCTTGGTGCCCATGGCCACGGTCATCTCCTCGGCCACGTTCTTCTCGGCCGTCGTGTCGATGACGCCGCCGGAACACACCTTGTCGATCCGCGCCAGCGTCGTGTTGAACCGGATGGATTCTCCGAGGATCAGTCCGTTCACCTTCCGGTCCTCGGTCACGTAGGCCAGCTTGTGGCGGATCGCCTGCTCCGGCGTCCGAAGATCCACCTTCTCGCCGTTTAAGTACAGCTCGCCGCTGATGTTGGAGCCGTAGCTTCTGCCGAAGATGGACATGGCAAGCTCCGTGCGGCCCGCGCCCTGCAGTCCGGAAAATCCTACGACCTCGCCCTTGTGGACCTTGAACGAGACGTTGTTGTCCACCACCTTCTCGTGGTACAGCGGATGATGAACGGTCCAGTTTTTCACTTCCAGTCCGATCTCCGGACGTACCTTGTGCTCTCTGGCCGGATAGCGGTCGTCCATGGAGCGCCCCACCATGCCTTTGATGATGCGGTCCTCGCTGAACTCATCCACGCCCTTCACCAGCGTCTCGATGGTGGAGCCGTCGCGGATGATCGTCGCCTTATCCGCACAGTAGATGATCTCGTTCAGCTTGTGCGTGATGATGATGGACGTCAGTCCGTTTTTCTTAAATTCGATCAGAAGATCCAGAAGCATTCTGGCGTCCTCGTCGTTCAGAGAGGACGTGGGCTCGTCGAGGATCAGAAGCTTCACGTTCTTGGAAAACGCCTTCGCGATCTCCACCAGCTGCTGCTTTCCTGTTCCGATATCCTTGATCAGCGTCTGGGCCGACTCGTTCAGCCCCACCTGACGCATGTGCTTCTCTGCTTCGTTGTAGGTCATATCCCAGTCGATATAGCCCTTTTTGTTCTTTTTCTCATTTCCAAGGAACATGTTCTCACCGATGGTCAGAAGCGGGATCAGAGCCAGCTCCTGATGAATGATGACAATGCCCTTCGCTTCGCTGTCCTTCAGCGTCTTAAACTGACAGAGCTCCCCGTTGTAGTAGATCTCTCCTGTATAGCTGCCCGCCGGATACGTTCCGGACAGCACGTTCATCAGCGTGGACTTTCCGGCTCCGTTCTCTCCGATCAGCGCGTGGATCTCGCCTCTCTCCACGACCAGATTCACGTCGTCCAGCGCTTTTACACCGGGAAACTCTTTGGTGATGGATTTCATTTCCAAAATAATATCGGCCAAAAGATTTTCCTCCTCTCCCTGCTGCTGCAGAATCCGCCGTCAAGACGGGCGGGGCAGATGCCCCGCCCGTCCATCAGGTCTTTTCTTCTGACTGTCTTGCTTAGTTGGCTGCGGACAGGTATCCGTCGTCGCCCATGGTGTACAGTCCGGTGTCCACCAGATCCTGAAGGTTGTCCTTGGTGATCACGTTGGGAACCAGCAGGAAGGACGGGCACTTGTTGCCCTCGGAGGTCTCATAGGACTCCGTGTCATAGGTGCACTCTACGCCGAAGGTATCCGCCAGCGAAGCGTCGATGGTCTCTCCGGACATGATCGCTTCCACAAGGCCGAGGGTCACGATGGACTCGTTGCTCACGTTCTTGTAGACCGTCATGGTCTGGATGCCGTCCACGATGTTTCTCAGGTTCGCCTCGTCTCCGTCCTGTCCGGTGATCAGCACAGTGTTGCTGCCTGCGTAGTCGGAGGTGATAGCCTGCGATACGCCGAGAGCGGTGGAGTCGTTGGAGCAGAGCCATGCGTCAAGCTGGGTTCCGTCTGCATAATAGGAAGAAAGCACGTTCTGCGCTCTCTCAAGAGCCGTGTCGGTGTTCCACTGAGCCGTCGCCACCGTGTCGAAATCGGTCTGTCCGGACACAACGTTCAGCGTTCCCGCCTCGATGTACGGCGTCAGCACGTCCATCGCTCCGCCGAAGAAGTAGGTCGCGTTGTTGTCCGCCGGATCTCCTGCGGTCAGCTCGATGTTGTAGGTCGTATCGCCTGCATTGTCCAGATCCAGCTGATCCACGATGAACTGTCCCTGCAGGGTTCCTACGGTGTAGTTATCGAAGGATACATAATAGGAAACTGCGTCGTTCAGGATCAGACGGTCGTAAGCGATGACCGGAATGTTGGCGTCCGCCGCCTCGTTCATGGCGGTGTTGAGCGCCTCGCCGTCGATGGCAGCCACGATCAGAAGATCTACGCCGTCAGCCAGCATGTTCTGGATGTCGTTTACCTGCTTGCCGGAATCGTTGTCGGAGTAGGTGAGCACCGTCTCGTAACCCGCCGCCTTGAACTGCTCGTCCAGATAAGCGCCGTCGCGGTTCCATCTCTCAAGGGACTGGGTCGGCATGGAGATACCGATCTTGCCGCCTGCCGCGCTCGCCGAAGCGTCTCCGCTCTCCTCAGTCTGTGCGGCGTCTGCGGAAGCGTCGCTGTCGGTAGATGCGGTTGTGGAGCCGCATGCCGCCAGAGAAGCGGTCATGGCCGCGATCATCAGCATACTGATTACTTTTCTTTTCATCTTGGAAATTCCTCCCGTTCGTTCTTTGATGATATGACTATATCACGGCTTTGACAGGACAAACTTGTCTTTTTCTGTATATTTTTTATAGCATATCCGCCCCTCCGGCATAAAAAAACAGGACAAATTTGTCCTCGCAAAAATGTCCTGCACAAAAATGTCCTGCCGCCTTCCCTGCTCTATCTCACATTCAGATAAATGTCGCTTTCCTCGTGATATTTTCCGGTGATGACCTCGTCCATATTGTCCTTCGTCACCGCCGTGGGCTCCATCCGCTCATAGGGCACGTCGTAGGTTCCGTCGTTCATGGTCTCCGCCGCCTGAACCTCCTCGCCCTCCGCCAGCGCCACCGCCAGCTCCGCCGCCCGTCTGGCCAGCGCCTCCACCGGCTTGTAGACGGTCATGCACTGGGTCCCTTCCACGATCCGCTGACAGGCGTCCAGATCCGCGTCCTGCCCCACGACGCACACCTCCCCGGCCAGCCTCCTCTCGGACAGGGCCCGGATGGCGTTTCCCGCGATGCTGTCGTTTCCGCACATGATCCCCGCCACGGTCCCGTGCCGCTCCAGATAATCGCCGGCCACGGTAAAGCCGGTCTCTCCGAGCCACTCTTCCGCATAGCCGGTCTCCATGACCTCGATCCCCGATCCCTCGATCGCCGCCGCAAAGCCCTCCATGACCTGCGGCACGTTGTAGTCGGACAGCGGGCCGCAGATTTGGAGGATCTCTCCTTCTTCCTCCAGATGCTCCCGCATATGCTCTCCCATGAGACGCCCCACCGCCTCGTTGTCAAAGGAGACGTAATAGTCCACGCCGCCGTTCAGCACGAGTCGGTCGTAAGCCACCACAGGGATGCCCGCTCTTTTCGCCCGCCCCAGCGCGGCCCGCAGCCCGATCTGGTCCTCGTCGCTGGCCACCTGCACCACGACGATCACATCCATCTGTTTTTCGATGAAGTAGTCGATCTGGGCGATCTGCTCCTGCATGTCTCCGTTGGCGTTTTGAATGTTCACGTCGGCTCCCAGTTCCTGCGCCGCCGAGACGAACACGTCCCGGTCCCGCTGCCACCGCTCCAGAATGAGAGAATCCAGCGTGAACCCGATCCGGATCCCTTCGGTTCCCGCGTCCGTCTGCGCCGTCTGCGGCCTTACCCGCCTGCCGCCCAGATAGGCCAGCAAGCAGATCCCCACGATGATCAGCAGCGCCGCCGCTGCCCCGATCCCTGTCTTTTTGTTCATCCTTTTCCCTTCTCCCGGTATTCCGTGGGCGTCATCCCCAGATTTTTCTTAAAGATCCGGCTGAAATAGTTGGGATCCGAATACCCTACTCTGGAGCAGATCTCCTTCATGCTCAGGCCGTCCTGCGCCAGCAGCTCCTTCGCCCTGCAGATCCTTAAGTTGGTCACATACTCCACAAAGTTGCTCCCGGTCTCCTCCTTGAACAGCTTGCTGAAATAGTACGGACTTAAATCCAGCTGCCGGGACACCTCGTCCAGCGACAGATCCTTCTGGAAATTTTCCTGGATGTACGCCTGCGCCTTCGTCACCAGCTGATTTTCATGCTCCTCCTTTTTAGAGGTCATGTTGCCGCACGCCTCCTTGAATTTCTCCAGAAACCAGCCTCTCAGGTCGCTGTTTTTCTCCGCTCCCATGACGACGGGCAGGTAATTGTCCCGCTCCTCGAAATGGTAGGTCATACCGCCGTTTAAATACGCCTCGTGATCCGCGAACAGGACAAATTCCACGATCTTCAGCCGTACGCTCATATTGTTCTCGCCGTAGGACTCCGTCATCCAGTCGAAATATTTTCCCGCGCTCCGCTCGCACTCGTCGATCCGCCCGCTGCGCAGGCTGTCGAACAGCTCCCGCTCCAGATCCAGCGGATACTCCGCGTCATACCGGCACTGGATCGGCAGATCGTCCACATGGGCCACGCTGCCGGTGGAATTATTGAGCGCCTTGAGCGCCTCCTCATAGGATTCCATGCTCTCCCGGAGGCTTCGCACGGACCCGATGCCGATCCGGAACGAGATGTCCGTCATCCTCCGGAGCTTTCGCGCCAGCTCCCGTCCCACGTCGATCATCCCGATGCGCTCTTCGTAGTCCATCTTGCGGGCGCTCATGGGCAGAAAGACCGGTATTTTGTTGGAAATCACCGATCCCACCACGCAGTCCCATGTCTCCTTTAAAAGCTCCCTGACCTTGTGGTAGTTCAGCTGCGTCCGCACTCCGGCCCCCACCGCGTTGGTCATCCGGTTTCCCTTCTGATCGTCTCCCACGGTTAGGGCCAGCATACATCCGTAATCCGCCGTGAGCCCAAGAAGCTGCTTGTAGTTGTCCACGTCCTCCTCGAACTGCTCCTGAAACATGATGGCGTAGATAAAGCCGTTTTCGATGATGGGCGTGACCGTCTCCATCTTCTCCTTGATCTTCAGATCGTCGCTTCGCTTCTTGCGCCGCTGATCCACCAGCCGCATGGCCCGCTCCAGCGCCGCCGTGATATTTGGCGCGCCGAAGGGCTTGTTGATATATTCCATCACGCCCAGATCGATGGCCTCCTTGGCATAGTCAAATTTATCGTAGGCGGAAAGCACGATGAACACCACCGAAGGGTTGCTCTTCTGAATCTCCCGGATGGCCTCTATCCCGTTGATGCCCGGCATCTGGATGTCCATAAAGGCGATGTCCGGCCGGAAGCTCTCCGCCAGCTCGATGACGTCCCGCCCGGTTTTGGCCGTCTCGATCTGACATTCCTCCGGGAAATGCTTTTCGATCATCATTCTCAGAGAATCCCGTACGATCCCTTCGTCGTCCGCCAGCATGACTCGATACATATCCTCACTCCTCCGTTGCTTCTGCGGGAACTGTGATCAGGATCTCCGTTCCCGTGTCCGCTCCCTCGCTGAAGATCTCCAGCTTCGCCTGTCCCTGAAAATACAGCCGCAGGCGTTCCATCACGTTTTTCACTCCCACGCCGTTGGAGCTGGAACGAAGGTCCGACTCCCCGGCCAGACCGTCCAGCACCTGACGGATGCGCTCCGGCTCCATGCCGGCTCCGTTGTCCCACACGCTGATGCAGACGTTTTCCTCTCTTTGGTACACCGAGAGCTCGATGCGCCCCTCTCTCGAGAGTCCCCGGATGCCGTAGTTGACCGCATTTTCCACCAAAGGCTGCAGGATCATGCTGGGAACCCGGATCGAGAGGAGGTTTTCGTCCACGTCCTTCTCGAACAGGATCTCCCCGGAAAAGCGGACGTTTAAAATATAGACGTAGTTGTCCACCAGCCGGATCTCCTCTTCCAGCGACGCGTCCCGGTCGTTGCGGCGCACGTTGTAGCGGAAAAATTCGGCCAGATTCTGCAAAAACGCTCCGGTTCTCTCCGCATCCTCCATCATGGCCAGCTGCGCGCCCGCGTTCAGCGTGTTGAACAGAAAATGGGGGTTGATCTGCGCCTGAAGGTATTTAAGCTGCGCGTCCTTTAAATGGCTCTGCATCTGCATCTCCCGCTCCATGGTGAGCCTGAGCCTCTCGATGTAGCTCCGGATGCTGCTCACCATCTGGTTGAACGCGCCGGTCACGACGCCCACCTCGTCCATGCTCTGCACCGGGATCTGCTCGATGTCGAAGTTTCCGTTGGCCACCTCGTCGGCCGCCTCCGAGAGCCGGTGCAGCGGGCCGGTGACGCTGCGCGTGCTGAAGACGATCAGTCCGATATTTCCCAGCATGACCGCCAGGAGCACCGCCACGCCGATGAGCTCCGTGGCGCGCAGAGAGCGGATCAGCGTCTGATATTCTCTGGAATTTCCGCGGAACTGCTCGTTGTTCAGGCTGTACAGAAAGGTGTGGATCTCCCCGTGCAGCTCGTCCGCCTGCTCGTAGAGACTTCCGTATTTTTCCACGTTCCTGCCCCGCTTCGCCTGTATGACCTCCGCGGTCAGATCCAGATAAGACTGGGACAGGTTGTAGATATTTTTCTCCGTCAGCAGCGTCCCTCCGTCCGTGATCTCCGTATTCAGAGCCTCCATGCGGTTCCGGTAGTTCTGCTCGCTCCGGTAATACTCCTCCATGGCGTCGGAGCTCTTGGTCCGCAGGTACTCTTCCATGCTGCTGTGGACCTGATCCAGCTCCTCCGACAGGTCGTTCAGGTTCACGTTGCTCTCATACACCCGCTCCACGCGCCCGGTCATCTCGTTGATGATCCCGTACAGATAGAGATTGACCGCCAGAATGATCACGGCCGCCAGCACAAAGACTCCGGTCAGCTTTTGCTGAAGCGTCATATATTTCCATCTGTGAAAGGACAGTCCTTTGATCGCTTCCATAGTCTCACTCCTGCTCCAGCATCCGCAGCGCTTCCGCCTTTGTGATCAGATAGGTGTCCACCGCCATGTAGCCGTTGGTGTAGCCCGTATCCGCATACTCCTCCAGCGCCTGCACGCAGTAGCGCCCCATCTGCTCCGTGTCCGGCGTGATCGTAGCGCTCAGGATCTCCTTGGACACCGCCTCGAGTATCGATGCGGAATCATAGTAGCCCAGGATCCGCACCGTGCCCACCTGATTGTAGTCCACCGCCGCCTGATAGGCGCAGCGGGTATGGATCTCGTCCAGACAGACGATGATATCCGGAAGCTGTTCGTTCAGCAGGATATCCCGGATGGATTCCTCCGAGCTGAACGCTCCCGTGTTGTCCACGAGCGCGGTGTCCACCGTCACCGGACAGTCCGGCAGTTCCTGCGTGAGCGTCTCCCGGATCCCCAGAAGGATCAGATTCTGGCTCGTGTCCGTCCGGTCCTCATCCACCAGCACGAGCACGCTTCCGCCGTCCGCGTCCTCCCCGAGAAGCTCCACGATCTGCCTGCCGTAGTCCTGTCCCAGATTGTAGTTGTTGTTTCCCACGAAGCACTGACGGAGGCTTCCGGTGCTGTCGTTCAGCACCGTGACCACCGGAATGCCGCTCTCCACCGCCTGATCCAGCAGACGTACCGTCTCCTCGTCCTCGTCTCCGGCACGATGATGCCGTCCACCGACGCCTGCACGGCCAGATCGATCAGCTCGCTGCGGCTGTACTCCACCGCCAGCCCGCTTCCGAACCGCTCCACATAGACTCCGCTCTCCCGGCCCTCCTCCAGCGCGCTCTCGTACACCTTGTCCCAGAACTCGCTGTCCTCGCCGCCGGTGATCATGGCGTAGTGGCGGCTGTACGTCCTGCGCTCCTCTTCCCCGGAGCCGGACGGATCCCCGCCCGTCCGTCGGAAGAAGAAAAGCCCGGACAGCGCCGCCGCCAAAAAGACTGCGGCCCAGATCCATTTTCTTCTCTTCATCGCGCTTCCCCCGTCCGCATCCGCACTTCATACACAGAAGGGGATGGGCAAGACGCCGGCCTCTGTCCGGGCCGGAAGCGCTGCCGCATCCCCTTCTGTCACTCTCTACGCTGTCTTATGCAAATGGATTCTCGGTCGGGTAGCGAACGCCTGCCGGCTGGTTGTAGCCGATCTCGCTCACGTCCACGCCCACATATTTGAATACTTCATACAGAGCCTTTCCGTAATGTCCGAAGGCCACCGCTCCGTGATGCGGATAGTTGCCCTCGATCAGCACATGGCGGTAGAAGCGCTTCATCTCCGGGATCGCGAAGATACCGATGCTTCCGAAGGATCTGGTCGCCACCGGGAGCACCTCTCCGTTGGCCACATAGGCTCTCAGCTTGCAGTCCGCCGTGCTCTGCAGACGGAAGAAGGTGATGTCGCCCGGAGCGATGTCTCCCTCCAGCGTTCCCTGGGTCACCTCCTCGGGAAGGCTTCTGGCCATGATGAGCTGATATTTCATCTGGCAGAAGGAAAGCTTCTTCGTGTTGGTGTTTCCGCAGTGGAAGCCCATGAACACGTCGCTGCTCTTATAGTCGAACTTGCCCTTGATGTCCTGATCGTACAGGTCGTAGGGCACGGTGTTGTTGATGTCGAGAAGCGTCACCACATCCTGGCTGACGCACGTTCCGATGAACTCGCTCAGCGCGCCGTAGATATCCACCTCGCAGGATACCGGGATGCCTCTTCCGGTCAGACGGCTGTTCACATAGCACGGAACAAAACCGAACTGGGTCTGGAACGCCGGCCAGCATTTTCCTGCGATCGCCACATATTTGCGGTAGCCTCTGTGCTCCTCGATCCAGTCGAGCAGAGTCAGCTCATACTGGGCGAGCTTCGGCAGGATCTCCGGCTTCTTGTTGCCTGCGCCAAGCTCGGCGGCCATGTCTGCGGCCACCTCTTCGATCCGCGGGTCGCCCTCATGCTTTTTGAACGCCTCGAACAGATCCAGCTCGGAGTTCTCCTCGATCTCCACGCCCAGGTTGTAGAGCTGCTTGATGGGCGCGTTGCAGGCGAGGAAGTTCAGCGGTCTGGGGCCGAAGCTGATGATCTTCAGGTCGGACAGGCCGACGACGGCTCTGGCGATGGGCAGGAACTCATGGATCATGTCGGCGCACTCCTCCGCCGTTCCCACCGGGTACTCCGGAATGTAAGCCTTGATGTTGCGCAGCGCCAGATTGTAGCTGGCGTTCAGCATACCGCAGTATGCGTCGCCGCGGCCCTGGATCAGGTTGTCCCCGGTCTCCTCTGCGGCTGCCACGAACATCTTCGGGCCCTCGAAATGCTTTGCCAGCAGGGTCTCGGAGATCTCCGGTCCGAAGTTTCCAAGATAGACGACCAGCGCGTTGCAGCCGGCGGCTTTCACGTCCTCGAGCGCCTGCACCATGTGGATCTCGCTCTCCACGATGCAGACCGGACATTCATAGATGTCGGCGCTGTCATACTTTGCGCTGTACGCGTCCACCAGCGCTTTTCTGCGGTTGACGGACAGAGACTCCGGGAAACAGTCGCGGCTGACCGCCACGATACCTACTTTTACCTGTGGAATGTTGTTCATGTTATGATCCTCCTTGTGATTGTATATGCAGGGATCCTGACCGGATCCTTATGTACTGCGGATGCGGGCCTTTCGTCCGTCTATACGGACAGGTTCTCGCCCACGAGCCCGATGTGCGATCCTTCCGGAAGCCCTCCCTCGGGATGCCCGATGAGCCATTTGTTTCTGGCGGCCAGAAGGCCGTCCTCCAGATCTTTGTGTCCCTCCTCCAGCGGAAGGTTCGTGTCCTTCGGCAGCACGACGGCCACGCGGAAGCCCGCGCCGTCCACGCCGCAGGGCGCATAGTGGAGCGTCGTCGCGTAGAGCTCCACCGCCGTGCCCGCAGGCACGAGGAACGCCTCCACCAGAGATGTGTCGTAGGTGAACTCGTCCGTGATGTCCTGCTGGCATCCCAGCATCAGGATCGCGTCGGTCCCCGCCACGTTGATCTCCGACGAACGGTGATACTCCAGCGCGTTGAGGAGTCTGTTTTTGCCGTTGCAGTAGCCGATCTGGATCGGCAGTTCTCCGTAAGCCTTCGTCTGAAGCTCTCCGAACACCGGGAGCTCCTCCAGCCCGGCGACGGACGGCTCGTACGCCACGTCCTCCCCAAGCGGAGTCTTTGTGCGCAGCGCTTCCGTAAGTCCGGAAAAATCGATGCCCTGCACGACTCTTCCGTATTTGCGAAACGCCGGATCTGTGATCTGTCTGATCTCCATGATGGTACCTCCTATTTCAAAATCTCGAACAGCGGTCTGCACGCCGGATAGATCTGACGGAACTGCTCGTATCTGGCCTCGTATTTCTCCACCAGCTCGGGCTCGGGCTCCACGGTTCCCGTGATCTTTACGATCTTCGCGGCTGCCTCCTCCACGCTTGCGAACTCGCCGCAGGCCACCGCCGCCAGCATGGCTCCGCCAAGCGCCGGGCCTTCCTCGCTCTCGATGCCGTCCACCTTCAGGTTCATGACGTTGGCGATGATCCGTCTCCAGAGCGGGCTCTTGGCTCCGCCGCCGCAGATCTTCGTCCGCTCGATCCGGATGCCCAGGGATCTGGCCACCTCAAGAGAATCCCGCAGAGCGAAAGCTACGCCCTCCAGCACCGCCTGCGTCATGTCCGCCCGGCTGGTGTCCATGGTCATGCCGATGAACGTGCCTCTGGCGTTCGGATCGTTGTGAGGCGACCGCTCGCCCATCAGGTAGGGCAGGAAGAATACGTGGTTCTCTCCCAGCTTTTCGATGGCCTTCTGCTCTGCCGCATAATCCTTCGTGCCGACGATCCCGTCCATCCACCATTTGTTGCAGGACGCGGCGCTGAGCATACAGCCCATCAGATGATAGTGGCCGTCCGCATGAGCGAACGCGTGCAGCGCGTTGTTCTTGTCCACCCCGAACTTCTCCGAGGAGATGAAGATCGTTCCGCTGGTCCCGAGGGAGATATTGCACATGCCGTCCCCGACGGTCCCGGTCCCGACAGCCGCCGCCGCGTTGTCCCCGGCTCCCGCGACCACCTTCACCTGCTCCGAAATGCCAAGCTCGGCGGCGATAGACGGAAGCACCGTGCCGACCGCCTCGTAGGACTCATAGATCTTCGCCATCTGCTCCGGCCTCACGCCGCAGATGTCCAGCATCTCGGGCGACCAGCAGCGGTGCTCCACGTCGAACAGGAGCATTCCCGAAGCGTCGGACACGTCGGTGCAGTGGACGCCGGACAGCCGGTAGGCGATGTAGTCCTTCGGAAGCATGATCTTCTCGATCCGCGCGAAGTTTTCGGGCTCCTTGTTCTTCACCCAGAGGAGCTTCGGAGCCGTGAAGCCGGTGAAGGAAATGTTGGCCGTGTAGCGGGACAGCGTCTCCTTGCCGATCACGTTGTTCAGGTAATCGCACTCTTCATAGGTACGTCCGTCGTTCCACAGAAGCGCCGGGCGGATCACCTGATCGTCCTTGTCGAGGATCACCAGTCCGTGCATCTGGCCTCCGAAGCTGATGCCCGCCACCTGCGACTTGTCGCAGCCGTCCAGCAGCTCCTTCAGTCCTTCCATCGTCTGCGCAAACCAGTCCTCCGGATTCTGCTCCGACCATCCCGGCTGCGGAAAATAAATGGGGTATTCTCTGGATACGATCTTCCGGATCCCTCCTTCCGCATCCATCAAAAGCAGCTTGACCGCGGAAGTGCCCAGATCCACTCCTACATAGAGCATTCTCATTTCCTCCTTCTTCAGATCCCCGGGAGACCTCTGACTTTTTCCTCTCCCGTTTTTGCGTGCACGAGCACGTTTTTCTATATATTACTCTTTCCGGTGATTTTTTTCAACAGATTGATGTGTTTTTTTATTCTGTTTTTCTATTTTTGTGAAATCTATCCAATTTCAGATCCGTTTTTCCATGTTTTCGCACCCTGTTTCTGTCTGTTTTTCACAATGCGCGCACGGAGGCGTCCAAAAAATGTGTCCGTGCACGCTATCATTTCATTTGACAGTGAAAGCAATTTTGTGTATGGTATTCACAGAAGATATGCACGGCTTTGTGCAGAAATACTGAGGGATCTGATCATGACTCGAATCAAGGACATTGCAGATTTGGCGGGGGTGTCCCGGGGGACCGTGGACCGGGTGCTGAACAACCGGGGCTCCGTGAGTCCCAAGACCGCCGCCAAGATCCGGGACATCGCGCAGGCGCTGGATTACCGGCCCAACAAGGCGGGCCTGGCTCTGGCCGCCCAGAAGAAAAAATATAAGATCGGGGTCGTCCTCTTCAGCGAGAACAATCCCTTTTTCGACGAGGTCAGCGACGGCGTCCGCGCCAAGGCGCTGGAGCTGGAGGACTACGGCGTCGCCACCATCACCAGACGGGTGGATGTCGACGTGGACGCGCAGCTCTCCGCTATCGACGCTCTCCTGGAAGAAGGCATCCACGGCCTGATGCTGGCTCCCTACAACCATCCCCGGATCCGGGAGAAGATCGATCTGCTGGTGAGTCGGGACATTCCCGTGGTCACCGTGAACACGGATATCGACGGCTCCCGGCGCATGGCCTATGTGGGAAGCGATCATTTCCGCGGCGGCTGCACGGCGGCCGGACTGCTGGCGCTGATGACGCAGGGGGAGGTGGAGCTTGGCATCATCACCGGCTCCTCCAACGTGCTGTGCCACTCCGAGCGGATCCGGGGGCTCCGGCATACGCTGGAAACCAGCTATCCCCGCATCCAGGTGACGGAGATCCTCGAAAATCACGACGACGAGTTTGAGAGCTACGCCCTGACCCGCCAGCTCCTGCAGGAAAATCCGCGGATCGACGCGCTGTTCTTCGCCGCGGCCGGCGTCTTCGGAGGCTGCCGGGCGATCCGGGAGTCCGGACGCCATCCGAAGGTCATCACCTTCGACGACGTGCCCACCACGCTGGAGATGCTTCGGGACGGCGTCATCTCCGCCACCATCAGCCAGCAGCCTTACCGTCAGGGAGCTGTCTCGCTGGATCTTCTCTTTGAATATCTGACCTCCGGCGCCGTGCCCGGGCAGACAGAGTATTTCGTGGAGCTTTCTATAAAGATCCGGGAAAATATTTATAACAGCTGAACCAAACACACAACGGCGCAGGAGGCTTTCGCTTCCTGCGCCGTCTTTCTTTTTCTCCCGTTCTTCACCCTGCGTAGGGCAGCTCGTCAAAGCAGTCGTACTCGGACACGCCGTCGATGTAGAGCGTCCACGCATTGTCTCCGTCGCCCTTCGTATAGTGGATCTCTCCCGTCTCTCCGGTGGCCGTGTCTTCGTAGACGGCCGTGCCGTCATTGTCGGTGGCCGTGATACAGATCTCGGTTCCCGCCGCAAGCGTTCCCGGCTCGCCATCCACCGTGACCGGGATCTCCCGCGCCGTCGTGATCTTCCGGTACTGTCCGTTCACCATATCGATCTGATACAGCTCGCTCTGCCGCACCATCTTCCCTTCTTCGTTCAGCTGGTAATCCATGCGGGAGGTATAGCTTCCCAGCACGTTCAGACTGACCCTCAGGGACAAAAGCTCTGTGTTCCCGACGCCGGTGTCGGAGATGGCTGCATTCGACAGGCTGTCCGTCTGCAGGAGCCGGCCTTCCGTCACGTCAAACACGTTCGTCACATAGTCTTCCGACGCGTAGTCCGCCGTGGTCAGCGCGTACGCCCTGCCGTCCGCCGTCCGGATCAGGTAAACGTCCGTCAGCCGGTCAAATCGCTCGCCCGCAAGTTTCTGATCCCCCAGCTCCACCGTCAGCGGCCCTCCGCCGTACTCGTCCTCCGCCTCCAGATATACCGAAAGCTTCGCGTCGTCTCCCGCCGTCACAACGGTCGCCGTACCCGCCGAGATCTTTCCGAAGCCCTCTCCCGCAGATTCCGGAGACGTGTACTGCTCCGCCAGATCCGCCCTGTAATCCGCGTAGGGAAGCGTCACCTGCGCCGCGCCCATGGCGTAGGGCCCCACCTCATAGGGATCGAACAGGAACACGATCCCCGTCTCGTTGAGATACCATTTCGGCCCGCCGTCCCGGCTCCAGATCTGCGCCACCGTGTCGGCGTAATCCTCGAACAGTCCGTCCCCGTACGTCTCCTGAAGCTTTTGGACGATGGCCTCCGTGGCCGTCTGGCGGAACGTCTCCGCGTCGGTCATCAGATCTTCGATATCCAGAAGCTCGCCCGTGGACGCGTCAAAGGTATATCCCGTATAGCCGTAGCTTCCGTGGGCTCCTCCCAGATAGGACGAGCTCATGGCCACGAGACTGATGACCTGCCTGTCCGCTCTGGCCGATTCCAGCGTCTGGTACATGCTGCAGGCGTAGTAATCCGTCCCGCCCTCTTCATCCCAGAGCGACACCTGCTCCCCGTCGGAGCTGCTTTCGTCCGCCGCCTTCCAGAAGTTTTCCTCGTCCGCCTCAGACCATGCGCCGATCTTCTCCGCGGCAGCCTCGTAGCCTTCGCCCCCGATCCGCACGGACGTATACTCCCCGTGGAGGAGCCAGCGGGTCTTATCCTCGTTGTACCAGTCTCTCTCCTCCGTCGTGAAGGTCAGGGACAGCCCATTCGCCGCTTCTGCATCCGTCTGCTCCTGCGCCTCTGTCTCTCCGGCGGCCGCACCCGTCTGCTCCTGCGCTTCCGTCTCTTCGACAGTACACTCTCCCATGCTCTCCGAGCGGGAGCATCCCGCCGCCGTCAGCATGCATATGGCCGCCATGGCGGCCGCTATTGTTCTTTTCATAATGCCTCGTATCTCCTCTCCTGCGGCGGGTCCTTCGCCCTGTCCCGCCGATCTTCTCACTGTATGGTATCCAGCTCGATCTCGATGTAATCGCCCAGCGCGTGGGGCACCTCCATGCAGATCCATACCTTGCCGTCCTTCAGGTAAGAATACCCGTAGGGCGCCGCTCCGTCCTCCGAATAATCGTATCCGGCCAGAGATCTTGCCAGCGCGTCCGGACTCTCGTAGATGCTGTTCAGCCGCTCCACAAAATAGGGCGCGAGACTTTCCTCCACATAATAGCCGATGCCGGCAAACATATTTTCAGCCACCTTCTCCACCTCCACATGATCGGCCAGACGGATGCTCTCCCCGGTGTTCAGGTCGATGTTGTAGGTGTATTTGAAGGTGTAGGGATAGGCCGCGCCCTCCGTGTATACATTTCCGTCCATGAGGATCGAAAGCACGTCGGCGGTCATGGTCTCCACCGTGTACGCGGCCTCGTAGGTTCCCGCGCCTTCCCAGCGCTCCATGACGGTCTGCTCGTTCCCCAGCATGACCGCATTCCATTTTTCCTGGATCCGCTCGTCCTCCAGCCCTTCGATCTGCGGGCAGACGATCCGGATGCCCTCGCCCGAAAGCGTCTCCTCCCGGATCCGGTAGGCGTCCTCCGTGTACGGGTACATCTCCAGGTATTCCTCGTAGACCGTGTGGCCGGTAACGAGCACCTTCCCTTCCGCAGTCACCAGCAGAAGCTCGCTCTGGTAGTAATCCAGAAAGGTGTTGGTCAGGCTTCCCATGACGATGTATTCGCCGGACGTGCCGAGCTTGTTTACATAATCTGCAAACGCCTGATTGAGATCCAGCATGACGACCTTGTCCCCTCCGAACGTGCCGAAGGAGATTTCCTTCAGTCCCGCCTCCGCTCCCATGCCGAGCGAGGACGTCAGCTCCGCCATGACCGTGCTCTCCGACGCCTCGTCCACATAGACCGTGCGCCGGACGATGTTTTCCGCCGTCTCGTCCCCGCAGTAGATGTGGACCCGGACGCCCTCCGGAGTCTCCTCCGCAGCCGGGACGACTGCCTCCGTCACCGGAGTCACCGTCTCCTTCATCTCCGTCAGGAGCTCCGATCCTGTATCGTTTCCGCCGCAGCTCCACACCCCCGCGCACAGGACTGCAGCCAGCAAATAGCTGTTCCACCTTTTCATATAAGCCATACCCCCGCTGATAGTATATGAGGCCCGCCCTCCGATTATCATCATTCCTGCTCCTCGGACCTCATATGGATAGTAGTATAACACAGATCCTTTTCAGAACTGTTACGAAGTTCTTACATTTTGGGCCTGCGGCGCTTTTCCTTCCCAAGCCCGCCCGCCATGTGTCCGAACTCGCTGTCCAGAAACCGCGCCCGCCGGACGCTGTCCTCCCCGAATTTCTCCCGGATCTGGTCGATGGCTCTGTCGAGCCGCTCCTGTTTTTCGTTTTTTGCCGTCTCAAACAGATCCAGCTGCTCGTACCGGGGCTGCTCCGCCTTGGAGGTAAACACGCCGATCAGCCGGAGCGGCCTGCCGTCCCACAGCTCGCGAAAGAGCCTGCGGGATTCCTCGTAGAGCAGGTTTGTGGAATTTGTGGGCTGCCCGAGGCTGGTCTGCCGGCTGCGGTCCGTGAATCCGGAATCCTTCACATGAACGCCCACCACCGAAGCCTTCATGCCGTCCTGCCGAAGCCGCGCCCCCACGGTCTCGCACAGAGACAAGATCACCTGACAGGCCGTGTCCATGTCCGTCACGTCGTCGGACACGGTCGTCTCGTTGCTGTACCCTTTCGTCTTCGCCCTCTCGAAGACAGAGGCGTCCAACTCCCCGCCGTTGGCGTAGCTCCAGATGTCCCGCCCGTGCTTTTTCAGATGATATTCCAGCAGTCCGGGATCTGTCCCGGCCAGCTCCCCGATGGTATGGATCCCCAGCGTATGCAGTTTTCCCGCGGTGGAGCGCCCGACGAAAAACAGATCCTCCACCGGCAGCGGCCACAGCTTCCGTTCGATCTCCTCCGGAAACAGCGTGTGCACCATATCCGGCTTTTTCAGCTCGCTGGCCATCTTCGCCAGCAGATGGTTGGTGGACACGCCCACGTTGACTGTAAATCCCAGCTCCCGCCGGATCCGGTCCTTGAGCTCCACGGCGAACCGTTCCGGCGCGCGGCAGGCGTGCTCGATGCCGCTCATATCGATCCACGCCTCGTCGATGCTGTACTGCTCCACCTTCGGCGTGTATTCGTGCAGAAGCCGGATCAGCTCGTCCGATTTCTGCACGTACAGCCGGTAGTCCGGAGGCACGACCACCAGCCCCGGACATTTCCGGCGGGCCTGAAACAGAGGCTCTCCCGTCTGGATCCCGCACTCCTTCGCCCGGACGCTCTTTGCCAGCACGATCCCGTGCCGGTTTTTCTCGCTGCCGCCGATCACCGACGCGACGTCCCGGATGTCCGGATCCTGTCCCGCCGCGGAGCCGGCGCAGGCCGTCCACGAGAGGAACGCCGAGTTGACGTCGATATGACAGATCAGCTTCATGGTCTATCTCTCCTTTCGGAACGGCCGCTCAAACCAGCGCTTCACCACGATCTGGATCTCGTCCGTGGACCGGTCCACAGGCTTTGTCAGCACGGTGTCGATGCCCGCCCGGTTGGCTCCCCACACGTCCGTGAAGATCTGATCGCCCACGAACAGCGTCGTCTCCGGCTCCGTTCCCATCCGGCGCATCGCCTCCCGGTATCCGTCCGCCTTAGGCTTGCCCGCCTTGCAGATATAGCCGCTCTCCACCTGTCCGGCAAAGGGCGCGACCCGCTCCGCCCCGTTGTTGGACACCAGCATAGTCTTCATCCCCAGCCCGCGCAGCCTCTGAAACAGCCCGACCGCCCGCTCGTCCGCCGCCGCCCCGTGAGGCACCAGCGTATTGTCGATGTCGAAGATCACGCCCCGGTACCTCTCCGCCAGCTTCTCCCAGTCCAGCCCGTAGACCGACTCCGTTATTTTATTCGGATATAAATTTTTCAAACTCATCCGGCTCTCCTTCTGCGTGTTGTCTCTTACCGTAAATGATACCACCGTCACGGTGGTTTATCAAATGAAACGGCGGATCTGGATAAAAAAGTGTCTTCGACACTTCAACTCCCCTGCCCCTCAATCTTGAGGGGATC
>JAUNHB010000079.1 GCA_030524125.1 Eubacteriales bacterium | reverse complement strand
AGGAGCCGTCCCAGCGCCGCGGTGGCCACCGGGCTCGTGCCGTGCCGTCTCCTGGCCTCCTCCACCAGTTCTCTCGAGGTGACGGCAAACGCGCGGATCTGGTCGTCCGCCGCCGTCGCTCTCACAATGTAGTCCTTCATACGTCTGTCTTCTCCTTTCTGTCCGGCTGTCGTCCGGCCTCCTGTCAGGGCCTCTCCCACGGTCTGCGGCAGATCACATAGACCCTCTCCGAGTCCTCCCTCGGCGGCTCGTGGGTGAACGCGTCGTAGATGTGCAGAAGTTCAAGCCCCGACCGCTCCGCCAGCTCGCGCACTCTCGTCAGGTCGTACGCCCTCTGATAATGATTTTCCTCGTATTTGCGGTACAATCCCTCCCGCTCCCTGATAAAGAGCGTCAGGCTGTATTCGTTGATCTTTGTCTCCCCGTCGTAGCTGTTCTCCCAGATAAAGCTTCCTTCCTCCCGGTTTTCCGCTATGGTCTGCTCTCCCAGAAGCTCGCGGTACTTATACTCTGTGTTCAGATCGAAGATGAACAGGCCGCCGTAGTCCAGATAGTTGCGGGCCGCCAGCGTCAGGATGTGCTCTATCTCCTCTTCCTCAAGGATATAGTTCATGGAGTCGCAGACGCAGACGATGGCCCGCACCGTCCCGTACAGCTCAAATTCCCGCATATCCTGGCAGAGATAGAGGATCTCATGTCCCGATTCCTCCCGTTTTCTCGACGCCTCCTCCAGCATATCCTCCGACTGGTCGATGCCGATCATATCGTACCCGGCCTCCGCCAGCAGTTCCGTCATGTTCCCGGTCCCGCAGCCCAGCTCCAGCACCAGCCCGTCCGTCACCTGATGCTCCCGCAAAAGCCCCGTCAGGTATGCGCACCATTCCTTATAAGGGATGTCGTCCATGAACAGGTCGTACACTCTGGCAAATTCCGTGTATGCATCCATGCGATTCCTCCTTTAACGCATGAATCGGGCAGGTTAAGCCTGCCCGATCCTCTCTGTTCTTCAGCTTAGTTTCCGCTGCTCAGATATTTTTCAATATTTTCAATGGCTTCTTTCTCGTCGCTGCCCTCCGCAGACACCACCACAGACTCCCCGGCACTGAGTCCCAGCGTCATCATCCCCATAATACTCTTGGCGTTGACTTTCCGATCGCCCTCTTCCACATAAATGTTGCTCTCAAACTGGCTGGCCACCTGCACTAACAGGGCCACCGGTCTGGCTTCCAAGCCCGAGGCGATCTGAATGGTGATTGGTTTCTTAATCATATTACTCCTCCTTGCCTTCACGCAGCTCATCTGCTATGTGACTCAATTTTCGCAGACGATGATTGACTCCGGACTTCCCCACCTTCGGCGAGAGCATGTCCCCCAATTCTTTCAGGCTGGCTTCCGGGTTCTCCAGTCTGAGTCTGGCCGTCTCTTCCAGATCTTCCGGCAGCCTCCCCAGTCCTATGACGGATTCGATATACCGGATGTCCTCCGCCTGCCGGACTGCTGCCGATACGGTCTTGTTCAGGTTCGCGGTCTCACAGTTCACCTTCCGGTTCACAGAATTGCGCATCTCCTTCACGATCCGTACGTTTTCCAACTGCATGAGCGATACATGGGCTCCCATGATATTGAGAAGCTCTACGATCTGAGACCCTTCCTTCACATACACCACGTAGTGGCGCTTGCGCACAACCGTCTTCGCGTCGACGCCGTAGGACTGCATCAGCTCCTGGAGCTGTCTCGCTTTCTCCTCCGCCGCGCAGACGATCTCAAAATGGTAGGACTTTTCCGGGGCGCTGACCGATCCCGCGGCAAGAAAAGCCCCCCGTATAAAAGCTCTCCTGCAGCAGTTCGATTTCAGCAGCCGATGATGCATCGGCGACATACACTCGGATATGTTTCCGTCCCGGTCGAGGAGGCATGTCTCCTGCAGAAGCCGTCTGGCTTCCCGGTCCTTTCGGACCACCACGGAGTAGTAACGCATATCCCGGCTTTTTCGGGCGGAAACTTCAGATTTAATATTAAATGTTTTTCTCAATAATGTAAAGTACTTTCTTGCAACCGACAAATTTTCAGTCTGTATTTTTACACAATAGCGTTCGTTTTCTGTTATGACGATTTTTCCGCACAGACTCAAGATAGCCGCCGTCTCCGCCAGCCTGCAGTGACGCCCGCCCGGGGTCAGTCCCGAAAGCTCCTCTTTGATCTCTCCAGAAAAGGACATATCCGCCTCCTGCTCTATTTTCCTCTGGCCGCGTCCTTGCCGATGTCTCTGTGCTCCAGCCTGACACCGTAGTCGCTCTGATCCTGAAGCCTCTCGTACAGCTTGTTGGCCAGCGTCACGGAGCGGTGCTTGCCGCCGGTGCAGCCGATGGCCACCACAAGCTGGTTCTTCCCCTCCAGCACATAGTTCGGCACGAGGAAACGGATCATGTCGTCCAGCTTGTCCAGAAACACATGCGCCATCTCGTAGCCCATGACAAAATCCTTGATCTCCCTGTCGTTGCCGGTCAGCCGTCTGAGGTTCTCATAATAATACGGATTGGGGAGGAACCGCACGTCGAACACCAGATCCGCGTCGGACGGGATTCCGTACTTGAAACCGAAGGACAGCACCGTGATCATCAGGTTTTTAAACTCCCGGTTCTGGATGAAGATCTTGTCCAGCTCCTGCTTCAGCTCCCGCACCAGAAGCTGGCTCGTGTCGATGATGTAGTCCGCATGTTTTTTGAGAAAGGCGAGGCGGTCCCGCTCCAGCAGGATCCCCTGCTCCACCCGGCCGGACTCCGCCAGCGGATGCATTCTCCTCGTCTCCTTGTAGCGCTTCACCAGCACGTCGTCCGCCGCGTCCAGAAACAGGATCTCGTACGGGATCCTCTCCATGGTCATATGCTCGAGGATCTGCTCCAGCCGGCTTAAGGACTTGCCGCTCCGGATATCGATGCCGACGGCCACCTTTGTGATCTCGCTGTTCCCCGAGGCGGTCAGCTCCGCAAATTTGTCAATGAAAGGCACCGGCAGGTTGTCCACGCAGAAATATCCCGCGTCCTCCAGCACCTTGAGGGCAGTCGTCCTGCCCGCACCGGACATGCCGGTCACGATCACCAGTCTCATCTGTCTCCCTCTTTCTTCTCAAAACCAAGAAATCTGACTTCCGGCTCCAGACGCACGCCCGTCTGCGCGTACACCCGCTCCTGCACCTGACGGATCAGCTCCCGCACCTGGGCCGCCGTAGCCTCTCCCCGGTTGATCACAAAGCCGCAGTGCTTTTCGGACACCTGCGCGTCCCCGATCCGGAAGCCTCGAAGATCCGCGTCCTCGATGAGTTTTCCTGCAAAATATCCATCCGGGCGCTTGAACGTGCTCCCCGCGCTGGCGTACTCCAGCGGCTGTTTGGACGTCCGCGCCTCCCGAAGCTCCTGCATTCTCGCCTCGATGGCCGCCGGATCCCCGCGCTGAAGCTCCAGCGACGCGCCCAGCGCCACATAGCCCCGTCTGGCGACGACGCTGGTCCGGTACCCCATCTCCAGCTCCTCCGCCGACAGCCGCAGAAGCTCTCCGCTCTGATCCATGACCAGAGCTTCCCGCACCACGTCCTTCATCTCCCCGCCGTAGGCCCCGGCGTTCATGACCAGCGCCCCGCCCAGCGTTCCGGGTATGCCCGACGCAAATTCCAGCCCCGTAAGCCCCGCCTTCGCGGCCGCGTGGGCGGCCTTCACGAGAAGCGCGCCCGCTCCGATCTCCATGCGGCGCCCTTCGATCCGGATGTCGTCCATATTGTGAAAGATCCGGATGATCGTGCCCTCATATCCTTCGTCGCTGACCAGCATGTTGCTGCCGTTTCCGAGGATGTAGTACGGCTCTCCCGCCTCGCGGCAGGCCTTCAGCGTCCGCGAAAGCTGACCGGCCGACTCCGGCGTGCAGAAATACCGGGCCGGTCCTCCCACCCGGAAGGTCGTATGCTTTTTCATCGGCTCGTCGCGAAGCACGTTGCGCTCCCCGACGACGCCGCATAAGATTTCATAAAAATGATTGTCCGTCATATGAATGCCGCTTTCTGTTTTCCTTGCTTTTCCGTTACTGTCATTGTATGCGCAAAGCCGCTCCGGACCGCCTCGTCAGAGATATTTTTTCACATAATATCCCGTGTAGGACCGGGGCTCCTCCGCCACCTGCTCGGGCGTGCCCTGCGCCACTACCGTGCCGCCGCCGTCTCCGCCCTCGGGCCCCATGTCGATGATATAATCCGCCGTCTTGATCACGTCCAGATTGTGCTCGATGACGATGACCGTGTTGCCGCCGCCCGCCAGACGCTGCAGGATCTCCGTCAGCTTGTGCACGTCGGCGAAATGAAGCCCCGTGGTCGGTTCGTCGAGAATGTAGACGGTCTTGCCCGTGCTTCTGCGGGACAGCTCCGTGGCCAGCTTGATCCGCTGGGCCTCTCCGCCGGACAGCGTCGTGGAGGGCTGCCCCAGCTTGATATAGGAAAGTCCCACGTCGTAGAGCGTCTCGATCTTCCGGCGGATGAACGGCACGTTCTCAAAGAAGGCAAGCGCCTCCTCCACCGTCATCTCCAGCACGTCGTAAATGCTTTTTCCCTTATATTTTACTTCCAGCGTCTCCCGGTTATACCGCTTTCCCTGACACACCTCGCAGGGCACGTACACGTCCGGCAGGAAATGCATCTCGATCTTGATGATGCCGTCTCCCGAACAGGACTCGCAGCGGCCTCCCTTCACGTTGAAACTGAACCGGCCCTTCTTGTAGCCCTTCACCTTGGCGTCCGCCGTGGAGGCGAACAGATCCCGGATCATGTCGAAGACGCCTGTGTAGGTGGCCGGGTTGGACCGGGGCGTGCGCCCGATGGGCGACTGGTCGATGCAGATGACCTTGTCAAGCAGCTCCATCCCCTCGATGATCCGATGCTTTCCCGGGATAGTGCGCGCCCGGTTCAGCGCCTTCGCCAGACTCTTATAGAGGATCTCGTTGACAAGAGAGCTCTTGCCGGAGCCCGACACGCCCGTGACGCAGGTCAGCACGCCCAGCGGGAACCGCACGTCGATATTTTTCAGATTGTTTTCCTTTGCGCCCCGGACGGTCATCCAGCCGGACGGCGTCCTTCTGGATTCCGGGACCGGGATCTTCAGGCGGCCACTCAGATAGGCCCCCGTCACCGAGTCCGGATTTTCCATGAGCTCCTTCGCCGTCCCGACCGCCACCACCTGGCCGCCGTGATCGCCGGCTCCGGGTCCGATGTCCACAATGTAATCCGCCGCCAGCATGGTGTCCTCGTCATGCTCCACCACGATGACCGTATTGCCCAGATCCTTCAGGCGGCGCAGCGTGTTCAGAAGCTTATCGTTGTCCCGCTGGTGAAGGCCGATGCTGGGCTCATCAAGGATGTAGGCCACGCCCACCAGGCCGGAGCCGATCTGGGTGGCCAGACGGATCCGCTGGGCCTCTCCGCCGGACAGCGTGCCCGTGGCGCGGGTCAGGGACAGATAGTCCAGTCCGACGTCCATGAGGAACCGGATCCTGGCCCGGATCTCCTTTAGGATCTGATCTCCGATCAGGTGCTGCTGCCGCTCCAGCGTCATGTGCTCCAGAAATTCGTGGAGGTCCCGCACGGACTGGTTCGTGACCTCGTAAATATTTTTATCGCACACGGTCACCGCCAGCGAGCCGGGCTTCAGTCTCTGTCCTTTGCACGCCCGGCACGGCGTGATCCGCATGAAGGACTCGTACTCCTGCTTCATGACGTCCGATCCGGTCTCACGGTAGCGTCGTTCGCTGTTTCTGATGAGTCCCTCGAAGGCCACCGGATAGACGCCCTCTCCGCGCTGTCCCTTGTAATGGACCGTCACCTCCCGGCCTCCGGTGCCGTGGATCAGCATGTCCCGGATCTCCCCGGGCAGCTCTTCGTAGGGGGTGGCGAGATCGAAATGATACTCGGCCGCCAGCGCCCTCAGGATCGCGTTGGTAAAGCTGGACGGATCCGTGCACGACTGCCACCCCATGACCTGAATGGCGCCCTCCGCGATGCTCAAAGACCGGTCCGGAATCATCAGATCCTCGTCAAACTCCATCTTGTAGCCCAGTCCCAGACAGTCCGGGCAGGCTCCGAACGGGTTGTTGAAGGAGAAGCTGCGCGGCTCCACCTCCTCGATGCTGATGCCGCAGTCCGGGCAGGCATAGCTGGAGCTGAAGGTCAGAAGCTCCCCGCCGATGATCTCGGCCACCAGAAGACCGTCGGACAGTCCGAGCACCGTCTCGATCGAATCCGTCAGACGCTTCTCGATGCCCGGCTTCACCACGAGCCGGTCCACCACGATCTCGATCAGATGCTTGTTATTTTTCTCAAGCTTGATCTCCTCGGACAGATCGTAGAGGTTTCCATCGATCTTCACCCGGACAAATCCGCTCCTTCTGGCCTTCTCCAGCACCTTCACATGCTCGCCCTTGCGTCCCTTGACCACCGGGGCCAGAAGCTGGAGCTTCGTCTTCTCCGGCAGCGACATGATCTGGTCCACCATCTGGTCCACGCTCTGCTTGTGGATCTCCCGGCCGCACTTCGGACAGTGAGGCGTCCCGATCCGCGCGTAGAGAAGCCGGAAATAATCGTAGATCTCCGTGACGGTCCCCACCGTGGAACGGGGGTTTCTGTTGGTGGACTTCTGGTCGATGGAGATGGCCGGGGACAGGCCCTCGATGCTCTCCACGTCCGGCTTCTCCATCTGGCCGAGGAACTGTCTCGCGTAGGAGGACAGGGATTCCATATAGCGCCGCTGTCCCTCCGCGTAGATCGTGTCGAAGGCCAGCGAGGATTTGCCCGAGCCGGACAGGCCGGTGAGCACCACCAGCTCGTTTCTCGGGATCTCGAGGCTGATATTTTTCAGATTGTGCTCGTTGGCCCCTCTGATCTTGATAAATTTTCTTCTCTCTTCCGCCATTTATGTCTGCTCCTGTAATTTCTTCTTCAGCTCGACCATCTGGTCGCGCAGCGCGGCCGCCGACTCGAAGTCCAGCTCCGACGCCGCCTTCTTCATCTTCTTCTGGATCTGGCCGATGAGCTTCTCCAGCTCCTTCGGATCCATGGATTCCGGATCTTTCTCGAAGCGCAGCTCCTCCTGGGCCACCTCCTTCGAGATGCGGATCAGGTCGCGGACCGCCTTGTGAATGGTCTGGGGCGTGATGCCGTGCTCCTCGTTGTACGCCTTCTGGATCTCCCGGCGGCGGTTCGTCTCATTAATGGCCAGCCGCATGGAATCGGTCATATTGTCCGCGTACATGATGACGTGGCCCTCGCTGTTTCTGGCCGCCCGTCCGATGGTCTGGATCAGGGACGTCTCGGACCGGAGGAAGCCCTCCTTGTCCGCGTCCAGGATCGCCACCAGCGTGATCTCCGGGATGTCCAGTCCTTCTCGCAGAAGGTTGATGCCCACCAGCACGTCGAACACGTCGAGACGCATATCCCGGATGATCTCCATCCGCTCCAGCGTGTCCACATCCGAGTGGAGATAGCGCACCCGGATGCCGAGCTCCTTCATGTAGTCGGTCAGATCCTCAGCCATGCGCTTGGTCAGCGTCGTGATCAGCACCTTGTGACGCCCCTCCACTTCTCTGTGGATCTCGCTGATCAGGTCGTCGATCTGGCCCTCCACCGGCCGCACCGACACCTCCGGATCGAGAAGGCCCGTGGGGCGTATGATCTGCTCCGCCCGCAGAAGCTCGTGCTCCTGCTCGTACTCTCCCGGCGTGGCCGACACAAACATCATCTGATTGATTTTACTCTCAAATTCCTCAAAACTCAAGGGGCGATTGTCCTTGGCCGACGGCAGGCGGAAGCCGTAATCCACCAGCGTGGTCTTGCGGCTCTGATCCCCGAAAAACATGCCCCGGATCTGCGGGACCGTCTTGTGGGACTCGTCGATGATGATCAGCGAGTCGTCGGGAAAATAGTCCATGAGCGTGTGGGGCGGCTGCCCCGGCTTCAGCCCGGACAGATGGCGGGAATAGTTCTCGATGCCGGAGCAAAATCCGGTCTCCTTCAGCATCTCGATGTCAAAATTCGTCCGCTCCGCGATGCGCTGGGCCTCCAGAAGCTTGTCCTCGCTCTTGAAATACCGGACCCGCTCCTCAAGCTCCGCCTCGATGTCCACCACCGCCCTCCTGATCTGCTCCGCAGGCACCACATAGTGGGAGGCCGGAAAGATCGCCACATGCTGGAGCTCTCCTTTGATCTCTCCGGTCAGCACGTCGATCTGCGTGATCCGCTCGATCTCGTCCCCGAAGAACTCCACCCGCACCGCCGTGTCCGACGAGGCCGCCGGAAAGATTTCCACCACGTCCCCCCGCACCCGGAAGGTTCCGCGCTTGAAATCCATCTCGTTCCGGTCGTACTGGATATCGATGAGGCTCCGGAGGATCTCGTCCCGGTCCCGCTCCATCCCCGGCCGCAGGGAAACCATCATCTTCTCAAAGTTCTCCGGTTCGCCCAGTCCGTAGATGCAGGACACGCTGGATACAATGATCACATCCCTCCGTTCGATCAGCGACGCCGTCGCCGACAGCCGGAGCTTGTCGATCTCATCGTTGATCGACGAGTCCTTGGCGATGTACGTGTCCGAGGAGGAAACGTAGGCCTCGGGCTGGTAGTAGTCGTAGTAGGATACAAAATACTCCACCGCGTTCTCAGGGAAGAACTCCTTAAACTCCCCGTAGAGCTGCGCCGCCAGTGTTTTGTTGTGGGCAATGATGAGGGTGGGCTTCTGTAATTGCTGGATCACATTG
>JAUNHB010000078.1 GCA_030524125.1 Eubacteriales bacterium | reverse complement strand
GAGGGGTGAAACTCCCATGAGGTTATGCTAACAGCCGTCTGATAAAGCCTTTTTTCAATTAACCATTTTATGAAAGGGGGTATTCCCATGGCGAAAAAGGAAACCGCAAGTCCCGCTATCCAAGTATTCCCTATGTTAAAGACCGTTGAGCAAATGAGCAAGATTAGCGGTATTGGGGAAAACAAATTACGTGAGCTTATGGATAACGGCGAGCTTGAATATATACAGAACGGAAATCGTCGGTTGATCGCTGACGCGGCTATTTGGGACTGGTATCACAGAGCAAAGACATCAGCGAAATCTCCGACACGATAAGGAGGTTGAGCTATGGCTATATCATCAAGACAAGTACAAAATAAGCGAGATAGTAACGGTGTGCTGACGGGGAAAGCCGGAACAGTTTATGATGTAAATATCAAATACAATTCTCCGACAGGCAGGAAAACCTATTCTAAAAAAGGTTTTGCAACAAAAAAGGAAGCAACACAGCATGAAGCGGAAATGAAAGTAAAACTTTCTAATCCTGTTTATACGCCTGTTATTGCTTCGCAAGGCAAACAGACAGTCAAAGAGTATTTGGAGGAGTGGGTGGAAAACCACGGTAAAGCAAACTTACGTCCAAGTACATTTGCCAGCTATAAGGGACATATAAAAAACCATATTGTACCTTACATTGGTCACGTTCAGCTCAACCAACTAACCCCTGCTATGCTCGACAATATGTTTCAGCAGCTTTTCGATAAAGGCTTATCCAATAGCACTGTCCGTTACGCGCAGCGTATTTTGAGCGTGTCAATGGAACACGCCCGTAAATATCACTATATTGAGCATAACCCTGCCCGTGATATTATTACCAAGTTTGGCAAGCAGGGCAAGACACCCGACCCGTACACAGTTGAACAAATGCAAAAGTTTATGAGTAATGTCATAGGTACGGAATGGGAAATGCCCGTTGTGCTTGCCGGAATGTACGGCTTGCGTATGAGTGAAATCATCGGTTTACGGACGCAGAACATTGACCTTGAAAAAATGCAGTTCGGCGTTGTGGAGCAAATGCCCTTTAAGATACCGCCCGGAACAAAGACAATAACGGAAATGGCACCGACAAAATCCAATGACCGCATTTTACCGATAACAGAAGAAACCTTACCATATTTTTTGCGGCAGTTTGATTTAATAGAACGACAAAAAGAATTGATTGCGGCAAGCGGCGGCGTGTATTATGACAATAAGCTGTTTATCGCAAAGCCGGACGGCTCTCCGCAGCGACGGGATAGAATGTCGGCAAACTTCGGACAGCTTATCAGACACCTTGAAATGCCGCATATCCGTTTTCACGATTTACGTCATACGGCAGCTACCAATATGCACCAACTCACGGGCGATTTCTACACCGTAGGTGAGATACTGGGGCATACGCTGAAAGGTATCGGTATGTCGCTTGGTATTTCAACCAACCTTGAAGCAGTAACGGCACAGTATGTAGACGTGCGGCTTGAACGGAAAAAGACTGTCCTTGCAACCTATCACAAAGCCCTACACCCACAAAAAGCAGCTTCCGAGAAAGGAGTAGAACAAAAGAAAGCACCCCAAAAAGCAAAAAAGAAAAGCAGCGAAATAGAGCTTTAAGTGAAATATCCTTTTATAGCTCCACGCTGCTTTTTATATGTCTTTAGGAGTTCCGGGCACCATTTGGGCACCACAGTATACATCTCTTGTGTGTAAAATGTATACGCTCTCTGACACCGGGCACCACAAATCAGGGCACCATGGGCACCATTTTCCCGATTTTCCCTACTTTTCACAAAGCAAAATCGCCTGCAAAAAAGGCATAAGAAAACCCGCGTAAACCCTTGATTTACGCGGGATTGTTTTTGGCGGAGACGGTGGGATTCGAACCCACGTGCCGGTTGCCCGACAAACTGATTTCGAGTCAGCCCCGTTATGACCACTTCGATACGTCTCCATTGAATAATTATGCAGTTTTTGGCTCAAATAACATGATTTCGAGTCAAGCTCGTTATGGCCACTTCGATACGTCTCCAGAAAGAATGAGCACATCGGCGCTCACTCGTCCTATTCTAGCACAACTTTTTTTAAAATGCAAGAGCTTTGCGAAAGGCGCGGGACAATCTGCCCTTCCCCCGGCTCTCAGCGCCAGTCCTTCATGATCTCCAGAAGCTGTTCCTCGTAGTCCCCCGTCAGGTCCTCCGACCGGCCTCCGTGGCGGACGTTGGTCTCCACGCCCCATTCGCCGTCGCAGAACTCCCAGATATGATAAGGCACGCCCCGGTATTCAAAATCAATGCTGTCGCAGCCGTCCTCCCGGCAGCTCCTGTACTTCCACCCGCGCTCCCTGATCAGGGCGAGCACGCGGGTCAGATGCGTCGTCTCCATCGTCTCCATCTTCAGGCGGATCTCCTTTCTCTGCCGGCTCACTCGTCAAAGGACAGAAGCTCGGCCGCTTCCTTTCTGGCCGGAGCGGCCGGTTCGCCCTCCGGATAGCCCACGGCGATCAGCGCGCCCACTCTCTGCCCCTCCGGCAGACCCACAGCCTTCGCCACCAGCTCCTCGTCAAAAATCCCCATGATGCAGGTTCCCACGCCCTTCTCGTACGCCGCCAGACAGAAGGTCTGCGCCGCGATTCCCGCATCGAACATCTCCCAGGCGTCCCCCTTCGAGGTGGTGAAGGAGCCGTCCCGCTCATAGCCGGACCGTTTTTCCACATAGGACAGCACTACGAGCGCCGGTACCTCCCGGATGATCCCCGTATTGTGCGCGGAGCCTGCCGTGCACTCGTCGGCGATCCGCTCAAGCGTCTCCCGGTTCTCGATCACCAGATACCGGGCCGTCTGCGTGTTTTTCCACGTCGGCGCATACCGCGCCGTCTCCACGATCGCCTCGATCGTCCCGTGCGGGACCTTCTCTCCCGTGAATCTCCTGACGCTTCTTCTTCCTCTGATACACTGTATCGCTTCCATGACGTTCCCTCCCTGTTCTTCCGCATATCCCGCCACGCCGCCGATGCTCCGGCGGGACGCCTCTGCCTTTCAGTATAGCACCGCCGGAGGGAAAAGTCATCCAAAACCAGCTTGATATTTTCGCGCCATCCGTTACAATAGAGTCATCAGACTATCCGACGGAGCAAACGACATGAACAAAAGAAACTATCAGAAAGAGCTGGACGCCTGCCTTGCGCGGCTCACGGCGGACGGAGAGGTCCCGTCCCTGCTGCTGCACAGCTGCTGCGCGCCCTGCAGCAGCTACGTGCTGGAATATCTGTCCCGGTATTTTTACATCACGGTGCTGTATTACAATCCGAACATCTACCCGGAGAGCGAGTACGAGAGCCGGGTGCAGGAGCAGAAGCGGCTGATCGGAGAGCTTCCCACTCCGCACCCGGTGAAATTTCTCGAAGGCAGCTACCGGCCCGAAGATTTCTACCGGTGCGTCCGGGGGCTGGAGCAGATCCCCGAGGGCGGGGAGCGCTGTTTCGCCTGCTACCGCCTGCGGCTTGCGGAGGCGGCCCGGACGGCAAAGGAAAAGGGCTGTGACTATTTCGCCACAACCCTGTCCATCAGCCCTATGAAAAACGCTGAAAAATTAAACGAGATCGGGGAAGAGCTCGGGGCGCTTCTGGGCGTCCGCTGGCTTCCCAACGATTTCAAAAAGAAAAACGGCTACAAGCGCTCCACCGAGCTGTCCCGGGAGCATGGCCTGTACCGGCAGGATTACTGCGGCTGCGTCTTCTCTTATCGGGAACGGCACCCGCAGGAGGAAGCGTAATTCTCCGCCCGCAGACGCAGGAACCGTCCGCGGGCCTTTTGCGCCGCCCTACTTTACCGGCACGATCTCCAGCCAGTAGCCGTCCGGATCCTGGATAAAGTAGATCCCCATGGACGGATTCTCAAAGCAGATGCAGTCCATCTCCTTGTGGAGCGCGTGGGCCGCGTCAAAATCATCCACCCGGAAGGCCAGATGGAACTCGCAGTCGCCCAGATCGTAGGGACGGTCCATATCGCGCATCCAGGTGAGCTCCAGCTCAAAGTCGCTCTCCTCATTTTTCAGATAAGCGATGATAAAAGAACCGTCCTTCGCCTCTTTTCTGCGGACCTCCTTCAGTCCCAGCGCCTTCTCATAAAACGCCTCGGACTTCGCCAGATCCGCCACATTGTAATTTTCATGTATCATCTTAAATTTCATCGGTCTGTCTCCTTTTTTTCACAGGCATATCGTTCCATATACGCCCTCATATCGTCCGGCACCGGCGCCTCGAAGCGCATGCGCTCTCCGCTCACCGGATGGCAGAACGAAAGTCTCCACGAGTGCAGGAGCGGCCGGTCCGCCGAACGGTCCTCCGGAAAATAGAGAAAATCTCCCGGCAGCGGATGACCGGCGGCGCTCATATGCACCCGGATCTGGTGCGTCCGTCCGGTCTCCAGACGGCACCGGACCAGCGTCCAGCCCGCGCCTCTTCTCACCGGCTCGCAGTGCGTCACGGCTCTCTCTCCGCGCTCCCGATCGACCGCCCGCTCGATGGCCGAGCCGGGCTTTCGCCCGATAGGCAGATCCACAGTCATCGGCGCTTCCACAAGCCCCTTCACCACCGCCAGATACGTCCGCTCGATCTCGCGCGCCTTCATCTGCCGGCTCAGGACCGCCGCGCTGAAGTTGTGCTTCGCCACGAGAAGAAGCCCTGTCGTCCCCGCGTCCAGACGGCTGACGCACCGGAAAGGAAACGGCTCCCCCGTCTCGGCGCAGCGCCATGCCAGCGCGTTCGCCAGCGTATTTCCGTGGTTATTCTGGGACGGGTGCACCGGCATCCCCGCCGGCTTGTCCACCACGCACAGATCCTGATCCTCGTACACGACGCCGAAGGGAAGGCGGACCGGCTCGATCCGGCTGTCCTCCGGCTCCTCCGTCAGACGAAGCTCGATCCGGTCTCCCTCCCGCAGCCGCTCCGTGCCGTAAGGCCGGACGCCGTTTCGCAAAAGCCCGTCCTCCGTCCCGCGAAGCCTTCCCAGCACCTGCCGGGAGCAGCCCCTCTCCCGGAGCCAGTCCACGAGGCGCATCCCCTCGGCGTCCGGCCCGGCCGTCCAGCCAAGCCTGCGCTCCATCAGTCCACGAGCACTTTCTCGATCTCGGCGATGTACATCATATGATAATCCTTGTTGGGATACCATTTCTCGTCGCAGCTTTTGTCCACGAAGCAGGCCGGATCGTAATACTGCGCGAACAGCTTCCTGCACACCAGCACCGTGTTCGCCTCCTCAAAGTACGGCGTCGCTCCGTCGTGCGCCACATGCAGACCGGATTTTCCGATCTTGTCCTCGTCCCTTCCGGAGACGGTTCCCAGATAGCTCAGCGTCTTCCGGTACTCCTCCCCCAGCACGGACAGAGAGAAGGTGTCCGCCGCGTCCACGAACTCCTTCGTGTAGCGCTGGGGCCGGATGAACACATACGCCACCGGCTTGCCCCACATGACGCCCACGCCGCCCCACGAGGCGGTCATGGTGTTGACCTTTCCTTCCTTCTCCGCAGTCACGAGCATCCATTCCTTTCCGATCATCTGAAACGGATTTTTCGTAAGCTGCTCCGGTTTGATCTCTCTCATCGCTCTTACTCCTTTCTAACGGATACGCTCCGGAAAACCGATCTTTTTCTGCACCTTCCGGAGAGTTTTGGAGGCGGCGTATCCCGCCTTCTCCGCATTTGCCCTGATGATGCCGTCGATATAGTCTTTGTTTTTCTCCAGATCGCCGTAGCGCTCCTGAAGCGGACGCAGGACGCTCACCACGGCCTCGCCCACCGCCAGCTTGAACTCTCCGTAGCCCCTGCCGTCAAATTCCTTCACGACCTCCTCCGGAGTCCTGCCCGTGCAGGCGCTGTAAATGTCGATCAGGTTGCGGATACCCGGCTGCTCCTCGCGGTAAAGGATCTGTCCCTCCGAGTCGGTCACCGCGCGCTTACATTTGCGGATGATCGTGTCCGGGTCGTCCATCAGATAGATGGACGCGTTGGGATTTTCGTCGGATTTGGACATCTTTCTGGACGGATCCTGCAGGCTCATGATCTTGGCTCCCACCTTGCCGATGTACGCCTCGGGGACCGTGAACACGTCGCCGTAGATCCCGTTGAACCGCTGGGCGATGTCTCTTGTGAGCTCCAGATGCTGCATCTGGTCGATCCCTACCGGGACCACGTCCGCCTGATAGAGCAGGATATCCGACGCCATCAGTACCGGATAGGTGAACAGACCCGCGTTGATGTTGTCCGCATGCTTCGACGCCTTGTCCTTGAACTGCGTCATCCGGCTGAGCTCGCCCATATACGTAAAGCAGTTGAGGATCCACGCCAGCTCCGCGTGTCCCGACACATGGGACTGGTAGTACAGGCAGTTTTTCTCCGGGTCGATGCCCGCGGCGATATAGATCATCAGAAGCGCCCTGGCTCTCTTTCTCAGCGTCGCCGGATCCTGACGCACCGTGATGGAGTGCATGTCCACCACGCTGTAAAAGCACTCGTACTCGTCGCAGAGTCCCACCCAGTTCTTCAGCGCCCCCAGATAGTTGCCAAGCGTCAGATTTCCGGTCGCCTGCATCCCGCTGAACAATACTTTCTTTCCATTTAACATAGCTTTGTCTCCTCTATATTCTTTCTCTGTCCTGCCCGCTCACACGCTCAGCAGCCTGCACGCGATCTGAAAATAGACGATCAGGCTGCACGCGTCCACGATGGTAGAGATGAGCGGCGCGGCCATGATGGCCGGATCCAGATGCAGAAGCTCCGCCAGGATCGGCAGCGTACATCCGATCGTCTTTGCCAGGATGATCGTCACCACGAGGCTGAGCACGACGGTGACGCATACAAGGATCTCTCCCGGATACTGGATCATCAGACGGACAAAATTCAGCGACGCCAGGATGACGCCTACCACCACCGCCACCCGGATCTCCTTCCAGACGACGCGCAGCACATCCTTCGGCTCCACATCCCCGATGGTCATGGCGCGGATGACGGTGGTGCTGGACTGGCTCCCGGCATTTCCTCCGGTTCCGGTCAGCATGGGCACGAAGCTTACCAGCAGCGGCAGCGCCGCGAAGGCCGCTTCATAATACGTCAGGATGCTTCCTGTGATCATGGAGCTGATCATGAGCACCGTCAGCCATACGATCCGGTTCCTCGCCAGTTCCAGGATACCGGTCTTCAGGTAGGGCTTGTCGCTGGGGAGCATGGCCGCCATTTTCTCGAAGTCCTCGGTGGCCTCCTCTTCCATGACGTCCACGATATCGTCCACCGTGACGATGCCCACCAGCCGGTCCTCGTGATCCACCACCGGAAGGCACATCAGGTCGTACTTGTTGAACAGATCCACGACCTCCTCCTGGTCCTCGGTGGTCACGGTCTTGATGACGTTCTCGTCCATGATGTCCTGGATCTTCGTGTCGTAAGGATTCATGAGCAGATCCTTGATGGTCACGACGCCCTCCAGCCTGCGCTGTCCGTCCATGACGAAGCAGGTGTAGATCGTCTCCTTGTCCACGCCGTGGGCGCGGATGTAGGCGAACGCCTGCTCCACGTTCATATATTTCTTCAGTCCGATGTACTCGGCAGTCATGATGCTTCCTGCGCTGTTGTCCGGGTACTGGAGAAACTGGTTGATCAGCTTCCGCGTCTCCGGCCCGGCCATGCGCATGACCCTCTTGACCACCGTGGCCGGAAGCTCCTCCAGCATGTCCACCGCGTCGTCCACGAACAGATCCTCGATGATCTTTCCGACCTCGGCGTCGGTGATGCTGTTGATGATATGCTCCTGGATGTCCGGCTCCAGAAACGCGAACACGTCCGTGGCCAGCTCCTTGGGGAGCATCCGGAAGATCAGGACCTTGCGGTTCTCGTCCAATTCCTCCATAAATTCCGCAATATCCGCCTCGTTCATCTCTGCCAGTCGGGCGCGGAGCAGACGGAATTTTCGTTCTTCCACGTATTGCAGCAGTTCTTCCAGATCATAATTTTCCATCGCGTCCGACCTCCTTTTCAGAAAAGAAAGAGCCGAATACAAGCTTTCCGACTCTTTCTTCATTTTATCTGTATTCCAGACCTTTGTCAACCTCCTGCGCCGACCCGGTACAGGATCAGGCCGCCCTTTTTGCGGCTTCCCGTATCCCAGAGCTCCTCCAGATCCAGCCAGCGTCCCGCGCCGTAGGTGGCCGCCTTCACGAGAAAGCTTCCCTCGTACTCCTCATACCCGGTCAGCAGGAACCAGTGCCACACATAATCCTCATAGGAGGGATTTTTATGCTTCAGGAGCAGACACGGCACCGGAAGTCCCCGGTCGATCTGAAGCCTCACCTGCTCCCGCGCCGCCTCTGCCGTCTCCTCCCCCGGCAGGCCCTCCATGCGGATATCATCTGCTCCTGCGTCCTTCAGATACGCGCCGAAGCCTTCCATATAGAGGGACAGCCGGTCCACGCCTCCGATCCGCGGTCTCAGATACGGCTTCATCCGCATGGCGAAACGGTCGTAATCCTCTCTTGTCAGTCGTTGGACGTCGAACGGATAGAGCTCCTTCCTACCGCCGCGGAGCGCCATGAAGATGCAGGTGTCGCAGGCTGTCAGCGCCGCGCATCCGCCGAACTTCATCAGATAATTGGACATCCAGTCCTGACTGCCTCCGCACGCCCCGTCTATGGAAAAATAATCCAGTTCCTTTTTCATTCCGTTCCCTCCCCGTGATATAAAAAGAATCCTGCGACGCAGGATTCTCCGCCTGCGGCGGGTCGCTTAAGCGACATGATTCCGATCCGCCGCAGCGCGATCCCGCGGAGCGTCTTTTGTACAACAGGAAATTCGGAGGAATTTCCTGTTGTATAAAAAAGTGTCTTCGACACTTCAACTCCCCTGCCCCTCAATCTTGAGGGGATC
>JAUNHB010000077.1 GCA_030524125.1 Eubacteriales bacterium | reverse complement strand
AGGACGACGTCTGCTGAGGCGGGCACGATCACCATCACGAGCAAGAGCATCACCACCACGACCATGATGAGTGCGGGTGCGGGCATGACCACGGGCATCACGACCATGACCACGCCCCGTCGGCGCACGGCAAGCGGGTCTATCTTCTCGAGAACCTCGGCTGCGCCAACTGCGCGGCCAAGATGGAGAAGCGCATCAGCGAGCTTCCCGGCGTGTCCGCGGCGACCATCACCTACGCCACAAAGCAGCTCCGCATCACCGCGGACGACTACGACGCCGTCCTCCCGAAGATCCAGGAGATCTGCTCCTCCATCGAGTCGGAGGTCAAAGTCGTTCCCAAGAGCGCTCCCGCGGGCGGTCTGAAGACGAAGACTTATCTCATCGAAAATCTGGACTGCGCCAACTGCGCGGCCAAGATTGAACGGCGGATCAACGAACTGGACGAGGTGGAGGAGGCCGTGCTGACCTACGCCACCCAGCAACTTCGCATCACCGCCGCGAGTCCCGACCGGGTGCTTCCTAAGATCCGGGAGCTCTGCGCCTCCATGGAGCCCGATGTGATCATCCGCGAGAAGGAAACGTCCCGCTCCCGTTCTCCGAAGGAGGAGGAAAAGAAATCCCTCCTGTCCGAGGAGCAGAAGACCGCCCTCTCCATCGGCGTGGGCGCGCTGCTCTTTATCGTCATGGAGGTGCTGGAGCACGCGGGCTTCGAGAGTCCTTATCTCGTAGTATTTTATGTGATCGCCTACCTCGTGCTGGGCGGCAAGGTCGTCCTGACCGCCCTTAGAAACCTGACCAAAGGACAGGTATTTGACGAAAACTTCCTGATGAGCATCGCCACGCTTGGCGCGTTCGCCATTCAGGCGTACCCGGAAGCCGTGGGCGTCATGCTCTTCTACCGGATCGGCGAGTATTTTGAAGAAAAAGCGGTGGAGCGCAGCCGCACCCAGATCATGGACGCGGTCGATCTGCGGCCCGAGACCGTGAATCTGGTAGACGGCGGCGAGATCCGTACCCTTCCGGCTGAGGAAGCGATGCCGGGAGACGTGCTCCTCGTCCGCCCCGGCGACCGCATCCCGCTGGACGGCGTCGTCCTCGAGGGCGACAGCCGGATCGACACCTCTCCCATCACCGGAGAGCCCGTCCCGGTCCATGTGTCCAAGGGCGATGAGATCCTGTCCGGCTGCGTCAACACCTCCGGGCAGCTGAAGCTTCGCGTGTCGAAGCCCCTCCATGAATCCATGGTCACGCGGATCCTTGATTCCGTGGAAAATGCGGCTGCCAGCAAGCCGAAGGTCGACCGGTTCATCACCCGCTTTGCAAGGGTGTACACGCCTCTGGTAGTCGTGCTGGCTCTGGCGACGGCCCTCCTTCCGCCTCTCTTCTTTGGCGGAGACTGGAACTACTGGGTGTACACCGCCCTGACTTTCCTCGTCATGAGCTGCCCGTGCGCTCTGGTACTGAGCGTGCCGCTGGCCTTCTTCTCCGGCATCGGAGCCGGCTCCAAGAAGGGCATCCTGTTCAAGGGCGGCGTGGCTCTGGAGTCCATGGCCGGCGTCAAAGCCGTCGTCATGGACAAGACCGGAACCATCACCGAAGGAAATTTTGTCCTCCAGCGGATCGTGACCGCCGGTTCTGCGGATGAGACCTCTCTTCTGAGAGCGGCCGCCAGCTGTGAACAGATCTCCACCCATCCGATCGCCGTCAGCATCGTCACGGCGGCGCAGGAAAAAGGACTGGAGCTCGTAAAACCGTCCTCTCTGGAGGAGATCGCCGGGGAAGGCATCAGGGCCGTCGTCGACGGGCAGACCGTCCTGTGCGGCAACCGAAAGCTTATGGATCACTATAAGGTGGATCTCTCCGCCTATCAGAACGACAGCTTCGGCACGGAGGTGCTGGTCAGTCTGGACGGCGTCTACGCAGGCTGCATGGTCATTTCCGACACCATCAAGTCTGACGCCCGCCCCGCCGTGGCCGCTCTGAAAAAGCAGAACATCGTCACCGCCATGCTGACCGGCGACGCGCAGAACAGCGCCGAGGCCGTGGCGAAGGAGACCGGCATCGACGAAGTGCACGCAAGACTGCTGCCTCAGGATAAGCTGAGCGCGCTGAAAAAAATCCGTGAGAAATACGAGTCCGTCATGTTCGTGGGCGACGGTATCAACGACGCTCCCGTGCTGGCAGGCGCGGACGTGGGCGCGGCCATGGGAAGCGGGGCCGACGCGGCTATCGAGGCCGCCGACGTGGTCTACATGACCTCCAGTATGTCGGCCATCCCGGACTCCCTGCGCATCGCGAAGGCGGCCGTGGCTATCTCGTGGCAGAACATCGTGTTCGCCCTCGCCGTCAAGGTCATCGTCATGATCCTCGGCCTGTGCGGCTTCGCCTCCATGTGGATGGCCGTGTTCGCCGACACCGGCGTGGCGATGCTGTGCGTCCTCAACTCGGTGCGCGTATTATATAAGAAATGATTTTCTCCCGGGCTGATCCTGTCCCGGCAGACGGAAGCGTCGACTCACACGAGCCGGCGCTTCCGCCTCTTTACGCGTCCTTGCATTCTCCATACAGATGAAATATAATGAGTTTCAAAGGGGGCAAAAGGATGTCCTGTTTCTCCTGCTGCTCGTCGACCGGCACAGAAGAGAACGCTGAATCATTGCGCCCTGTACAATTATAATACATTACCTACACACAAGACAGGAGAGATAAACATGAAAATGATCACACTTGGGAGCACCGGCATCACGGTTCCGCAAAACGCCTTCGGGGCGCTGCCGATCCAACGGGTCTGTCCGGAGACGGCGACGCAGATCCTGAGAAGAGCTTACGACGGCGGGATGCGCTTCTTTGACACGGCACGGGCTTACAGCGACAGCGAGGAGAAGCTGGGCGCGGCGTTTGAGGGCATGCGCGACCGGATCTATCTGGCCAGCAAGACGATGGGACGCACGCCGGAGGATTTCCGCAGCCAGCTCGATACTACGCTCCGACTTCTGAAGACCGATTATCTGGACATTTATCAGTTCCACTGCGTGGATCAGTGCTACCGGCCGGGCGACGGTACCGGCATGTACGAATGTATGCTGGAGGCGAAGGAGCAGGGGAAGATCCGTCACATCGGCGTCACGGCCCACAAACTGAACGTGGCGAGGGAATGCGTCGAGTCGGGGCTTTATGAGACCTTGCAGTATCCGTTCAGCTATCTGTCCTCCCCGCAGGAGCTGGAGCTCGTGGAGCTCTGCCGGGAACGCGGCATGGGCTTTATCGCCATGAAGGGGCTGGCCGGAGGACTTCTCACCAATTCCCGGGCCGCCTTCGCGTTCATGGCCCAGTTTGACCACGTCCTTCCCATCTGGGGCATCCAGAAGATGGAAGAGCTGGAGGAATGGCTTTCCTACATGGAATGTCCCCCCGTCATGGACGAGGAGCTTTCCCGCTTTATCGAGAAGGAAAAGACGGAGCTGACCGGAGAATTCTGCCGGGGCTGCGGCTACTGTATGCCATGTCCGGCGGGCATCCTGATCAACAGCTGCGCCCGCATGTCCCTCATGGTCCGCCGCGCGCCGTCGGACAACTGGCTGAGCGCGACATGGCAGGAAAATATGAAAAAGATCGAGGACTGCCTCCACTGCGGCAAATGCATGAAGAAATGTCCCTACGGCCTCAACACGCCGGAACTGCTCCGGAAGAATTACGAGGACTACAAGAAGATCCTGGCGGGCGAAGTGAAGGTCCGCTGAGCACGTCGGAGGACTGGCAGGAAAACAGATTCTTACAGGTTTCTCACCGCATACAACGGAAGATTCACCAGCCAGTCCTCTTCTCTGTAATTGCTCATAGACACCCGTACCGCATAATCCGGTTTGTATTTTTCACAATACGCTTTCAGACTTTTTGCCTGCAGATTTTCCTCTGCTTTTACTTCTATCGGGGCGATGGTCCCATTTTTCTGAATCATAAAATCGATTTCCGAGTGTGCAGATGCCGTATAATAGTATGCCGTATACGTTGTCTCCGCCACAATCTGCTGCAAAACATACTGCTCGGTCAGCGCTCCTTTAAATTCTGTAAATAAATCGTTTCTCTCCAGAATGGTCTTTGCATCCAACTCGCTCATGGCTGCAAGCAATCCTACGTCCAACAAATAAATTTTAAATGCCGAGAAATCTGTATAGGCCTTCAAAGGAATCGCCGGTTTTTCTACACGGTATACTTTGGTGATCAGACCGCAATCCAGCAGCCATTCTATCGCCAGTTCAAAATCCTTCGCCCTTGCCCCCTGACGAATCTGTCCAAAAAAGAATTTTTTGTTTTCTTTGGCCAGCTGTAATGGAATCGAGTTCCACACCAGTCTGATCCTTGCCAATTCCTGACTTGGCGTATGTTTGCTGAAATCATTTTCATACAATTCCAAAATCCGATTCTGAATTTCCCGAACAGTTCTGATGTCTCCATTGTCTGCATAATCCTTTACCGCTTCGGGCATACCTCCAATGTAATAGTACAGCTTCAGCCAGTGAACATATTTATCTTTAAAAATCCGCAGTGACTCATAGTCCTTTTTCTCTATACATTCTGCCAGCGCTTCTTCTCCCATCGCCTGAAGGAACTCATAATATGACATTGGATGCATTTCCAAGATATCCACTTTTCCTACCGGAAAGGAGATTCCTTCATGAATCGCAACTCCCAGCAGAGAACCCGCCGCTATCACTGCGTATCCCGGCGCATTTTCACAAAAATACTTTAATGATGAAATGGCTCTGGGAGCCTCCTGTACTTCATCAAAAATAATTAATGTTTCTTCCGGAATGATCTTCATTCCCGTCTCAATATTCAACATGCGGATGATCCTGCCGATATCATAATCTTCTTCAAAAATCCGGCATACTCTTTGATCGCTGTCAAAATTGACATACGCAACATTCTGAAAGTTGTTTCTGCCAAACTCTTTCATCAGCCATGTTTTCCCCACCTGACGCGCACCCTTCAATATCAAAGGCTTGCGGTTTCTTTTCAGCCTCCAGCTCTCCAGTTCTTTCATCAAAGTTCTTTGCATATCCTCGCTCCTACCCGCCCTTCTGTCTTCCCATTTTTTGAAGGAGTTTTGTCTGTATTATTGCACTTTTTTGAAGGAAATTCAACCTATAATCTACATTTTTTTGAAGCACTCCAAAAAGGAAGTCCGCCCGTTCTGCTTTGATCACCGCAGAACAGGCGGGCTTCCTTTTTTCTGTCCGGCTCCGGCTCCGTGCCGGGCCGCCCCGCTCACGCGCACATTCCGCCCATCATTCCTCCCAGAATGCACAGAATCAACGTCGTGGCGAAGCTGACTGCGGTTCCGTCCAGCTGCCGGTTTACGGCGACGGAGACCAGCAGCATGATCGCAAAGTAGAGAAATCCCAGCAGCACTCCCCACAGAAATTTTCTGCTCTTCATCATCTTCCCGGCCAGAAAGCCGCCTGCAAAGCAGGACAGTATGTAAGTGAGGATGATCGCGATCCGGACCTTTCCCTCGTCCAGACGGAACCGGTACAAAAGCCCGGCCGTCGCCAGCAGCAGAAGGCCCGTCAGCACATACGAGACGAGGAGCGCCTTGAGCACTCGCACCGCCTGACTGATATAAGCAATGGGATATTTCATAAGACCAGCATCGTCTCCTTTCGCGCTTCTGCTTCATGTATATGCGGGAAGCGCGCCGGATATGACGCCGGATCAGTGACTCAGGATATACGCCGTCAGCTCCTCCATGCTGTCCACCACGCCGATGGCTCCGGCTTTTTCAAGCTCCCCCTCGGGCGCAAAGCCGAGCGATACCCCAAGGCAGGGAATCCCAAAGGCCGCCGCGCCCTCCACGTCGTGACGCCGGTCGCCCACCATCAGGACCTGCTTTCTCTGTTCTTCGGACAGGTCCAGTCTCCGGAGCAGCTCCTCGATGACCTTCGGCTTGGTGCAGCGGCTCTCGTCGAGGCTTCCGCCGCAGATGTAGTCGAAGCAGTCCGTGATCCCGAAATTTTCCATGGTCTCGCGCACCGCCGTCTCCGGCTTCGAGGAAGCTGTGCACAGGATCCGCCCGTCCGCCCGGAGAGTTTCCAGCATCCTTCTCACGCCGGGAAACAGCTTGTTCTGGTAGATTCCCTCCCGGTCAAAATATTCCCGGTAGTACACGACGCCCTGACGCGCCTGCTCGAGTGAAAAGCCGTAATATTCCGGAAAGGATTCCGTCAGAGGCGGTCCGATGAAGCACTCCAGCTTCTTCAGATCCGGCTCCTCGATCCCCATGCGGGACAGCGCGTACTGCACTCCCTTGGTGATCCCCTCCCGGGAATCCCACAGCGTCCCGTCCAGATCAAAAAAAATGTATGTATAACGCATAGTTTTTCCTCCTCATTCGTCGTTGTTCTTTTTCCGGAAGCAGTCTGCAATATAGCGCTGCATCCTCAATACTGCGGGAGCCAGCACGTCCTGGCGGACGTAGGCCAGCACGATCGTCCGCTTCTCCTCCACCTCCAGCGGAAAGATCTCCAGCGGAAACGGAATGCTGCGGACGGCCAGCTCCGGCATGAGACAGACCCCGTAGCCTCCCACGACCAGCGCCGCCGCCGACAGATCGTCGACGATATAGCTCCCTTTACCGCCGGGAAGATTGTATTTGTGGATCACATGCCTGACGTCCGCGTCGCAGCCCTCCCGCTGAGTGATAAAGCTCTGCCGCTTCAGCTCCTCTACCGTGATATACTCCGGATGCTCCGTCCGGAAGCCTTTGGGGGCCACGCAGACGATCCGGTCCTGATAAAGCGGCGTCCACGGCAGCTCCCGCGCGCTGGAGGACGACAGAAAGCCCAGATCCACCACGCCGTCCTTCAGCCAGCGGTACACGTCGTCGTAGGTACCCTGATAAATATCCACGCGCACGCCCGGATATTCCTGCCGGAACCCCTGCAGGAGACTGGGGAGCCACTCCACACAGGCGCTGCTGAACGTGCCGACCCGGACGACGCCCTTTTGCAGCCCGCCGATCTGCGCCACCGCCTGCTGCAGATATTCCTCGCTGTTCATCACCCTCTGGATATAGGGAAACAGCTCCTTTCCGTAATTGGTCAGGTAGATCCCCTGCTTGCTCCGGGTAAACAGCGCCGATCCAAGCTCCGTCTCCATGGCCGACACCGCGTGGCTCACCGCCGACGGCGTCAGGTTCAGCGCCTGCGCCGCCTTCTGAAAGCTCTCCTGCTCCACCACCGTCAAAAACACCTGATAAGACAATAGGGTCATACGTTCTCCTTGAATCTTTTTCACTTTAAAGATGAAAATAATGAATTTTACTTATCTATAAAACTATAATAAAATAAGATCAGAAAGTCAATATCAGGTAACAATCCTTTTGTTGTATAAATGTGTTTGCGATGAAAAATGGAAGGCGGCAGGCCTTCCATTTTTCAACTCCCCCAAGGCTCTCGCCGGGGTCACGATTCTTTTCCCGAAAGTCCGATACTCTCTCTTCCTTCCCCCATGATCCAGTCATAGATTTCATCCAGCCCGCTCTCGGAAAATTCAAAGCTGCGGCTCACCTGCTGCTCCTCTGGCGTGTGCTTCAGAGCGAAAGGCTCCGGCCAGACGATGGCTCTCAGCATGTCCGGCGCATCCTCGCCCTCCCCGTCCTTCGCCTTCCCGATCCAGAACCGGAGCCCCCGGTCGGATCCGGTGAAGGCTTCTTTTTTATAAAACGGCAGATGAAACAGATCAATCCGCTCGATCATCTCTCAATCCTCCTGAAGCTCTCCGTCCTTCATCGTGACGGAGACCCATCCATAGCCATCGTTATTGATCCCAAGCTCCGTCCCCACCGGCGTCAGGAACACAAAAAAGCGGTCCGGATCCTCCATGTACGCCAGAAGCTCCGCGTCGGTCATCTCCTCCAACTCATAGTCCACACCATTCTGGATCTCACTTTTCTCGCGGAACCATGCCGCAAGCTCCAGATCCGGCTGTACGAAGGACGAGGACGGGATCTCCTCCCCGGTCGCCGCATCGAAGACAAAGCCCCGCAGAAAGACCCGGTAGTCGCTGTCGTTCATATAATACTGCATCGCCACGCTCAGCCTCTCCTCCGACAGATAGGTCACATAGCTGTCCACGCTGATGTACCCGTCGGCTCCGATCTCGTCCTGATACCGGAACGCCTCATCCCGGATCCTGTCGTTGATCCGCTTCAGGGCATCCGCGTTATCTCCGTCAAACGCCGGATAGTCACAGTACATGAGACTGCCCGTATAGTCTTTGTTCGTATAGACGGACTCCGCATGCCATGTTACCGAATAAGAAAGTCCGTCCCCGACGGCGTCGGCCAGTTCCCTGTAATACTCGTCCTCCGGATCCGGCACGTACTCCTCATACTCATCCTCGAAGTCATAGCCATCGTCATATATGTGATCGCCGAATTCCTGAAAGATACTGCTCTCCCATTCGTCGCTTTTCATGACGAAATACGGTATGCTGCTCACGATCAGCGCGATCAGCAGAAGAACAAGGATCACGCACAGCGCCACGACCACCTTTGCTCCCGCGGACATTTTTTTCCGCCCGTTCCCGCTGCCCGCGCTTTTCTCCTTCTCTTCGTCAAGCGTCGGCCCGCTCTCCTTCTGCGGACAAAACCCGCAGCTTCCGCACACTCCGTCCCTCATCAGCGCTCCGCACTGCGGGCAGAATCCGTTCGCTCTCTGTTCTCTCTCATCCATCTTTATTCTCTCCCTTTTTACGGCTCATCGCCCGCCGGAATCCCGGCTGCCGCACATATCTGTTGGATCGTAACGTTGAATTTACGCCTGCCCTATATGCGGTAAGATTCATCATGCAAACATTAAGTATAATTTAGCATGAACGGTCATAGATGTCTACAAGCATGGGGAGATATTTTACATTAGTTGGCACCGTTTCTTCGTTCTCTGTAGCTTGTTGATAAACCAGAAGTTATTTTAATAAATATTTTTCAAACGCTTTATGAGTGTCAAAGTGAACCTCTTTGAAAAATAAAACGAGCCAAATAATAAAAGTCAGAATAGCCATATATGGTGTTAAAAAATAAGATAACACTGCTCCTATTAACATTA
>JAUNHB010000008.1 GCA_030524125.1 Eubacteriales bacterium | reverse complement strand
CGTAAAAGAAAACGAGCTTCCCATGTGGGTGGCGGATATGGATTTTCAGACAGCGCCGGAAATTCGGGAAACCATTTTGAAACGGGCAGAGCATGGCGTCTTTGGATATTCCATCGTGCCGGACGAATGGTATCAGGCTTATCAGACATGGTGGGAGCAGCGGCATCATTTTTTGATCCAAAAAGAATGGCTGATGTTTGTGACGGGCGTGGTGCCTGCCATCTCCAGCGCGGTACGCAAGCTGACCACACCGGGAGAGAAGGTGCTGATCCAGACGCCGGTCTACAATATTTTTTTCAATTCTATTGTAAATAACGGAAGAGAGGTGCTGGAAAGTCCTCTGCTGTATGAGGGAGGACAGTACAGGATCGATTTTGAGGCGCTGGAACGGGATCTCTCCGACCCGCAGACCACGATGATGATCCTGTGCAATCCCCACAACCCGGTGGGGAAGATCTGGGACCGGGAGACGCTTTCCCGGATCGGCGAGCTGTGCGCGAAGCATCATGTGATCGTGCTTTCCGATGAAATTCATTGCGACCTGACTGCGCCCGGAAAAGAGTATATTCCATTTGCCTCCGTGTCTGAGACGTGCCGGGAAAACAGCGTGACCTGCATCGCCCCCACGAAGACTTTCAATCTGGCGGGGCTGCAGACGGCGGCCATCGTCGTGCCGGGCGAGGCGCTGCGGAGCAAAATGTACCGTGCCATCAATACGGACGAGGTGGCGGAGCCCAACGCCTTTGCGGTGCAGGCGGCGGTGGCGGCGTTCACAGAGGGCGGCCCATGGCTGGATGAACTGCGCGGCTATCTGGAAGAAAACCGGCAGCTGGTGAAACAGTATCTGGAGACAGAGATTCCGAAGCTTCATCTGGCGGAAGCAGAAGCCACCTATCTTCTGTGGATCGACTGCGGGAAGCTCACGGAGGACGCGGCCTCTTTGGCCCGCTTTCTCAGGGAGAGAACGGGCCTTTATCTGTCGGAGGGAGCGCAGTATGGAGCCGCCGGTTCCCGTTTCCTGCGTCTCAACATGGCCTGCCCGCGCAGCATCCTTGCGGACGGACTGGACCGGCTGAAACGGGGCGCGGCGGAATATGAAGGAATGTGAAGGTTACATGAGAAACGAGGTGAGATCAGATGAGTGTGGAGACAAAGGAGCAGGACGCGGTGATCCAGAATCTAAAGGACGCCGGCTGCAGCAGGGAACAGGTGGAGGAATTTCTGGAGATTTGCGGGGAGGGCGACATAAAAAGGCAGATGAGATTTCTGGAAAGACATCGTCAGGCGCTTTTGGACGCCATGCATCTGGAGCAGAGGCGGATCGACTGTCTGGATTATCTGGTGTTCCGGATGAGAAAGGCAGTGGAAAGGAGTGAGAGCAGGGCATGAAAATTTTGGTATTGAACGGAAGTCCAAGGCCTCATGGCAACACGGCGGCCATGGTATCCGCGTTTGCGGAGGGAGCACGGGAGAGCGGGCATGAGGTCACGGTCGTCCCGGTCTGTCAGAGGAAGATCGCGGGATGTCTTGCCTGTGAGTATTGTCATACAAAGGAACAGCGCGTCTGCGTGCAGAAGGACGATATGCAGGAGATTTATCCGGTGCTTGATGAAGCGGATATGATCGTGCTGGCGTCGCCTGTCTACTACCACAGTTTTACAGGTCAGCTCCAGTGTGCGATCAACCGGATCTATGCGCTGGATCGGCCGCTGCGCTTAAAGAAGGCGGCGCTGCTTCTGAGTTCCGGGAGCGAGGATGTGTACGGCGGCGCGCTTTACGAGTATGAAAATTCCTTTCTGGGCTATCTGAAGCTGGAAAACATGGGCGTTTTTACGATGCTGGAAAAGGAGGAGCAGAAGGAACAGAAATGGAAAGAGATCCGGGAGTTTGGGAAAAGCCTGAACGACGCGGTTCCCTCGCGCCTTGGCATGGGCGTCATGCGTCTGCCGGTCAGAGACGGCGACTATGGCTCGATTGATTATGAGAAGGCGAAAGCCATCATCGACCGGTGCATGGAGGCCGGGATCACCTATTATGATACGGCTTATATTTATCACGAGGGAAAGTCGGAGGAGTTTCTGGGAAAGGCTCTGCGGGAGTATCCGAGAAACCGGTATTTTGTGGCGGATAAGTACAACATGCAGGCGAATCCGGATTACAGGGCGCAGTTTGCGGAGCAGCTGAAACGGCTGCAGATGGATTATATCGACTTTTATCTGCTTCACGGCATTCAGGATTCCGACGCGGATGAGATTCTTGAAAACGGATGCATCGCTTACTTTGACGCTTTAAGAAAAAAAGGAACGATCCGCCGTCTGGGCTTTTCCTTCCACGGAAGCCCGGCGGTGCTGCGCAGATGTCTGGAGGCGTATTCATGGGATTTTGTGCAGATCCAGCTCAATTATTATGACTGGTATTTCGGGGACGCGAGGGAGCTCTACGAGATCCTGACAGAGGCGCGCATACCGGTGATGGTCATGGAGACGGTACACGGCGGACTTCTGGCAAACTTAAATGAGGACGCCGCACAGCCTTTGAAGGAAGCGGCTCCCGACCGCTCGCTGGCTTCATGGGCGGTACGGTGGGTTTTGGATCTTCCCAATGTATGGGTGGCGCTCAGCGGGATGTCTACGCTCGCGCAGCTGGAAGATAATCTGCGTACATATCAGGAGGCGCTTCCGCTGACGGAGAAGGAGCAGGAATGCATCCGGGAGGCGGCGCAGAAGCAGCGCGCCGCGGTGGCAGTGGCCTGTACAGCCTGCCGTTACTGCTGTCCGGGATGTCCGGCGGGACTGGATATCCCCGCTCTCCTGAAGGCATACAATGACGCGAAGCTTGGCGGAGCATGGCGGCTTGCGAATCTTCTCTCGCTGGAGGAGGGGAAACGCCCCTCGGCCTGTATTTCCTGCGGAAGCTGTACGAGACATTGTCCTCAGGGCTTTCAGATTCCAAAGTATATGAGGGAAATGGCGGAAATGATGGGGCAGGAGTAGCGCCGGCGGCTTTACATTTGGAAGGGAACAGGGTGAGATAAAGCCATCTTGTCCGCGTATCGCGGCGGATAGGGGAAGAAGATCTCCCCCTATCCGATTACAGAGTTACAGATCTTTGCCGGTCAGCATCTTGTACGCCTGAAGATATTTGGCGATGGTCTTGTCCACGATCTCCTGCGGCAGCGTCCAGTTGTTGTCCGGGTTGGCCTTCAGCCAGTCGCGGGCGAACTGCTTGTCGAAGGAGGGCTGGCCGTGGCCGGGCTCGTAGCCGTCGGCGGGCCAGAAGCGGGAGCTGTCGGGCGTGAGCATCTCGTCGCCGATCAGCAGATTTCCGTCCTCGTCGAGACCGAACTCAAACTTGGTGTCGGCGATGATGATCCCTTTGCTCAGCGCGTACTCCGCGCACTTCTGATAGAGAGCGATGGTGCTGTCCCGGAGCTTTTCCGCGTATTCGAGTCCTTTGCCGGGGAAATGCTTCTCCAGATGCTCGACGCTCTGCTCAAAGGAAATATTCTCGTCGTGATCGCCGATCTCAGCCTTGGTGGACGGCGTGTAGATGGGCTCCGGCAGCTTGTCGGACTCCTTTAAGCCCTCCGGCAGACGGATGCCGCAGACGGTTCCGTTCTCCTGATAGCTGGCCCAGCCGCTTCCGGTGATGTAGCCGCGGACGATGCATTCGATGGGAAGCATCCGGAGCTTGCGGCACATCATGGATTTTCCGCGGTACTTGTCCTGCCGGAAAAACTCCGGCATCTCGTTTACGTCCACGGAGATCATATGGTTCGGAAGAATGTCCTCCGTCATGTCGAACCAGAATTTGGACATCTGCGTCAGGACCGTGCCCTTTTTCGTGACCTCGTTGTTCAGAATGACGTCAAAGCAGCTGATGCGGTCGGTGGCGACCATGATCAGACTGTCGCCGTTGTCGTAGATCTCGCGTACCTTACCTTCTTTGATTGGCTTTAATTCCTGCATATTCTTGCACCTCATCGCTTGGTTTTGAAAATTTCACAGTAACCGTATCATTATTTACAGGGGGCTGTCAAGCGCAAATTGGAGGAAGCGCGGCGCAAACGCGGCCGGTCCGCGGCGGTGCGCACTCGTCGCCTCTGCGAGGCAGTTCAGCCCGCGCCATTCGCGGGCTCATTTGAAGTTTTGCTTCGCAAAAGGAGCCCGCTCACACTTGAATCACGTTCTCACGCCTCAAACAGCAGGTGTTTGAGGCTGGCCCGAACAGTAACTATCGCGTTCCGGCTGGCTGAACTGTTGCCTACAGAAATCCGCGTTTCGGGATTGTGCGGAATTTCCGGGACTGCTATAATGAAAGCAGTGGAACAGATGGGAGGGGACAGCATTGAAAACTTGGAACGTGACCTTTGTGAAAGAAAAAATCGTCTATGAGGCGAAGGAAGGAATGACCGTGCTGGAGGCGGAGCGGGCGGCGGGACTGACGCCGGACGCGCCCTGCGGAGGCAACGGAAAATGCGGAAAATGCAGGATCCTGGCCGACGGCGTGGAGCGTCTGGCCTGTCAGACCATGATCCGGGGGGACATGGAGGTGGATACCGGGCAGGGCGGCAAGAAGAAGGATCAGATCCTGACGAAGGGAAGCGCTGGAGCGGTGCGGTTTGCGCCGGGCAATCTTCCGAAGGACACGGAGCATCCGCTTCTGGCGGCGGTGGATCTTGGCTCCACGTCGGTGGTGGTCTACCTCATGGACGGAAGGTCGGGAGAGACGCTGGCAGTGAAAAGTATGCTCAATCCGCAGCGGCAGTACGGGGCGGATGTAGTCATGCGCAGCAGCTACGCCATGGAGCATGGAGCGGAGGCGCTGAGCGGCTGCATCAGGCGGCTGATCGGAGAGCTTTTGAGAGAGCTTGCCAGAGAGTGCGGAGGCAGCCCGGAGGACATCGTCCGGATCGTCATGGTGGGAAACACCTGTATGCATCATCTCTTTTTGGAGATCCCGGTGGATTCCCTCGTGCTGGCGCCCTACGAGCCGAAGGTGAAGGACGCGGTAGTCCGTCCGGCTCTGGAGTGCGGCATCCAGGTCCATCCGCAGGCGAAGCTGATGTGGCTTCCCAACATCGGAGGATTTGTGGGAGCGGACACGGTGGGCTGCCTTCTGGCGTCACGGCTGGAGCAGCGGGAGAAAATGACGCTGCTGGTGGATATCGGAACGAACGGAGAGATGGTGCTGGGCAACCGGGACGGCCTGATCGCCTGCTCCACCGCCGCAGGCCCGGCGTTTGAGGGCGCGAAGATCAGCTGCGGCATGCGGGGCAGCACCGGAGCCATCGACCACGTGCAGGCGGACGAGGAGGGAGAGATCTCCTTCCATGTGATCGGCGGAGGAGAGCCTCTGGGGATCTGCGGATCCGGGCTTCTGGACGCGGCGGCCTGCCTGTGCAGGACCGGACGGGTGGACGAGAGCGGGCGGCTCTCGCAGACATGGTATTTTACAAAGAACGTGTCGCTGGTGCAGAAGGATATCCGGGAGCTTCAGCTGGCCAAGGCGGCCATCGCCGCCGGGATCCGGATGCTCTGCGAAAAGCGGGGCATCCGGGTGGAGGACATCGAGGAGGTGCTGATCGCGGGCGCGTTCGGCAACTATCTGGATCCGGAGAGCGCCTGCGACATCGGCATGCTGCCGCAGGAGCTCAGAGGTCGTATCACGTCCATCGGAAACGCGGCGGGCGAAGGCGCGAAGATCGCGGCGCTGAACCAGAAGGAGTATGAGAGAAGCCGCCGGCTGGCCGGAAGCGTACAGTTTCTGGAGCTGGCAAGAGAAGCGGAATTTCAGGACATTTATGTGGACGAGCTGGAATTTCCGGAAAGGGAAGGGGATTGAACGATGGGAGAATATGAAAACGCAAGACAACTGATCGGGGAGGCCGACTTTGACCACACGGCCTGTCTGGACTGCGCCACGATCCGTCTGCTGCCGGAGGTGCGGCAGATGTGCGAGGCCAACACGTGCGGGCAGTACGGACGCAACTGGGCATGTCCGCCCGGCTGCGGATCGCTGGAGGAGTGCGGGGAGAGGATCGCTCCCTACCGCTTCGGCATCCTGGTGCAGAGCGTGGGAGAGCTGGAGGACAGCATGGATTTTGAAGGGATGCAGGAGACGGAAGCACGGCATAAGAAGGCGTTTTTCGCGGGGGCGGACCTCCTTCGGGAGAGGTATCCGAAGCTTCTCTGTCTGGGAGCGGGCTGCTGCACGGTCTGCAAAGCCTGTTCCTATCCGGACGAGCCGTGCCGCTTCCCGGCAAAGCGGATCTCGTCTCTGGAATCCTACGGCATCGTGGTCAGCGATCTGTGCAGGGCGAACGGCATGGACTACTATTACGGTCCCAACACGATCGCCTACACCGGCTGCTACCTGCTGGGCTGACGGGGATGTTTGCCTAGTCGCCTTCCTGATCCAGAAGCCGGAAGGATAAAAGAAGGTAGAGCAGCTCCTCCGGGTCGGAAAAATCGGTCTTCAGAGCGTCCCGGATCTTCTCGAGGCGGTACAGGAGCGTGCTTCTGTGGATAAAGAGCGCCTCGGAGGTGCGGGCGATGCTCTGGTGATTTTCCAGATAGCACCGGACGGTGCGGTAAAGCTGGGTGTGGTTGTTTTCATCGGCGTTTTTCAGCGCGATCAGCTTCTCGTGACAGATCATGTACGCGGGAAGCTTTTTTGTCGCCTGCTCTAAGATGTAGGGCAGGGCGATCTGGTTAAAATGGTGGATCCACTGGGACGGGTTGCGCCGCCGCCCGACCTGAAGGGCGATGGAGGCCTGCACGTACTGCCTCTGAAAATTAAAATGTCCCAGCATCTTCCGGCTGTACCCGGCGTTTAGGAGGCTGTCCCGGACGAAATTCGCCAGACGCTGGGAAATCTCGTCTATATCCATGCTGCACAGATCCAGATTGATGTAGACGACGGCGTTTCCCTGATGCTCCACCGCGCAGGAGGCAGGGATGGAATTTTCCACATAGCTGCAGATGGAACGGAGCGTCAGATTTTTAAGATCCAGGATACCGGTCTTCAAAAGGACGCACTGGTAGACATGGTGGGACATCCATCCGGCCGAGGAAAACTGTTGACTGATATCCACGTAGTCGGCGGACGGGTCCGTCAGCAGATTGGTGAAGATCTGGTGCAGGGAGTGGGCGTAGTCGTGACCGGCCATGGGGTTGTTGGACAGGGCGTGGGAGACCATCCGGGCCAGATATTCGAGGATGAACCCGAAGGTGTCGTCCAGAGGGACTTCCCCGTCCATGATCATGATCCGGTAGACCGTCCTGTCAAATTTGGAAATATTGACGCACAGGGACGGGACGGCGACGTCGTTGCCCGGATAGTGGAAATAGCCGGTCCGGTAGTAGGCCTCCTCGTAATTGGGATCGTTTTTCAGCGCGCTGATCAGATCCATGGTCTCGTCGTCGGAGCCGAGCACCGGTATCTTTAAGTCTCCGTAGCGGCTTTTTTTGGAAGCGATGATCCGGAAATCCATGCCGATGACTATCATCGGATTCGGGATGATCCGGTCGGTCAGATCCAGAAGATTCTGGATCGTGGCTCCGGCCAGACGGGACTCAAAGAGGGACTGGCTCCACTGCGCGTAACATGAGAAGAGCTCCTGGAGAAACGCCAGTACCTCGAAGGGAGAGTCTGCCTCCGGGAGCACGCACAGATTGGGATAGTCCGCCTCGGAGACCTGAAACTGCGAACCCGTCAGGATCACAAAGGTTTTCGACAATTTGTGGGAAGGGATGGAAAAATCCGGGTCTCCCGTCACATAGAGGACGCCCTCTCTCAGCGGCCCGCCGCCGGTGTAGAGCAGCGGATATTCCAGATGAGGCTCGCCGGAGAGCCATGTGGACGCCCGCATGGCGTAGTTTTTTTGCAGATACCAGCTGATCAGAAGCGCGCTCAGTTTCATGGATTCGATCCTTTCTTTTATCGTTGCTCCCATTATACGGCAGAAAAAAAACAAAGGCAAGACGGCGCTCCTATAAAATGTAGGAAAAGGCATACGGAAAATCAGCAATTTTGAAGGTGGAGAAGAAGATGGGATTGTGATACAGTCATGATATGGATAAAATGTACAGAAAACAGACAAGAAAGAACGAGAAAGCTGTACAGGATATATGAAGAAGGAGGAAAATGGAATGATCATTATTGGAGAAAAGATCAACGGTTCCATTCCGGCCGTGGCGGAAGCCATCGCGAAGAGGGATGCGGAATTTATCAGGAACCGGGCGAAAGCGCAGGCGGATGCGGGGGCTACGTTCATCGACTGCTGCGCGTCGGTGCCGGAGGCCGAGGAGGTCGAGACGCTGAAATGGATGATCGACTGTATTCAGGAGGTGACGGATCTGCCGATCTCGGTGGACAGTCCCAGCGCGGATGTGCTGGCGCAGGTATTTCCGTACTGCAAGCGGCCGGGTCTGATTAACTCGGTGTCCGGAGAGGGCGGCAAGGTGGACAAGATCTTCCCGCTGATCGCCGGTACGAAATGGGAGGTCATCTGCCTTCTCTCCGACGACACGGGCATTCCCAAATGCGCGGAGGACAGACTGAAGGTGTTCGATTACATTTTAAAGAAAGCGGAGGAGTACGGCATCGACCACTCCCGCATGCACATCGACCCGCTGGTGGAGATGCTCTGCACGTCCGAGGACGGCATCGCCATGAACGTGGAGGTCATCAGCACGATCCGCAAGCGCTGCCCGAACATCCACATCACGGCGGCGGTCAGCAACATTTCCTTCAATCTGCCGGTGCGCAAGATGGTCAATCTCGGCTTCACGGTGCTGGCCATGAACGCGGGACTTGACAGCGCCATCTTAGATCCGACCAACCGGGATATGATGGGCGTGATCTACGCCACCGAGGCGCTCCTTGGTCTGGACGACTACTGCATGGAGTACATCAGCGCTTACAGAGAGGGCATCTTCGGACCGAAGAAATAAGAGAGACGCACGCGGGCGGCTCTGGGAGAACGCCATTCCTCCGGGGCCGCTGGGAATAAATTTTCAATCAAAAAATGGAGGTAAGAAAAATGGCAGGAATTCAGGAAGTTTATGATCTGGTAGTAAAGGGAAAGGCAAAGCTCATCGCGGCGGCCGCTCAGGAGGCGCTGGACGCAGGATGTGAACCGACGGCGATCCTGAACGACGGTATGATCAAGGCCATGGACGAGGTCGGAGCCAAGTTCAAGGCAGGAGAGATCTTCGTTCCCGAGATGCTGGTAGCCGCAAGAGCCATGAAGAAGGGCGTCGAGGTGCTCAAGCCCCATCTGGCTACGGGCGTTGCCGGAGCGGCAGGAAAGGTGATCATCGGAACCGTCGCCGGAGACCTTCACGATATCGGAAAGAATCTGGTCAGCATGATGCTGGAGTCCGCAGGCTTTGAGGTCATCGATCTGGGCGTGGACGTTCCGAAGGAGAAGTTTGTGGAGGCTGTGGAGCAGAATCCGGATACGAAGATCGTCTGCTGTTCCGCGCTTCTGACCACGACCATGCCGGCCCTGAAGGACACGGTGACGCTCCTCAACAGCGAGGCGTTCCGCGGCAGCATCAAGGTCATGGTAGGCGGAGCTCCGATCACGCAGGCGTTTGCGGACGAGATCGGCGCGGATGCGTACACCGAGGACGCGGCTTCCTGCGCACAGAAGGCAAAAGAGCTGGTCGCATAATTTCAGATACGGTTGAACGGTGCTTTTAAGAGGCCGCCGCTCCATGGCTGATCCGTCAGTCATGGGACGGCGGCCTTGTTTTTCAGGCGCAAAAACGGCGTCTCATCGAAAATAGACAACTTTCCGTTTCCGTGGTATACTGATACAAGTTTCATCCGCTGTCTGCGGACGAGGGAAGGAAGGACGACATGGCGACACTGGAAGAAGTAAAGAAAGAGGTGCGGGAAGCGAATCTGGTGCTGGTGGGGCTGGGAGAGGAGCTCTCGGGCGATCCGCGGCTATGGAAGGAGCTGGCCGGACTTCTGAAAAACAAGGACTATTTTATCGTGACGCTGAAAGACAGGGCGGGTCTGGAGGCGGCGGGGCTGGATCCGGAGCGGATCACGGCTCCGCTTCAGGATCCCGGGGGGCATAAGAGCTGGGAGGACTATCTTCGCTGGCTGTCCTTTACGTTGCATCAGCGGCTGTGCGTGCTGGAGCTGGGCGCAGGGTTCGCCCATCCGCAGCTGATCCGCTTTCCGTTTGAGAAGACGGCCTATTTTAATAAGAAAGCCCGTTACATCCGGATCAGCGGGAAATTTCCCCAGCTGTCCGAGGAGATCGCTGACCGGGGGATCCCGGTCAGGGAGGATCCGGAGCGGTTTTTTGCGGGCATGACAGGGCGGCAGCCGGAGCGGACGGCTGGAGAGACTGCGGCAGCGGAACAGCCGGAGCCGGCTGACGAAGCGGGTGAGGCAGGAGCAGAGAAGGAGGCGGGCGCATGATAGGAATCATCGATTACGACGCGGGAAATATCCGAAGCGTGGAGAAGGCCATGAAATATCTGGGGCAGGAGGTGTGCGTCACGAGAGACCGGCAGCGGCTTCTGGAGGCGGACAAGGTGATCCTGCCGGGCGTGGGCTCTTTTGGGGACGCCATGGAGCATCTGCGGGAGTACGGGCTAGTGGAAGTGATCCGCGAGCTTGCGGCGCAGGGAAAGCCGTTTCTTGGCATCTGTCTCGGGCTTCAGCTTTTGTTTGAGAGAAGCGAGGAGTCGCCGGGTGCGGAGGGGCTTGGAATCCTGAAGGGAGAGATCCTGCGGATCCCGGACGGCGAAGGTCTCAAGGTGCCCCATATCGGTTGGAATTCTCTGAATCTCTCCGGAGACGGAAGGCTCTTTGGGGGGCTGGAAAGAGAGCCGTACGTATATTTTGTGCATTCCTATTACCTGAGGGCGGAGGATCCGCAGATCGTGAAAGCCAGGACGGAGTACGGCGTGAGCATCGACGCTTCCGTGGAGCAGGGAAACGTGTTTGCCTGTCAGTTCCATCCGGAGAAGAGCAGCCGCGTGGGGCTTGCCATACTGAAAAATTTTGCAGAGCTGGAGGATTAGCCTATGTTTACGAAACGGATCATTCCCTGCCTGGACGTGCACGCGGGCCGCGTGGTGAAGGGCGTAAATTTTGTGAACTTAAGAGACGCGGGCGATCCGGTGGAGATCGCGGCGGCCTACGACGCGGCGGGCGCGGACGAGCTGGTCTTTCTCGACATTACGGCGAGCGTGGACGCCCGGGCCACGGTGGCCGATATGGTGCGCCGGGTGGCGGAGAAGGTGTTTATCCCGTTTACCGTGGGAGGAGGCATCCGCACGGTGGAGGATTTCAAAGCGCTGCTTCGCGAGGGGGCGGACAAGATCTCCGTCAACACGGCAGCGATCCTGCGGCCGGAGCTCATCAGCGAGGCTGCCGATAAATTCGGGAGCCAGTGTGTGGTGGTGGCCATCGACGCCAAACGGCGGGCCGATGGAAGCGGTTGGAATATATACAAAAACGGAGGACGCGTGGACATGGGTATCGACGCGGTGGAGTGGGCCGTGAAGGCCGAGAAGCTCGGGGCGGGCGAGATCCTTCTGACCAGCATGGACTGTGACGGGACGAAGGAGGGCTACGACCTTTCGCTCACCCGGGCCATCGCGGAGCGGGTGTCAATCCCGGTCATCGCCTCCGGCGGAGCCGGGACGAAGGAGCATTTTTACGACGCGCTGACCGAAGGCCGGGCCGACGCGGCGCTGGCGGCGTCGCTCTTTCACTATAAGGAGCTGGAGATCCGGGAGGTCAAAGAATATTTGCGGGAATCAGGCGTTCCCGTACGTTTGTAGGAGGTACAGAAAGCATGGCAGCCATATCCAACGACTGGCTGGGCCCTCTGAGCCCGGAATTTAAGAAACCATACTATGCGAAGTTATATCAGACTGTGAAAACGGAGTACAGCACGCACCAGATTTTTCCGCCGTCGGACGACATTTTCAATGCGTTCGCGTTCACGCCTCTGGCGGAGGTGAAGGTGGTGATCCTCGGTCAGGATCCGTATCACAACAACGGGCAGGCCCACGGGCTTTGCTTCTCGGTGAAGCCGGACGTGGAGATCCCGCCGTCCCTCGTGAACATTTATCAGGAGCTGCACGACGACTGCGGCTGCTACATTCCGAACAACGGCTATCTGGAGAAATGGGCCCGCCAGGGAGTGATGCTTCTGAACACGGTGCTGACGGTGCGCGCCCATCAGGCCAATTCCCATCGGGGCATCGGCTGGGAGGAGTTCACCGACGCGGCCATCCGGGTGCTGGATGAGCAGGACCGGCCCATGGTGTTCCTGCTGTGGGGACGGCCCGCCCAGATGAAGAAATCCATGCTTCACAATCCAAAGCATCTGATCCTGGAAGCGCCGCATCCGAGTCCGCTGTCGGCCTACCGGGGATTTTTCGGGTGCAGACACTTCAGCAGGGCCAACGCCTTTCTGGAAGAGCACGGCCTTGCGCCCATCGACTGGCAGATCGAGAATCGTTAGAGAGGAAACAAGGTTTCTTTCAGCGTTCGTCGCCTAAAATCCGAAACGAGATCATCATGTACAGCCGCTCGTCCGGATCCTGCTGATTCCATCCGATCAGCTCCTGCACCCGCTCCATGCGGTTGATGAAGGAGCTCCGGTGGATGTAGAGGGATTTGGCCGCAGCGGCTGCATTGTACTGGCAGTCAAAATAGGCGCGCAGGGTGGCGTAGTAGGAGGTCCCGCGCTCCCGGTCCCTCCTCAGAAGAAGGAGAAGGCCCGGGTGCGCGATCTGCTCCGGGAGAAAAGAGCCGGTCCCATGCCGGAGCAGGTACAAAAGGGCGCAGTCGTCAAACGGACAGAGAGGCCGGGGCGGCGTCGTCCCAAGCCCGGTCTGAAGGGCGAAGCGGGACTGGCTCCATGCGGAGAGAAGAAGCGCGCAGTCCGAAAATTCCCGGCTCACGCCTGCGGCCATATGATTTTCGAGAAGAAACGGGGCGAACGCGTCGGCGCGGCAGACTCCGGCGTCCAGCAAAAGGCCGATCTCGCCGGGGAGCGGCACACAGCACACGCCGGGGCTTAGGCGCTCCAGCTGGGCGCAGAGATAGTTCATGCTGTGGGAGAACCGCTCGGAGACGCTCTGGAGACAGAGCACGCAAAGGGAAGCCCCCTGCCGGTATCCGTTCTCCGGGAGCGCGGAGAGGAGCGCGGCCGTGTCCGGCGCTTCCCCGTTGAAGCAGCGCAGCAGCAGGCGGCGCAGGGCGGCCTTTCGCACGGGGATGGCCTCGAAGGTCTGCTGCTGGCCGTAGAGCCGTTCGATGTAGGGCGTCAGATGACGGAACACCGCCTTGGTATATTCTTCTTCAGAAGGATTGTCGGGCAGCGCGCACAGGCGGCCCACATAGCGCCCGTCGTCGAAGATGTTCTGATAGACGACAGATTCTCCGGCCGTGTAGGAAAAGGGGCCTTCAAGCGTCTCCAGCTCCTTGAAATCGGGCCGGGAGGTGAGAAGAGCCACGTCCTTGACCGGGAGGCGGTTGGTCTCGTCCACAAACTTCCGGGAGAGGTCGGGCGTGCTGGTATAGGCGATATACCGGAAATCCCGGTCCAGCAAAGAGATCGTGGGGGAGAGCACCTGCGCCGTGGCCTCCAGCATCTCCTGTACGTCCATCGTCTGATAGAAGATCCGGTTCAGTCGGGAATCCCACTCGTCGAACAGTTCAAAAATATTGGTCAGGATATTGAGGATGATCCCGCCGGAGGTGGGATCGTTGAGCACGGCCAGATCGTTTTCGCCCGCGTCCCGCACATCTTCCTCCGGCTGACCAAGGCAGATCAGGATACAGCTCTCGCACCGGTCTACACAATGACGGATGTCTCTGGCGTCAACGATGACGACCTGATGGTCGAACTGAAAGAAATCGTTGTAGAAAACCGGTCTTCGCACATACAGATTTTGGGAAGAACGTTCATATTCAATGTCAAAATAGTTCTCTAAACGGTGAAAAAGCATAACGCTGTTCAATTTCAAATCGTGATCCCTCCTGATAAAAAGCATCGTACACATTGTACACCATCCGACAGAAAAAGCAAACAGTTTCATGGATTTACACCGGCCCTCCGGAAGGGTACCATAAAGCTAACGGAAGGTTGCGATTCACAGCCGTCAGTCTCTTCCATGCAGGCATGACGAGTCTGTTCGCAGATACATATCGACTGTGGATCGCAACATCGGAAGACAAAAGGAGGCTTTATGAGTATGAATGCAAAGGAAAATTTTCTGGCTTTGGTAAATGGAGGACAGCCGGACGCGCTGGTCGACGAGTGGGAACCCTTCGGTTTTGTGTTTGACCCGCTTATGGGGATCACGCTGGTGGCCCGTCCGGGAGAGTACGTGGTGGATCCGTGGGGCGTCACGATCTATCTGGGAGAGAACGAGCCGGGCGCCATGCCCATCGTCAACGACGAGAACAAGGTCATTAAGGACGTGACCTGCTGGAAAGACACGGTGCACGCGCCGGATCTTCAGGTTCCGCTGGACTGGACGGAGGCGAAAAAGCAGGCGGAGGAGATCCGGGCGCAGGGAAAGCTCGTCACCTCGCTGATGGCGACGGGGCTCTTTGAGCAGATGCATTATCTGATGGGCTTCGAGGATTCGCTGATGAATCTTCTTCTGGAGCCGGACGACGTTCACGAGCTTTTGAATTATCTGACGGAGTACAAGCTGGAGTACGCGAAGCTTCTGGTGGAAAATCTCCATCCGGACGTGGTGCTGTTCCACGACGACTGGGGCTCCAAGACGAGCCTGTTCATGCAGCCGGACACGTGGAGAGAGTTTTTTAAGGAGCGCTACACGAAGATCTACAGCTATTTCCGGGAGAACGGCGTGATCGTGATCCATCATTCGGACAGCTATTGCCAGCCCATCGTGCAGGATATGATCGACGTGGGGATCAACGTCTGGCAGGGAGTGCTTCCTCAGAACGACATTCCGGCCATCCAGAAAGAAGTAGGGAGAAAGCTGGTCCTCATGGGCGGCATCGACGCTCCGGCCATCGACCAGGCGGACTGGAGCGAGGAAAAGGTGCGGGCGGAAGTCAGAAGAGCCTGCGACGCTTACGCGCCGGGCGGGAACTTTATCCCGTGCCTGACCTACGGCGGAGACGGAAGCATTTTCCCGGGCGTCAACGACGTGATCATGGACGAGATCCGCAAACTCAGCCCGAAATACTTTGCATAAAAGCAAGTCAGGTATCCGTCGCCGCGCCGTGCTTGCACGGAAGCGGAGACGGATATCTGACGCGCCCCCGGCATGAGCAGGAAGGGCGGCAGCCCGGACTGCGAATGCTGGGGGTCAGATGCGGGAGTGCGGAAGCACGGAGCGTCTGACTTTTATGCAAAGACAGTCAGCGGGTATCCGTCGCCGCGCCGTGCTTGCACGGAAGCGGAGACGGATATCTGACGCGCCCCCGGCATGAGCAGGAAGGGCGGCAGCCCGGACTGCGAATGCTGGGGGTCAGATGCGGGAGTGCGAAGCACGGAGCATCTGACTTTTATGCAAAGACAGTCAGCGGGTATCCGTCGCCGCGCCGTGCCTGCACGGAAGCGGAGACGGATACCTGACGAAGGAAAGAAAAGGGGAAATCAGATATGTCGAAAGAAACAGGGAAAAAATGTCTGCTCGTGACCGCGCTGGTGTTCGTGGGATTGTTTCTCGGAAACTACGGACAGTATCAGCTGGCGGCGGTCCCGTCCATGATCTATGAAAAATTCAGTCTGACCGACACGCAGTTTTCCAGCATCATGACCTCGCCCATGGTGCCGGCCATCTTCCTCAGTATCGTGCTGGGCGTGCTGGCGGACCGGTTCGGCATCAAAAAGACGGTCATGGTCTGCTATGCGGTGTCCACGCTGGGCTTTGTCCTGAGAGTATTCGCCGGCAGCTACGGCATGATGTTCGCCGCCATGATGATGACGGGCGTGGGCTGCACGGTACTGAACGGCAACCTTTCCAAGATCGTGTCGTCTCTCTATCCGGCGGAAAAGATCGGCAAGGTGGTGGGAATCCTCATGGCAGGCTCCACGGGCTCCATGGCGGTGGCCTACGGGACGACCGCTTTCTATCCGAGTCTGGAGGCCGCCTTCTGGGTGACGGCGGTGGCCGCGGTCATCCTCAGCGTTTTCTGGCTCGTGCTGGTCCGGGAGAAGGACTTCGGAGGCGCGTCCCAGAGCGCGGCAGAGACGGTTCCGGTGAGAGAGGCGCTGAAGGTGTCCGTCCGCAGCGGAAACGTGTGGCTGATGGGGCTGGCGCTTCTGATGCTGCTGGGCGGAGCCACCGTGATCTCCAATTTTCAGGTGGCTTACCTGACGTCCGTCAAAGGATATTCGGAAAATCTGGCGGGAACCTTCGGTACGGTGCTGATGATCGGATCCATCATCGGATCGGTGGCGGTGCCCTCCTGCGTGTTCCGCTCGAAAAAGCCCGGACTCTGGATGCTGGTCATGGGGCTGATCGCGGCGGTCTGTACGGTACTGCTCGTGCAGCTTCCGACGGCGGGGATCTACGCGGCGTCGTTCCTGAACGGCTGCTTAAGAAGCGGCATCATCGCGGCGATGATGGCTCTTCCGGTCATGTTCAGCGATATCGGTCCGAAATACGCCGGCATGGCGGGCGGCTTCGCCGTGACGCTGGAGCTTCTCGGCGCGGTGGTGGTGCCCACCTACGTCATCATCCCGCTGGCCGGAGGCAATATGCTGGGCTACTTCTATCTGGGAGCCGGCTGCATCGCCGTATCGTCGGTGCTGATCTGGGTGCTGATGGGGCGGCTTTCGGGAGGAAAGTAAACTCATTTCGCAACCGTTCGGCCCGCGCCGTTCGCAAAGCCGGGCCGCTACTTATTCCAGATTGGCATATCAGGAGCGGTTGCTCTTTCGGAGAAGATATGTTATTTTATTAACAATAAGAGGAATACAAAAACTTCACAGGTTCCTGATACCAGCAGGCGCGCGGCAGCGTCTGCCTGGGTCAGGATGAAAAGGGAATGCAGTGAGATGCTGCAGCAGCCCTCGCTACTGTAAGGAGGACGAACTGTTCAAAGACCACTGGCCGCAGGCCGGGAAGGCGGAGCAGGGAGGAAGAGTCCAAGCCAGGAGACCTGCCTGAGAAGAGCATGAAAAGGTTTTCGATGGGAAGACTGATGCGCAAAGAGAGATTCATGAGCAGGCGTTTCATGAAATTTTTCTGCGTCCGGTGTCCGGACGTTTTTTTATGTCACGGGAAATAACTCTGCAATCATTCCATGACATGGAAAAACGCTCCGCGGGGATCGCACTGCGGCGGATCGGAATCCTGTATCGCAGGATTCTTTTTTTACACTTGATTGTTAAAAAAATAACAATAAATACAGAACGAGAAAGGAGAAACGGGATGAAATACAGCTACTATCCAGGCTGTACGCTGAAAAACAAAGCCCGGGAGCTGGATGACTGCGCCCGGGCGTCTGCGAAGGCGCTTGGATTTGAACTGGAAGAGCTTCCGGAATGGCAGTGCTGCGGCGGAGTCTATCCGCTGGGCAGCGATGAGATCGCCACAAAGCTGTCCTCGGTCCGGGCGCTCAACGCGGCGAAAGAGAGAGGGCAGGAGCTGGTGACGCTCTGCTCTGCCTGTCACCATGTGATCAGGCGGGTCAACAACGACATGAGGCAGCAGGAGGAAATCCGCACGAAAGCAAACAACTACATGAAGCTTGAGACGCCCTATGCAGGGGAGACCAACGTGCTCCACTATCTGGAGGTATTAAGAGACCGGGTCGGATTTGACAGGGTAAGAGAGCTTGTCGTAAAGCCGCTGACCGGAAAACGGATCGGGGCGTATTACGGATGTCTTCTGCTGCGGCCGGGCAGCGTGATGGCGTTTGACGATCCGGAGAATCCGAAGATCATGGAGGATTTTATCCGGGCTATCGGTGCGGAGCCGGTCGTCTATCCGTACCGGAACGAGTGCTGCGGTGGTTATATTTCTCTGAAAGAAAAAGAGATGGCAAAGGGAATGTGCGAAAAGATCAAGGAGAGCGCGGAAGGATTTGGCGCAGATCTTCTGATCACGGCCTGTCCTCTGTGCATGTATAACCTGAACCGAAGCGCGGCGGGCGGTATCCCGGTCTGTTATTTTACGGAGCTTCTGGCGGAGGCGCTGGGAGTGAAAGAGAGTGGGGAGGTGGCTTCGGCATGAGTAAGGAGAAGAACCAGGCGGAACAGATCCGGCAGATCAGCGGCGTGAATCCATTGAGATGTATGAAATGCGGGAAATGTTCGGCCACCTGTCCGGCTTTTGAGGAGATGGACATCAAGCCCCATCAGTTTGTCTCATATGTGCAGAATGAAAATATCGAGGCGCTCGTGGAATCCCGGTCGCTCTGGAAATGTCTTTCGTGCTTTGCCTGCGTGGAGCGATGTCCGAGGGATGTAAAGCCCGGAAAGCTCATCGACGCGGCGAGGCAGCTGGTGATCCGGCAGCGCGGGCAGAACTATCTGAAAGCGGACGACATTCCGGAGCTTTTGGATCCGGAGCTGCCGCAGCAGCTTCTGGTCAGCGCATTCAGAAGATACAGGAGGTGAGCCGATGCAGAGGATCGGAGTATTTGTCTGTCATTGCGGAAGCAATATTGCTGCAACGGTGGACGTGAAGAAAGTCGTGGAGATGGCGCTCTTCGAGCCGGGAGTCGTCCACGCGGAGGAGTATCCGTACATGTGCTCGGAGGCGGGGCAGTCGAAGATCGCCTCCGCCATCAGGGAGAAGGCTCTGACCGGGCTTGTGATCTGTTCCTGCTCGCCCAGAATGCATGAGACGACGTTCCGGAATGCGGCGAAGAAGGCGGGGCTCAACCCGTATATGGTGGAGATCGCCAACATCAGAGAGCACTGCTCATGGATCCACAAGGATATGGAGGAAGCCACAAAGAAGGCTGTGATCCTGGCGAGAGCGGCCATCGCGAAGGTGAATCTGAACGCGCCGCTGACGCCGGGCGAGAGTCTGGTGACCAAGCGGGCGCTGGTCATCGGCGGCGGTATCGCCGGGATCCAGACGGCATTGGACATTGCGGACGCGGGCTACGAGGTGGACATCGTCGAGAAGACGCCCAGCATCGGCGGGCGGATGTCGCAGCTTGACAAGACGTTCCCGACGCTGGACTGCTCGGCCTGCATCCTGACGCCGAAGATGGTGGACGCGGCGGCCCACGAGAAGATCACGATCTATACATACAGCGAAGTGGAGAAGGTGACGGGCTTTGTGGGGGATTTCACCGTGGATATCCGCAGGAAGGCGCGGAGCGTCAACATGGACAAATGTACCGGCTGCGGCGTCTGTCAGGAGAAATGTCCTTCTAAGAAAATCCCCAGCGAGTTCAACCGGGGCCTTGGGAACCGGACCGCGATCTATACGCCGTTCGCGCAGGCGATCCCGAACGTGCCGGTCATCGACCGGGAGAACTGCATCAAATTCAAGACCGGGAAATGCGGCGTCTGTGCGAAAGTCTGTCAGGCGGGAGCCGTCGACTACGATCAGCAGGATGAGATCGTCACGCAGAAATACGGGGCGATCGTGGTCGCTACCGGATTTGATGTGATCAGGCTGGATCAGTATGACGAGTATGCCTACAGCCAGAGCCCGGACGTGATCACGTCGCTGGAGCTGGAGCGCGTCATGAACGCGGCGGGTCCGACCAAAGGGCATCTGGAGCGTCTGTCCGACGGGAAAGCGCCAAAGGAGATGGTCTTTATCCAGTGCGTGGGAAGCCGGTGCGCCGACAGCCGCGGAAAGAGCTACTGCTCCAAGATCTGCTGCATGTACACGGCCAAGCACGCCATGCTGATCCGGGATAAATATCCGGATGTGAATGTGACGGTATTTTACATCGACGTGAGGACGCCGGGCAAGAATTTCGACGAGTTCTACCGCAGGGCGGTGGAGCAGTACGGTGTCAACTATATCAAGGGGCAGGTGGGAAAGGTGATCCCGCAGCCCGACGGGAAGCTGCTGGTGCAGGGCGTGGATCTGCTGGACAACCGCCGGATCCTGAAAGAGGCGGACATGGTGGTGCTGGCGGCGGCCATCGAGCCGAATCCGGACGTGCGCAAGATCGCCACGATGCTGACCGCCAGCATTGATACCAACAATTTCCTGACGGAAGCCCACGCGAAACTTCGTCCGGTGGAATCTCCCACGGCGGGGATCTTCCTGTCCGGCGTCTGCCAGGGGCCGAAAGATATTCCGGAGACGGTGGCGCAGGCAGGGGCCGCGGCGGTGAAGGTCATCGGACTGCTGGCCAGGGACCGGCTGATGACGAATCCCTGTACGGCTCAGTCCGACGAGCTTTTGTGCAACGGCTGTTCGATGTGCGCCAACGTATGTCCCTACGGCGCTATCACGTATGAAACACGACAGGTCAACGACCACGGAATCCGGGAGGAGCGCCGTCTGGCGGTGGTGAACGGCGCGCTGTGCCAGGGCTGCGGGGCCTGCACGGTGGCCTGCCCGTCCGGAGCGATGGATCTGAAAGGCTTCTCCAACAGAGAACTGATCGCGGAGGTGGATGCAATATGTCGATAGAAACCAACGAAACATTCAGGCCAAAGATTGTGGCCTTCTGCTGCAACTGGTGCAGCTACGCGGGCGCGGATCTGGCCGGGAGCAGCAGACTGTCCTATCCGGCGGATGTGAAGATCATCCGTGTGCCGTGCTCCTGCCGGGTCAATCCCATGTTTATCCTCCGCGCATTTGAGAAGGGGGCGGACGGCGTGATCCTGTGCGGGTGCCACCCGGGCGACTGCCATTACTCCACCGGAAACTATTATGCCAGAAGGCGTATGACGCTGTTGTTCTCGATGCTGGATTATCTGGGAGTCGAGAACGGACGGACCCGCGTGGAGTGGGTGTCCGCCGCGGAAGGCGTAAAGTTCTCCCAGACCATGAACGAATTTGTGGAGAAGGTTCGTTCTCTGGGCAGAAACGTGAGATTGGAGGACTTAAGATGCAGGAACTAAGAGAGAGGGCTGCGGCGCTTCTGGCGGACGGGACAGTGGACAGAGTGCTGGGCTGGAGAGCCGGAGATATGCCGTGGAATCCGGAGCCTGCGTATTTTGAGACGCAGGAAAGCCTGCGGGATTTTGTGTACGACGGATTCTGCGGGGCCAATCTAAGTAAATATATGATCGAGGCGTCGAAGCTTGACGGAAAGACGCTGGTCTGTCTGAAGCCCTGCGATACCTACAGCTTCAATCAGCTTTTGAAGGAGCACCGGGTGGACCGGGACAAGGCGTACATCATCGGCGTGGGATGTCGCGGAAAGCTGGATATGGAGAAGATCCGGGCGCACGGGATCAAAGGGATCCGCACGATCCGCGGAGCCGGGATCGAGGAGGACGAAAAGACGCTGTCCATCGACACGATCTACGGGCAGAAAAGCATTTCCTATGAGGACGCCATGCTGTCCCGCTGCCATGTGTGCAAGGGCAAGGAGCACAGGATCTTTGACGAACAGCTGGGGACGTCCAAAGAGACGCAGGATGCGGACCGGTTCGCCGAGGTGGAGAGGATCGAGGCCATGAGCCCGGAGGAGCGGTTCGCGTTCTTTCAGAAGGAGCTCAGCAAATGTATCCGCTGCAACGCGTGCCGCAATGTCTGTCCGGCCTGCAGCTGCAGGAAATGCGTATTTGACAGCACGAAGTTTGACAGCGCCCAGAAGGCCAATTCGGATTCTTTTGAGGAGAAAATGTTTCATATCATCCGCGCGTTTCATGTGGCGGGGCGCTGTACGGACTGCGGGGAATGCAGCAGAGTCTGTCCTCAGGGGATTCCGCTTCATCTGTTCAACCGGAAGTTCATCAAGGATATCGACGTCTTCTACGGGGAGTATCAGGCCGGAGCGGACGCGGAGTCCAAAGGGCCGCTGACCAGCTATACAATCGAAGATGTGGAACCCGGGATTGTGGGAGAAAGGGGATAATGGATGTATAAGATCGCAAGAGAAAATCTGTCGGCATTATTCCGCGCGATCGCCGCAGAACAGGAGCTTTATCTTCCGGTCCGCACGGCCGGGCAGGTGAATTATGGGATCTGGACGGAGGATGCGGAGGTGGACCTCGATACGCTCAAAAGCGTCAAGTCGCCGAAAGATGTGTTCTTCCCGCAGAGCGAGACGCTCTATACCTGTGTGAAGGAAGGGCGGAGGCTGACCGTGGAGCCGGAGGCTTTGAAGGAACAGAGATTTGTCGTATTTGGCATGAAGCCCTGCGACGTACAGGGCGTGCGCGTGCTGGATCAGGTGTTTTTGGCGGAGCCGGCGGATTCCTTCTACGCGGCCAGACGGGAGCACGGGACGGTCGTCTCGCTGGCCTGCCGGGAGCCGGAGGAGAGCTGCTTTTGCAAGGTGTTCGGCGTGGACTGTACGGAGCCGTCGGCGGATGTGGCCGTATGGTTTGCGGGAGACGATCTGCTCTGGAAGGCGCAGACGGAGAAGGGAGAACAGCTGACCGTTATGCTCGGAGGACTTCTGGAGGAGGCTTCGGGGCAGGAGCAAAGTCTGCTGGAGGAAGAAAAAGAGAAAACCCGCCGGATCGTCGGGGAGCTCCCGTATATGGAGCTTTCGCTGGACGGCTGGGACGGGAATGCGGTGGAGGAGAGATTTGGCTCATCTTTGTGGGAGGAGCTTTACAGGCCGTGTCTGGCCTGCGGGACCTGCACGTTCGTCTGCCCCACCTGTCAGTGCTATGACATCAGGGATTATGATACCGGAAACGGCGTCAAAAGATTCCGCTGCTGGGACTCCTGCATGTACTCGGATTTTACGATGATGGCGCACGGAAACAACCGGACCAGCCAGATGCAGAGATTCCGCCAGCGCTTTATGCATAAGCTGGTCTATTTCCCGGCCAACAACGACGGGATGTATTCGTGCGTCGGATGCGGGCGCTGCGTGGAGAAATGTCCGTCCGCGCTGAATATCGTCAAGGTCGTCAAAGCGTTTGAGAAGGAAGGAGGCGCGGAAGCATGAGCGAATGTACCTGTCACAAAGACTACACGCCGGATCTTCTGATCCCGCAGGTGGGGATCATCACGGATATCCGACAGGAGACGCCGGATGTGAAGACGTTCCGGGTCAACGCGCCCGGAGGCGGAAAGCTTTTTGAGCATATGCCGGGTCAGTGCGCCATGGTGTGCGTGCCCGGCGTCAGCGAGGGGATGTTTTCCATCACATCCTCGCCGACCAACAAGGAATATCAGGAATTCAGCATCAAGAAATGCGGAATGCTGACGGACTGCCTGCACAGCCTTGAAGTGGGCGATGAGATCGCGGTCCGCGGCCCCTACGGCAATCACTTTCCGGTGGAGGACCGGCTGAAGGGAAAAAATCTTCTGTTCATAGCGGGAGGCATCGGGCTTGCGCCGCTTCGGTCGGTCATCAATTATGTGCTGGACAACCGGTCGGATTACGGGACGGTGGACATTCTGTACGGTTCCCGCTCGGCGGACGATCTGGTGCAGCTAAAGGAGATCCGGGAGGTCTGGATGAAGGCGGAGAATGTGAACGTCTATCTGACCATTGACCGGGAGCAGGAAGGCTGGGACGGCCATGTGGGTTTCGTGCCGTCCTACTTAAAAGAGATCGGATTTGACACGGACAAAACCGCGCTGGTCTGCGGTCCGCCGATCATGATCAAATTTGTGCTTGCGGGACTGGAGGAGCTGGGATTTTCAAGGGAGCAGGTCTACACGACGCTGGAGCTGCGGATGAAATGCGGCATCGGCAAATGCGGACGATGCAATATCGGAACCAAATATGTCTGCAAGGACGGCCCGGTGTTCCGCTGCGACGAGCTGGACGAGCTTCCGGCGGAATACTGACCGACTGACCGCCGCCGGGTGCTTTCTGTGAGGCGGCGGATCCCAGCGTTGAAAGGAAAGGATAACGATGATGGAACATATGGTAAACGTATATTTTTACGGTAAAAAATACAGCGTGCCCGCCGATCTGACCATTATGACCGCCATGGAGTACGCCGGTTATACGCTCAAGAGAGGCTGCGGCTGCCGCCACGGATTTTGCGGAGCCTGCGCCACGATCTACCGGATCAAGGGCAGGAATGAATTAAAGACCTGTCTGGCCTGTCAGACGCAGGTGGAGGAAGGGATGTATGTGGCGAGCATTCCGTTCTTCCCCACGGACAAGCGTCTCTATGATATCAACGGGCTGAAGCCGGGACAGCAGGTGATGATGGAGCTGTATCCGGAGATTTACAGCTGCATCGGCTGCAACGCCTGTACGAAAGCCTGTACGATGGATCTGAATGTCATGCAGTATATCGCGTACGCCCAGAGAGGCGAGCTGGAGAAATGCGCGGAGGAATCCTTCGACTGCGTCAGCTGCGGCTGCTGCTCCGTGCGCTGTCCGGCGGAGATCTCCCACCCGATGGTCGGGCTGCTGGCCAGAAGGCTGACCGGCAAATACATCGCTCCGGAGTCTGCGCATCTGAACCGGCGGGTGGAAGAGATCCATCAGGGCGATTATGATGAACTGATCGAGCAGATCATGCAGAAGCCGCTGACCGAGATGCAGGAGCTTTACAATACAAGAGACATTGAGAAATAGGAGGGAAAGCCATGTTTACACCGGAAATGATGGAATCCGTGAAGAAGGTGGAGGCGACCAGAGACGCGCGTATGGGCATGGAGCCGCGCCGCATGACGGCGGAAGAGAAGGACGCGCTTCTGAAGGCTTTCCATCCGGATTACAGAGAGGACGCGTTTGACGAGATCAGGATCGGCCCCAACAAGGGGGAGAAGGCCCCGAAGGAGCTGGTGCGGCTGCTCCATTCCAACAGCCGCCTGCTCACCGATGATGTGGATCTTAATAAAATCGACTATGATGTGGACGTCCTGGTCATCGGCGGAGGCGGCGCGGGCGCGTCGGCGGCCATCGAGGCCCATGAAGCCGGGGCGGACGTGATGATCGTCACAAAGCTTCGGATCGGGGACGCCAACACGATGATGGCGGAGGGCGGCATCCAGGCTGCGGACAAGGAGAACGATTCGCCGGTACAGCACTATCTGGACGCGTTCGGCGGCGGCCATTTTGCGGCGCGGCCGGAGCTTCTCCGAAGGCTGGTCATGGAGGCGCCCGACGCGATCCAGTGGCTGAACCGTCTCGGTGTCATGTTTGACAAGGATCCGGACGGAAATATGATCACGACCCACGGAGGCGGCACATCCAGAAAGAGGATGCATGCCTGCAAGGATTATTCCGGGGCCGAGATCATGAGAAACCTGCGGGACGAGGTGCTGGACCGGAAGATCCCGGTCGTGGAATTTACCTCGGCGGTGGAGCTCATCAAGGACGACAGAGGACAGGCGGCGGGAGCCGTGCTTCTGAATATGGAGACGGGGGATTACCTCGTGGCGAGGGCGAAGACCGTGATCATCGCCACCGGAGGCGCCGGCAGGATGCATTATCAGGGCTTCCCGACGTCCAACCACTACGGAGCCACGGCGGACGGCCTGATCCTTGGGTATCGGGCGGGCGCGCCGCTTCTCTATCAGGACACGATCCAGTATCATCCCACCGGGGTAGCCTATCCGTCCCAGATTTTCGGCGCGCTCGTGACGGAGAAGGTGCGGTCTCTCGGCGCGATGCTGGTCAACCGGGAAGGGGAAGCGTTCATGCATCCGTTGGAGACCCGCGACGTGTCGGCGGCTTCGATCATCCGCGAGTGCAGCGAGAGGGGAAAAGGAGTGACGACTCCCATCGGAAGCGGCGTCTGGCTGGACACGCCCATGATCGAGCGGATCGGCGGGGAGGGGACCATCGAGAAGCGGATCCCCGCCATGCTCCGGATGTATCTGAACTACGGCATCGATATGAGAAAGCTTCCGATTCTCGTCTATCCGACGCTTCACTATCAGAACGGCGGTCTCGAGATCGGCGGCGACGGATTCACAAAGGAGATCCCGAATCTTCTGGTGGCAGGAGAGGCCGTGGGAGGAATCCACGGCAGGAACCGTCTGATGGGAAATTCGTTGCTTGACATTATCGTATTCGGACGGAATGCGGGCAAGGCGGCAGCGGCAAGAGCAAAGGACGTCCGGATCGGATCCATGAATACGGATCATGTCAGAGATTATGCAAGAGCGCTGGAACAGGCGGGCGTGGAAGGAGGAGGCGTATCGCCGCTTCTGCTTCCCGCATATGCAAGGCATGAAAGATAGAGACGCCCGCGCGGGCCTGCGTGCAGGTTTACAGCACCGGCCCGCGCGTGATAGAATAGGAATGCAAAGAAAAACAGACAGAAGCGAAGGGGTGGAACATTATGCGTGAAATCGAAGTGAGCCGTCTGACGGATGTGATTGAAAAGCTCTGCATCGAGGCGAACAATCATCTGCCGGAGGACGTCAGGTGCGCCATCGAGAGCTGCCGGGCCTGTGAGGACGGGCAGATCGCCATGGGCGTGCTGGACAACATCATCGAAAATTACAGGATCGCGGACCGGGAGAATGTGCCGGTCTGTCAGGACACGGGCATGGCCTGCGTCTTTCTGGAGATCGGACAGGACGTCCATCTGACCGGAGGAGAGCTGGCCGCTGCCGTGGACGAAGGCGTGAGAAGAGGCTACGACAAAGGGTATCTCCGGAAATCCGTGGTGGGCGATCCGGTGCGCAGGGGCAACACCGGAGACAACACTCCGGCCATGCTCTACACGGAGATCGTGCCGGGCGACCGGATCCGGGTGACCGTGGGGCCAAAAGGTTTCGGAAGCGAAAATATGAGCGCGATCCGCATGTTCAAGCCTTCGGCGGGACTTCAGGGGATCAAGGATTTTATCATCGAGACGGTGGAGAACGCAGGCCCCAATCCATGTCCGCCCATGGTGGTGGGCGTAGGGATCGGAGGCACTTTCGACAAATGCGCGCTGCTGGCAAAAAAAGCGCTCATGCGGCCGCTGGACTCCTCCCACCCGGATCCGTTCTACGCGGATCTGGAGCGGGAAATGCTGGAGCGGATCAACGGGCTTGGCATCGGGCCGCAGGGCTTCGGAGGCAGGACTACGGCCATCGGCCTGAACATCGAGACGATGCCCACCCACATTGCGGGAATGCCCTGCGCGGTCAACATCAACTGCCATGTGACGCGCCACAAAACGGAGGTGATTTAGATGAGTATGCCAAAAAAGATCCAGCTGCCGCTCACGGAAGAGCTGGCGCGCACCCTGCACGCGGGAGACAGCGTGCTGTTGACTGGAACCATCTACACGTCCAGAGACGCGGGGCACAAGCGCATGTGCGAAGCGCTGGCGCGGGGAGAAGAGCTGCCCTTTGATCCGGCGGACGCCACGATCTATTACGTGGGGCCCACCCCGGCGAAGCCCGGTCAGGTCATCGGAAGCGCGGGCCCCACCACCAGCGGACGTATGGACGCTTACGCGCCCACGCTCATGTCCGTGGGAGCCAGAGGCATGATCGGCAAAGGCGCGAGACTCCCGGAGGTGGTGGAGGCCATGAAGCAATACGGCGGCGTCTACTTCGGCGCCATCGGCGGCGCGGGGGCTCTGCTGGCCAAATGTATCAAAACCTGCGAGCTGATCGCCTACGAAGATCTGGGAGCCGAGGCGCTCCGGAAGCTCTATGTGGAGGAGATGCCCCTCGTGGTCATCATCGACAGCGAAGGACGGAATCTCTACGAAGAAGGCCGCGCCGCTTATCTGAAAGCGCATGGAAGGAACGAAGAGAAATGAAGCGTTTTTCAGGTCTGACAAGGCAGCAGCAGATGTCGGAGGCGTTTATCAACAATGCGTTTCTGGCAGTGTCAGGCGGCTTTCAGGACGCTTATACTTACAACACAAGGGAAGAGGTGTTCTCTAATGCGCAGACCGGAAACGTGGTGCTCATGAGTCAGAATTTCATGACCGGTCAGTGGGGGACCGCCCTTCGGTATCTGATCCCGATCCTGGCGTTTGCTGCGGGAGTGCTGGTCGCAGAGCGCGTTTCGGAACGATACCGGTATGCGAAAAGGCTTCACTGGAGACAGGGGATCCTTCTGCTGGAGATCCTGATCCTTTTTCTTGTGGGATTTCTGCCCGGAACATTCAATATGGCTGCCACGGCGCTGGTCTCCTTTGCCTGCGCCATGCAGGTACAGGCGTTCCGCAAGGTGGGCGGTTATTCCTATGCCAGCACCATGTGCATCGGCAACCTGAGAAGCGGCATGGCGGCCTTGTCCGTCTGGTGCAGGGAGAAAAAGCCGGAGCAGCTGCGGCAGGTGAAGCATTACTTCGGCGTGATTGCCCTGTTCGCCCTGGGCGCGGGGATCGGCGGCAACCTGTCGCTGCATTTCGGAGTCCGCGTGATCTGGGGCTCCTGCCTGCTTCTGCTGATCAGCTTTGCTCTGATGTTTGTGGAAAAAACAGAATAAGCAGGAAGACCATACAATGACGCCGCTGAGCGGACGCGGGGAGAGGATTATGGATTTAAAACAACTTCAATATCTGGTCGCCAGCATTGACAGCGGGAGCTTTAAGAAGGCTGCGGAGGTGCTCTATACCTCCCAGCCTCATATAAGCAAGACCGTAAAATCGCTGGAAACGGAGCTTCAGGTGGAGCTTCTCCGGAGAAAGGCACGGGGCGTAGAAGCTACGGAGGCGGGACGGAAGGTGTACGAATATGCCTGCCGGATCCTGGTGGAGTCCGGGAAAATACAGAATGTGAGATCTGTGCAGGGGGCCCGCTCTCTGAGAGTCGCCAGTATGCCGGACGACCGTCTCAGAACACTGTTCGGAGAATTTTATGCGCAGCAGTCGAAGAGCGGGCTGCTGGCGGAATACATGGAGCAAAGCGCGGAGGAAATCCTGCGGGCGGTTCATCATCACCGCGCGGATATGGGATTTTTGCAGATCGAGAGGACGCAGCGGACGGCTCTTCAGCAGATGCTGGAGCACAAAAGGCTGGTGTTTGAAGAACTGAAAAGCCTGACGCCGCTGCTGCTGGTGGGGCCGGAAAATCCGCTTTACCAGGCGCAGACGGTGACGGGAAAGGAGCTGCGCGAACTGAGCTATGTGCAGACAGACGCAGACCAGGACGCGCTGACGATCCCGCTGATCCAGAGGAACGAAGACTACCAGTATCACAGGCGGCGGGGGCAGGTCCTGATGACCAACAGCAGGGAGCTTCTTTTGCGGATGGTGCAGGAGACGGAGCTTTGCAGCGTCAGCGTAAGCCTGCCCGGACCCGCAGAGGGAAGAGACCAGATCCGGGGCATCCCCATCCGCGGCGGGGAGAACAGCGTCGTATTCGGATATGTGCGGCGCAGAAGAGAGAACCTTACCGAAGAGGCCCGGCTTCTGGCGGATTTTGTCTGCAGGGGAATTCAATAAAGGGAAAAAGAAAACTCCCTGCGCCCTCCGCGAACATTCCAGTATGTCCGCAGAGGGCGCAGGGGTTTTTACGCCTCTTTCCGCAAATCCAGATTTTTAAACGCCGTGCTCAGCATCAGCTTGATCCGGTTCAGCTGGTTGACCTCGCTGGCGCCCGGGTCGTAGTCGATGGCCACGATGTTGGAGTCCGGATGGCGGTGCCGGAGTTCTTTGATGACGCCTTTGCCCACGATGTGGTTGGGCAGGCAGGCGAAGGGCTGGGTGCACACGATGTTGGGCGTGCCGTTCTCGATGAGCTCCAGCATCTCCGCTGTCAAAAACCAGCCCTCGCCGGTCTGGTTGCCGAGAGACACGATCTCGGAGGCCATGTCGGCCATGTGGTCGATGTTCGAGGCGGGAGCGAAGTGAACGCTCTTCTTCAGCGCCCTGTTGGCCGGGGAGCGGAAAAATTCCAGCGCCCGGATCCCCGCCCGGCCCATGAGGGCCGACATCTTTTTCTTGCCCAGATACCGGGCCTTAAATTCCGTATTTTTAAAGCAGTAGAGCAAAAAGTCCATCAGATCCGGCACGACGGCCTCCGCGCCCTCGCTCTCCAGAAGCTCCACCAGACCGTTGTTGGCGGAGGGGGAGAATTTTACGAGGATCTCGCCGACCACGCCGACCCGGGGCTTGCGCTCGCCGGTGACGCGGATGCGGTCAAATTCTTCCACGATCTGGGAGCACAGCCTCTTGTAGCCGCCCCATGACGGCCGCTTCTGCAAAAGAAACTGTGTGCACCGCTTGTTCAGCTCCTCGTACACCCGGTTGGCTTCGCCCGGCACCAGCTCGTAGGGGCGGGTGCGGTAGAGCACCTTCATAAACAGATCGCCGAACACCAGAGCGTACAGCCCCTTGAACAGCATCTCCGGCGTGTACCGGAAGCCCGGATTTTTCTCAAGGCCGCTCAGATTGATGGAGATGACCGGAATATCCGGGTATCCTGCCTTCTCCAGCGCCCGGCGGATAAAGCCGATGTAGTTGGAGGCCCGGCAGCCGCCTCCGGTCTGGGAGATCAGGATGGCGGTCTTGGAAAGGTCGTATTTGCCCGACAGCACGGCTGCCATGATCTGTCCGATGACGATCAGGGACGGGTAGCAGGCGTCGTTGTTCACATATTTCAGGCCCAGATCCACGGCCGTGCGGTCCGCCTTCGGGAGCACGTCGATGTGGTAGCCGCAGGAGCGGAAAGCGGGCTCCAGCAGGCGGAAATGGATGGGCGACATATCCGGGCAGAGGATCGTGTAGGTTTTTCGCATCTCCTCCGTGAAGATCACCCGCTCATAGGAGGACGGAACGATACAGCGCGGCTCCTTTTTCTTCTCGCGGACGCGGATGGCCGACAGAAGAGAACGGATCCGGATGCGCGCTGCGCCCAGATTGCTGACCTCGTCGATCTTCAGGCAGGTGTAGATCTTTCCGGAGTTGGTCAGGATCTCGTTCACCTGATCGGTCGTCACGGCGTCCAGACCGCAGCCGAAGGAGTTGAGCTGGATCAGGTCCAGATCGTCCCTCGTTTTCACAAAATCAGCCGCGGCGTACAGGCGGGAATGGTACATCCACTGATCCATGACCCGCAAAGGCCGCTCCGCCTCCAGCAAATGGGAGACGCTGTCCTCGGTCAGCACGGCAAGCCCGTAGCCGTTGATCAGCTCGGGGATGCCGTGGTTGATCTCATTGTCGATGTGATAGGGGCGTCCGGCCAGCACGATGCCGTGGGCGTGATGCTCCTCCATCCACTTCAGAGTCTCCTCCCCTTTCCTGCACACGTCGAGGCGGGCCTGCCGCAGCTCTTCCCACGCCGCCCTGGCCGCGTCTGTGATCTCCCGTGCCGTCATGCCTTTTTCGCCCGCAAACTCCTCGACGAGCCGCTTTGTCAGCACCTCGAGGCTTTCAAAGCTCAAAAACGGGTTGCGGAAATCATAGCGCCCGGTGGACAGCTCCTCCATGTTGTTTTTGATATTTTCGGCATAGGAGGTGACGATGGGGCAGTTGTAATGGTTGTTGGCGTCCTTGAACTCCGACCGCTCGTAGGGCACGCACGGATAGAAGATAAAAGGAATGTTGTGCTGTAAAAGCCACTTCACATGTCCGTGGGCCAGCTTGGCCGGATAGCACTCGGACTCGCTGGGGATGGACTCGATGCCCTGTTCGTACAGCTCGTGGGTGGATGCGGGAGAGAGCACCACCTGATAGCCCAGCTTCGTGAAGAAGGTGAACCAGAACGGGTAGTTCTCATACAGGTTCAGTACCCGCGGGATGCCCACCTGCCCTCTGTGGGCGTCCGCCGTCGGCAGAGGCTCGTAGGAGAAGAGCCGCTCGTTTTTGTAGGCGAACAGATTCGGAGCCGGGTTGGCGTTCTTTTCCTTTCCAAGTCCCCGCTCGCAGCGGTTGCCGGAGATGTAGCGGCGTCCGCCGGAAAATTTATTGACCGTCAGGCGGCAGTTGTTGGTGCAGCCATGGCATTTGGTCATGGAGGTGGAATACTGAAGCGTCTCCATCTGCTCCTTCGTGAGCATGGTGGTCTTCTGGCCCTCGTAGCGCTCTCTGGCGATGAGGGCGGCTCCGAACGCGCCCATGATGCCGGCGATGTCGGGGCGGATCACCTGACAGTCCGCGATCTTTTCGAGGCTTCTGAGGACGGCGTTGTTGTAAAACGTGCCGCCCTGCACCACGATGTGGGAGCCGAGGGAGGAGGCGTCGGACACCTTGATCACCTTAAAAAGGGCGTTTTTGATGACCGAGTAGGCGAGTCCGGCGGAGATGTCGTCCACGCCCGCGCCCTCCTTCTGGGCCTGCTTGACGCGGGAGTTCATGAACACCGTGCAGCGGGTCCCCAGATCGATGGGATTTTTGGCAAAAAGAGCCGCCTGCGCGAAATCCTGAATGGAAAGGTTCAGGGATTTTGCGAAGGTCTCGATGAAGGAGCCGCAGCCGGAGGAACAGGCCTCGTTTAACTGCACGTTGTCCACCGTATGGTTTTTGATGCGGATGCATTTCATATCCTGTCCGCCGATGTCGAGGATGCAGTCCACCTGCGGGTCGAAAAACTGAGCCGCGTAATAGTGGGAGATGGTCTCCACCTCGCCCTCGTCCAGCATGAGCGCGGCCTTCACCAGCGCCTCGCCGTAGCCGGTGGAGCAGGAGCGGACGATATGCGCCTTTTCCGGAAGGTGCGCGAACAGATTCTTCAGCGCCTCCAGTGTGATATGTAGCGTGCTTCCGTTGTTGTTGTGGTAAAAGGAGTAGAGCAGCGAGCCGTCCTCGCCCACCAGCGCGATCTTCGTGGTGGTGGAGCCGGCGTCGATGCCGAGGAAGCAGTCGCCCTCGTAGTCGGCCAGTTCTTTTTTCACGACCTTCGCCTGTGCGTGGCGCGCGGAGAAATCGTCAAATTCCTTCTGATCGTGGAACAGCGGATCCAGACGCTGGATCTCAAAGGCGATCTGGATCTTGGACTGGAGTCTTTGGATCATCTCGTCCGCGGACACGCTTTTTTCCCGTTTGGAGAGGAGCGCGCTTCCGGAGGCCGCGAACAGATGAGAAAACTTCGGGATGATCGTGTGCTCCTCGTCCAGCTTCAGCGTCCGGATAAAGGTTTCCCGAAGCTCCGACAGGAAGTGGAGCGGGCCGCCGAGAAACGCCACATGTCCCCGGATCGGCTTTCCGCAGGCCAGTCCGCTGATGGTCTGGTTCACGACCGCCTGGAAGATAGAGGCCGCCAGATCTTCTTTTGTAGCGCCTTCGTTGATCAGCGGCTGGATGTCTGTCTTGGCGAACACGCCGCAGCGGGCCGCGATGGAGTACAGGGATTTGTAGTTTTTGGCGTACTCGTTGAGCCCCGTGGCGTCGGTCTGGAGAAGGGAGGCCATCTGGTCGATGAAGGAGCCGGTGCCTCCGGCGCAGATGCCGTTCATGCGCTGTTCCACGTTGCCGCCCTCAAAATAGATGATCTTGGCGTCCTCGCCGCCAAGTTCGATGGCCACGTCGGTCTTCGGCGCGAAGGTCTGAAGCGCCTCGGAGACGGCTACCACCTCCTGCGCGAAGGGGACGTCCAGATACTGGGCCAGCGTAAGCCCGCCGGAGCCGGTGATCACCGGATAGACGTCCATGGGCCCGAGCTCTTCGACCGCTTCGGAGAGAAGCTCGGCCAGCGTCTCCTGAATGTTTGCAAAATGGCGTTTGTAGTCTGAGAAGAGAAAGCGATTGTCGTCGTCGAGCACCGCGATTTTTACAGTAGTGGAACCGATGTCGATCCCAAGTCGATAGCATGGATGCATACTCATAATTTCCGGCAGAAGTCTGCCCTCACCTCACATTTTTCTTTCGTTTTTGTCACGCTACATTATAGGAAAAGGGGGTGGGAAAGTCCATAAAGTTTTCGTAAAGATTTTAAGGTCCCAACAGTTCAGCCAGCCGGGGCGGCGGGGCAAAATCGTGCTTGCACGAATTTTGATCTGCTGTTCCCGGCTGAGGGAGCGCCCGATTATGAGCAAAGGTAGCCGCGTAAGCGGCGGGGAGCGCGTCAGCGCGGCTTTGCGAATGGCGCGGGCTGAACGTCCCCCCGTCACAGAGGCGACGAGTGCGCATGGGGGGCTGTGAATCGTAGTATGCAAAATCGTGCTTGACAACCGGGTCTAAAAATTATAAACTCAAATCAGAAGGTTTATATTTTTTAAACCAGAAAAACGTGAAAAAGGAGGGGAGACACATGGTGATCTATCTGATGACCGAGGCGGAAAAGGAGCTGGCGGAGCTGATCTGGGACAACGAGCCGCTGGGGAGCGGGGAGCTGGTGCGTCTGGCCGCTGGCCGGCTTGGGTGGAAAAAATCCACCACCTACACCGTACTTCGGAAGCTGTGCGAAAATGAGATCTTTCAGAACGAACGGGCGGTGGTCAGCGCGCGTATGAGCCGGGAGGAGTACGCCAGAAGAAAGGGAGAGCGTTATCTGGAGGAAAATTACGGGGGGTCCCTGCCGGGATTTGTGGCCGCCTTTTTAAAGAAGCGCAAGCTTGACAAAAAGGAGATCGAGGAGCTGGCCCGTATGATCGAGGCGTATCGGGAGGAAGAGGGATGAGAGAGCTGTTTGGAACGATCCTTGGGATGAGCCTGATCGGCTGCTACAGCGCGGCGGTAGTGTTCGCGGTCCGACTGGCGCTGCTGAAGCTGACCGGCTGTCCGCGGAAATATGTCTATTATCTGTGGGCGATCGTGTTTTTGAATCTGTGCATTCCGTTCCCGGTGCGAAGCCCTGTAAGCCTGATCCCGGAAGCGGTGGAGAATCTGGCGCTCCGCACGGAGGAGCGCGTATCGGATACGGTCTATCTGCTGTCGGCGGCCGGGGAGTCGGAAGTTTTGGCGGACTTTGGCGCGTCTGCTGTCGGGGAGCCGGATTTCGGCGCGCCTGCGGCGGAGAGTACAAAAAGCGGGGCGGTCGGGAGGTCGGATCTTACGATGAAAGCGGACGGACAGGGGGCCGCTGCCCTTCGGGGAAGCGCCGGCTCTGTGTTCTGGCGGGCCGCGCCGTGGGTGTGGCTCTCAGGGGTCGTGCTGGCCGTCGGCTTTCAGGCGCTTCAGGCAGTCTGTCTGGCGCTCCGTCTCAGGAAAAGCCGCTGTGTCCGGCGGGATGACAGACGGCGGATCCGGGAGTACGAGGGCCTTCCCGCGCCGTTTCTGTGGGGAATCCTGCGTCCGGTCGTCTGCCTTCCGGCGGATCTGGAGCCGGAGGAGCGCGAGCATATCACAGCCCATGAGGAATGTCACCGGAAAAGGCGCGATCCGCTGCTTAGAAGCTTCTTTTTGCTGACGGCGATCTGCCACTGGTTCAACCCGGCCGTCTGGCTGGCCTACGGACTTAGCTGCCGGGATATGGAGATCTCCTGCGACGAGGCGGTGCTGGAAAGGACCGAGGGGGACATCCGGAAGCGATATGCCGAAAGCATTTTAAAATACGCGGCGAAGCAAAACGGGTATCTTCTGACGCCGCTGACCTTCGGGGAGCCGTCGGTCAGAAGCAGGATCCGGAGCGTCCTGCGCTATCGGAAACGGAGCGTGTTCGTCTCTCTTTTGGCGCTCCTGTGCGTGCTGGGAGCGGCCGCGGGGCTGCTGCTGCGCCCGCAGGGATCTCCGGCCGACCGGCAGGAGCAGGGCGCGGCGCCAGAGACAGGAGAGAGCCGTAAGTCCGCAGAGGAGGAAAGGCAGGAAGCTCCGGCGCCGGAGGGCAACGGGAACAGCCTCATCCGCGTGGGAGGAAAGCTTTATTATCTGGAGGGAAGGAGCCTCTGGTCCGACGGAAACCGGATCTATCTGTCCATGGAAGACGAGGACGGGGTCTCCTGGCTGTATCAGTATGAGACGGACGGGAGCGGTTCCCGCAGGATCGGGCAGGGGCGGCTTGTGGGCGGCGACGCCGGAGGAGAGCAGCTTTATTATGAACGGCTGACGAAAGACGGAAGCGGCCGCGAGCTGGCGGCGTACGATACGGCGACAATGGAGAGCGAACCGCTGGGGGCGGCTTATGAGGGGACGGCCTCCTGTCTGTATGCGGACGGGGTACGGATCCTCTGGTCCGCGGGGGAATATGAGGACGGGGCGTTCCATGGAGAGCTGTATTTTCTGGATCCGGAGACAGGAACGGTCGGACGGGGACTGTTCACAGACGCGGAGCGTTTTTTCGTCATGGACGGTTCGCTCTATTATGAGAAGAAGAGCGGGGACGGGACTGTGGAGCCGGGGATCTACCGGGCGGATCTGGGCTTAAGCGGAGAGACGCTGGCTGCGGCGGAGCTGTCCCTTCTGGGAACAGATCCGGAGCACGGCCGCCTGCTGGCGGCGCGCAGACCCGAGGACCGTGCCATCTCGATCCTGAATCGGGAGATGCAGGAGAAGCTTTCGGTCTCATGGGATCTGGTGAGCGTCGGGACCCTTCCGGACGACAGCCGCGAGGAAGGGCTGGTGCGGTGCCTGCGGGCATTCGGGATCCGGCAGACGGAGAGAGACGGGTATCTGGGAGGCGATCTTCTCGGGGAATGGCCCTACCTGCAGGCGTCGTGGGGCGATATGCGGTACGAGGAGCCGGTCGTCATCGGCGATACGCTCTACGTCCGGGCGGAGCTTTGGGGAAGCTGGGAGGAGCAGGAGACTGAAGAGCCAAAGCGATTGGCACAGGAGTGGCTGGCCGTGAAGCTCGACGGAAGCGGCTGTGAGCGGTGGGATCCCGGACTTGCGGAAGCCCCCGGCCTGTGAGAGCCGGGGGAAGCTTTGACGGACGCGCGGAAATATCCTTCTGATCCGGAGCGCAGGGCGCGGCGCGGGGCGTTGACAAACGGCTTATGGAAAACTATAATGGGTTCAATAAGACTGCGGACGGAGGGCGCGCGATGGGGTGGCTGGATAAGCTGGAAAGAAAATATGGGAAATATGCGATTCCCAATCTGATGTATTATGTGATCATGCTGTATGTCGTCGGATATGTGCTGGAGATCATGCAGCCGGAGCTGTACGGGTCGCTCCTCTGTCTGGATGCGGAGGCGATCCTGCACGGGCAGATCTGGAGGATTTTTACGTTTATCATCCAGCCGCCCAGCGCCAATCTGATGTTTATGCTGCTGGCGCTCTACCTTTATTATATGATCGGCAACAGTCTGGAATACGCATGGGGAGCGTTCCGGTTCAACCTGTATTTGTTTTCCGGCGTGATCCTCCACGTGGCGGCGTGCCTTCTGGTCTATGCGGTGACGGGAGTGAATCTCGCCATGGGAACGACGTATCTGAACCTGTCGTTGTTTCTGGTGTTCACATACCTGTTTCCGGATATGGAATTTCTGCTGTTTTTCATCATTCCCATCAAGGCTAAATGGCTGGGGATCATCGAGGGGATCGTCTACGGCGTGGCCATCGTGGGCGGGCTTCTGGCGTTTCTGCCCGGACCGGCGGTCCTGTACCTCATACGCATGGGGATCTATCCGGATCCGGCGGGCGGTCTGGCGGCGTTCGTCTCCCTGCTGAATCTGATCATTTTTATGGTGGGAAGCCAGAAAAACCGGTTTTCGTCCAAAACGGGGAAGCGCCGCAGAAGCTACAAAAAGAAGGTGCGGGCGGCCCGCGGCGGCAGCCACCACCGCTGCGCGGTCTGCGGAAGGACGGAGCAGGACGGGGAGGAGCTGGAGTTTCGTTTTTGCTCCAAATGCGCGGGCAATTACGAGTATTGTCAGGATCATCTCTTTACCCACGAGCATCGGAAGTGATCTTACGGCGCGCGGCGGGAGCAAAACGTAACAGTATATGACAGGCGCAGGTGATAGATGCATTTCTATCACCTTTTTTGCGTGCGCACATAGGATAAAAGGAAAGAGAAGAAGAGAGGAAACTGTCAAATTGGAAAATTATCAGAGATGCTCCGCGGGCGGCGTCGGGCAGATGCCGGACATGACGGGCGGAGACTATCCGGTCGGAATGGCCTATGTGCCGTGGCAGCGATGGGGCGCAGTCTATGATCTGGAAAAGGGCCTGTCCTGCGGCACGGTCTTTCCGGACCTCAACAAGCCGTTTCTCGGCGTGAGAGGAGGGTGCAGATGACGGCGCAGAACACACCGACCAGACAGCAGATGCTCAGATGGGTGGATATGGTCAGCTTCGCCGTGCAGGAGGCGAATCTCTATCTGGACACCCACCCGTCGGACCCGGCGGCGCTTGCTTATTTTCAGGAATACAGCCAGCTCAGACGGCAGGCCCTTCAGGACTACGCGGCGCTCTACGGCCCGCTGACCATCGACACGGCGCGGGGCTGCAGAGCAGGATGGGAGTGGGTCAACCGCCCGTGGCCGTGGGAAGGAGGCGACTGCTAAATGTGGAATTATGAGAAACGACTGCAGTATCCGGTCAATATCAAAAATCCGAACCCGAAGATGGCGCAGCTGATCATCTCCCAGTTCGGCGGCCCGGACGGAGAGCTGGGCGCCAGCATGCGCTATCTGGCGCAGCGCTACACCATGCCGTACAAGGAGTGCATGGCGACGCTGACGGATATTGGGACGGAGGAGCTCGCCCACCTCGAGATGATCTGCGCCATCGTCTACCAGCTCACAAAGGGCATGTCCATGGAGGAGCTGAAGGCGTCGGGCTTTGACAAATATTATGTGGATCACACGGCGGCGCTCTGGCCCCAGGCCGCGGGAGGGATTCCGTTCAACGCCTGTGAATTTCAGTCCAAGGGAGACGTGATCACGGATCTGATGGAGGATCTGGCGGCGGAGCAGAAGGCGCGCACGACGTACGACAACCTGCTGCGTCTGGTCAAGGATCCGGAGGTGGCGGATCCGCTCCGCTTCCTGCGGGCGCGGGAGATCGTGCATTTCCAGAGGTTCGGCGAGACGCTCCGCATCACGCAGGAGCATTTGGATTCCAGAAACTTCTATATTATGAATCCGGAGTTTGACACGGGCGTGAAGGGCGGCTGCGGCGGGCAGAGCTGACGAAAAAACGGAGGATCCGGCGTCTCCAGACCATGGCAGAGAGGGGACGCCACGGATTCCGGTAACAGTTCAGCCCGCGCCATTCGCAAAGTCGCGCTGACGCGGCTGCCTTTGCTCATAATCGGCGCTCCCTCAGCCGGAAACAACAGATCCAAATTCGTGCAGGCACAATTTTGCCCTGCCATTTCCGGCTGGCTGAACTGTTGTGATTGTTATCGTTGCAGTTTTGAACGGTCAGTGTTATATTAGTCTATAACGGATGCAAACAGGAGGAGAGAGACCAAAGATGAACATTATCATTGCGGGCTGCGGCAAAGTTGGAAGAGCGCTGGCGGAGCAGCTCAGCATAGAAAAGCATGACATTACGGTGATCGACTTAAGACCGGGCGCGATCCAGCAGATCACCAACACGGCGGACGTCAGGGGCATCGTCGGAAACGGGGCCAGCTACGACATCCAGATGGATGCGGGCGTGGACACGGCGGACCTGATGATCGCGGTGACTAACGCGGACGAGGTCAATCTGCTGAGCTGCCTGATCGCCAAGAAGGCCGGAGGCTGTCAGACCATCGCCCGGGTCAGGAATCCGATCTATCAGCATGAAATCCATCATATCAAGGACGAGCTGGGCCTGTCCATGGTCATCAACCCGGAGTGGGCGGCGGCCATGGAGATGGCGCGGCTTCTGCGTTTTCCGTCCGCCATCGACATCGACACCTTCGCCAACGGCAGGATCGAGCTTCTGCGCTTTCAGCTGGAGGAGAAAAACCCGCTCTGCGGAAAGAAGATCAAGGATCTGTCGCTTCTGTCCAGCTGCGAGGTGCTGATCTGCATCGTGGAGCGCGGCCATGAGGTGCTCATTCCCGACGGAGAGGTGTCTCTCGAGGAAGGGGACATGATCTCCGTGGTGGCGTCTCCCCTGAATGCCAGCCGGTTTTTCCGGGCCATCGGCATCGAGACCAATCAGGTGCGCAACACGATGATCATCGGCGGCGGAAAGATTTCTTTCTATCTGGCAAAGCGGCTTCTGGAAATGGGGATCCACGTGAAGATCGTGGAGAAGGACCGGGCCGCCTGCGAGATGCTGTGCGAGCTGCTGCCGAAGGCCATGATCATCAACGGGGACGGAACGGACCGGGAACTTCTGGCGGAGGAAGGGCTGGCCACCGCGGAGGGCTTTGCGGCTCTGACCAACATGGACGAGGAGAACGTCATGCTGGCGCTTTACGCGAAGAGCATGAGCAAGGCAAAGAAGATCACGAAGGTCAACCGGAACACATACGACACCATCATCGGCTCCTTAAATATCGGAAGCCTGATCTATCCGAAGCACATCACGTCGGAGACGATCCTTCAGTATGTGCGCGCCATGCAGAATTCTATCGGGAGCAATGTGGAGACGCTGTACCGTCTAGTGGACGGCAACGCGGAGGCACTGGAATTTGTCATAAGGACCGGCAGCGAGGTGACGGACACCCCGCTTCAGGAGCTGGAATTTAAGCCGAACCTTCTCGTGTGCGCCATCCACAGGAAGGGGCGCATCATCATTCCCAAGGGACAGGACTGCCTGAAGGAGGGCGATTCTGTGGTCATCATCACGACCGAGTGCGGAGCCTTCAAGGATATCCGCGATATTTTGAAACATCCGGCCGCCGTGACAGGCGCGTATCAGATGAGGGTGGAGCAGGCGCAATGAACAAGAGAATGATTCGTTATATTGTAGGAAGCATCATCATGCTGGAGGCGGCGCTCATGCTGGTTCCGGCGCTGACGGCGGTCATCTACCGGGAGGGCCATTGTCTGGCGGTGTTTGTGGGCTCCGCCCTGTTCTGCCTGGCGGCGGGAGCGCTGCTGCGGGGCAGCAGGCCGGAAAATACGACGATTTTTTCTGCGGAGGGCTACGTGAGCGTGGCCCTCTGCTGGCTGGCGCTCAGCCTCTGCGGGGCGGTGCCGCTCTATGCCAGCGGAGTTCTGACCAACCCCTTCGACGCGTTCTTTGAGATCGTGTCGGGCTTTACGACCACGGGGTCGTCGGTCATGGCCGACGTGGAGGCCGCGCCGCGCGCGATCCTCATGTGGAGAAGCTTTTCCCACTGGGTGGGAGGTATGGGCGTGCTGGTGTTTATGCTGGCCCTCCTGCCGCTGGCCGGAGCCTCCAGCATGCATCTGATGAAGGCGGAGAGCCCGGGGCCGTCCGTCGGGAAGCTGGTGCCGAAGGTGCGAAGCTCCGCAAAGATCCTGTATGAGATCTATTTCTGCATGACGGCGGTCATGGTCGTCAGCCTGATCCTGTCGGGCTGCCCGGTGTTTGACTCGATCAATCTGGCCTTCGCCACGGCGGGGACAGGAGGATTTTCGGTGCTCAACAGCAGCGCGGCCAGCTACAACGCGCTGACCCAGTGGCTGCTGACGATCTTTATGATCCTGTTCGGCGTGAATTTTAACGTCTACTTCCTGTTTTATGTGAAGAAATTCCGGGAGGGGCTCAGGTGCGAGGAGGCCAGAGTCTACTTCGGTATCATCGGGATCGCCACGGCGCTGATCTCTCTCAACACCTACCACACCTTCAGGAGCGCGGGCCTGACGGTCCGCCACGCGGCCTTTCAGGTGGCCTCCATCATTACGACCACCGGCTTTGCCAGCGTGGATTTCGACCTCTGGCCGGAATTTTCCAGAGAGATCCTCGTGCTCCTGATGTTCATCGGTGCCTGCGCGGGCAGCACGGGCGGCGGCATCAAGGTGTCCCGCATCTGCATCATGGCAAAGACGGTCATGAAGGAGCTGGCGTTCATCCTCCACCCGAGAAACGTGCGCAAGATCCGGTTTGAGGGAAAGACGGTGGAGCATGAGGTCATGCGTTCCATCAACGTATTTCTGGTGGCATATCTGGGGATCTTCGTGACGTCGATCCTGATCCTGTCGCTGGACAATTTTGACGGAGTGACCAACTTCAGCGCGGTGGCCGCCGCGCTCAACAACGTGGGGCCCGGACTCGGGATGGTGGGGCCGACCCGGAATTTTGCCGCCTACTCCGATCTGTCCAAGCTGGTGCTGTCGCTGGATATGCTGGCGGGACGGCTTGAGATCTTCCCGATGCTCGTTCCGGCCATCTATCTGCTGCGCAGGAAACAGCTTGGCTGAGCGTACGCTGCGATTCGGCAGAGATTGCGAAAACTGTGCTTTCTTTTTTGATGTCCCTATGTTAGAATGTACATAGGGAGCGGAGAGACTGAGGAAAAAATTGTCATTTTAGACAAAATCGGAATCTCCTGTCATATGGGATCAGGGATATGTCATGCAATGCATGTGACGTATAGAAAAATCAAAAAGGAGGGTATTTATGGCAAAACAGGAAACGGCGAAGGCGCCCGAGGCGGCAAACAGCGCGGAGCTTTTGCAGCAGAAGATCGCTGACATGCGAGAGGCCCAGAAGATCTTTTCCACCTACACACAGGAGCAGGTGGACAAAATCTTTTTTGAGGCCGCCATGGCGGCCAACAAGCAGCGTATTCCGCTGGCCAAGCTGGCCTGCGAGGAGACAGGCATGGGAGTCGTGGAGGACAAGGTGATCAAAAACCACTACGCGGCCGAGTACATGTACAATGCCTACAAGAACGTGAAGACCTGCGGTGTGATCGAGGAGGATACTTCCTATGGCATCAAGAAGATCGCGGAGCCGGTGGGACTGGTCGGGGCGGTCATCCCGACGACGAACCCCACGTCCACGGCGATCTTCAAATGCCTGATCTGTCTGAAGACGAGAAACGCCATCATCATCAGCCCCCACCCGCGCGCAAAGAAATGTACGATCGAGGCGGCGAAGGTGGTGCTGGACGCGGCCGTGAAGGCGGGAGCGCCCGAGGGGATCATCGGCTGGGTGGAGGAGCCCACGCTGGAGCTGTCCGGACTTCTGATGAAATCCGTGGATGTAATTTTAGCGACCGGCGGCCCCGGCATGGTGAAGGCCGCGTATTCGTCCGGCAATCCGGCCATCGGCGTGGGACCCGGCAATACGCCGGTCATCATGGACAGCAGCTGCGACATCGAGACCGCAGTCTATTCGGTCATCCATTCCAAGACCTTCGACAACGGCATGATCTGCGCGTCGGAGCAGTCGGTGACGGCGATCGAGGACATTTACGACAAGGTGAAGGCGGAATTTGTCAAGCGCGGCTGCCATGTGCTGAGCAAGGCGGAGATGGACAAGATGAGAGCCATCATCCTCAACGAAAACGGCACGGTCAACGCGAAGATCGTGGGACAAAAAGCGGCCACCATCGCGAAGCTGGCCGGATTCGAGGTGCCGGAAAATACGAAGATCCTCATCGGAGAAGTGACCTCCGTGGAGCCGTCGGAGCCCTTCGCCCATGAGAAGCTGTCCCCGGTGCTGGCGCTCTACAAGGCGAAGGATTTCGCCACGGCGCTCGATATGTCCGAGCGGCTGATCGAAGACGGAGGCTACGGCCACACTTCCTCGCTCTATATCCATCCGTCGGAGAAGGAAAAGATGAACGAGCACGCGCTGCGCATGAAGACGTGCCGGATTCTGGTCAACACGCCGTCCTCTCACGGAGGCATCGGCGATCTGTACAACTTCAAGCTCGAGCCGTCTCTGACGCTGGGCTGCGGCTCCTACGGCGGAAACTCCGTATCGGAGAACGTCAATGTGAAGCATCTGCTGAACACGAAGACCGTCGCTGAAAGGAGAGAGAATATGCTCTGGTTCAGAACCCCGCCGAAGGTATACTTCAAGAAAGGCTGCCTGCCGGTGGCGCTTGACGAGCTGCGTACCTATTATCACAAGAAGAAAGCGTTCATCGTGACCGACGGCTTCCTGTTCGGAAACGGCTATACGAAGCCGATCACCGACAAGCTGGACGAGATGGGCATCACCTACGCCTGCTTCCACGAGGTCGCTCCGGATCCGACGCTTCAGACGGCGAGGAAGGGCGTGGAGCAGCTTCGCGCTTTCGAGCCCGACGTGATCATCGCCCTGGGCGGCGGCTCCGCCATGGACGCCGGAAAGATCATGTGGCTCATGTACGAGCATCCCGAGTGCGCGTTTGAGGATCTGGCCATGGATTTCATGGACATCCGGAAGAGAGTCTACACGTTCCCGAAGATGGGACAGAAGGCCATGTTTGTGGCGGTTCCCACTTCCTCCGGCACGGGCTCCGAGGTGACGCCGTTTGCGATCATCACCGATGCGGATACGGGGACCAAGTGGCCTATCGCGGACTATGAGCTGATGCCGAACATGGCGATCATCGACACCGATTATATGATGAACCAGCCGAAGGGCCTGACCAGCGCGTCCGGTATCGACGCCCTGACCCACTCTCTGGAGGCTTACGTGTCCATCATGGCCACCGACTTTACGGACGGCCTGGCTTTGAAGGCCACGAAAAATATTTTTGAGTATCTGCCGAAGGCTTACGAGAACGGCGCGAAGGATCCGGTGGCCAGAGAGAAGATGGCCAACGCTTCCACGATGGCCGGTATGGCGTTCGCCAATGCGTTCCTGGGCGTGTGCCATTCCATGGCTCACAAGCTGGGCGCTTATCATCATCTGCCCCACGGCGTGGCCAACGCGCTGCTGATCGAGCTCGTCATGCGCTACAACGCCGACCCGGCTCCTGTGAAGATGGGAACCTTCTCCCAGTATCCGTATCCCCACGCGAAGGAGAGATACTGCGAGATGGCCAGATTTGTCGGCATCCAGGGCAAGAACGACGACGAAGTGTTTGAGAACTTCATCAAGGCGATCGCGGAGCTGAAGGAGAAGGTGGGCATCAAGAGGACCATCAAGGATTACGGCATCAAGGAGGAGGACTTCATGGCGACGCTGGACGAGATGGTGGAGAACGCCTTCAACGACCAGTGTACCGGAGCCAACCCGAGATATCCGCTCCTGTCCGAGATCAAGGAGATCTATCTGAAAGCATATCACGAAGGCTAAGGAAAAAACCATACAGACCCAGACGATGCGCCCCGGCTTGAAAAGGCCGGGGCGCATTGCATTCTCCTGCGGCTGCTGATATAATGAGCGTGAAGAAAAGCAAGTTTTCACCCCGCGACCGGGGCGGCGAAAGGAAATGACAGAACGTGGCGAGTATCAGTGACGTGGCAAAGCTGGCGGGAGTATCGAGGAGCACGGTATCCATCGCCTGCAACAATAAAGGGTATGTCTCCAAGGAGACGAGGGAAAAAATCGAGCGGGCGATGAAGGAGCTGAATTACACGCCGAGCGAGCTGGGGCGGAACCTGAAGAGCAGACAGTCCCACATCATCGGGATCATCATACCGGACATCGCGCATCCGTTTTTCTCCGCGTTCGTGAAGCACGCGGAGAAGGCGCTGTACGGGAAAGGCTACAAGACGATGGTCTGCGGTACGGCGGGCCGGGAGGACGTGGAACAGGACTATCTGGATATGCTGGAGAGAAAGACGATGGACGGCGTGATCATGGGAGCGCACTCGCTGGAGGTGTCCAACTATCTCCGGGTCAGCAGGCCCATACTGACGTTGGACCGCTATCTGGCGGAGCAGATCCCCACGGTGCGGGCGGACAAGAGACAGATCGGGGAGCTGGCGGCCGCCCTGTTCGCCGCAAGAGGAAGAAAGCGGATCGCCCAGCTGGTAAGCTCCCACACGATCCGCAATTACGAATCGGAGCGGGACGAGACGTTCCGGCGCTGCATGAGGCAGAGCGGAGCGGAGGTCGTGGATGTGTCTGTGGGATACAATACGTTCACGCCGGAGCAGTACGCCGCGGCGGCGGAGCGGGTGTTTGAGCTCTGCCCCGACGCCGACGGGATCCTGGGCGTGGATATGGCGGCCATCGCGTGCATGAAGGAGGCGGCCAGAAGAGGCAGACGGGTGCCGGAGGATATGAGCATCGTGGCCATCGACGGAACCTATGTCACGAGACTTGGCGAGCGGGAGGTGACGGCGGTCATGCAGCCGGTGCAGGAGCTGGCGCAGCAGTCGGTGGAGCTGATCGTGAGCATGGTGGAGGGCCGGGGCGCGCAGGCGATGGACCGGGTGCTGCCGGTCTCGGTGCAGGAAGGGGGAACGCTCTGAGGCGAACCGTGATTTTCCATAAAAACAGTGACGGATTTTTGTGAAAAAAAGAGAAACGTGAAAATCAGCATCAAAAAGGATTGACGAAACGCTTTGGGCATATTATGATGTTCTCACAGACATCGAATCGGTTCGATAAACAAAAATGAGGTGACACGGAGATTAAAAATCGAGTGTCACCAAAAAAATCATCCATATCGAATCGATTCGATAAAGAAAAAAAGAGGCATGATGCACATGCGAAGAGAGGGAAGGAGAAAAGAAATGAAAAAAGATCCGGCAGTAGTGGCACAGAAAGTGCTCCAGGCATTGGGAGGAAAGGAAAACGTCGTCAGCGTGACGCACTGCGCGACGCGCCTCCGGGTGACGCTGAAGGACGCAGGAAAGGTGGATGCGAATGCGTTCAAGGAGATCCCGGGCGTAGCGGGATATTTTGAGAAGAGCGGACAGCATCAGGTGATCCTTGGAACGGGATTTGTGAACAAGGTGTGCGACGAGGTGCAGAAGCTGACCGGGGCGTCGGGAGAGAGCGGCGCTTCCGCATCGGGGGAGAAGGAGAAGCTGAGCTTCCAGTCGGTGACAAAGATGATCTCCGATATTTTCATCCCGATCATCCCGGTCCTGCTGGCGACGGGTATTCTGATGGGGCTTCGGAGCCTTCTGATCAACGGCTTCGGCATCGCGTTTTCGCCGGAGTTTGACGCGATCTACACGATCCTGACGGACACGGCCTACACGTTTATTCCGGTTCTTGTGGCATGGTCCGCCTGCCGGAAATTCGGCGGCTCCCCGATCCTGGGAATCGTGCTGGGACTGATGCTCGTGTCCCCGAACCTGCCTGACAAATGGGCGGTGGTAAACGGCACGGAGGAGGCCCTGCACATGAACATCGGGCCGCTGGCGCTCAACATCACAGGATACCAGAGCTCCGTGATCCCGGCGCTGTTCATGGGATTTTTCGCGGCGACGCTTGAGAAGAAGCTTCACAAGGTGATCCCGGATATTGTGGACCTGCTGCTCGTACCGTTCCTGACGCTTCTGATCTCCCTGCTGGTAGGCCTGTTTGCGGTGGGCCCGATCCTCATGGGAATCGAGAAAGGGCTGACTGACCTGATCCTCCAGCTTCTGACGCTGCCCTTCGGCATCGGCGGTATCGCCTACGGCGGACTGATCCAGATCCTTTGCTCCGTGGGAATGCATCACACGGTGACGCCGATCATCGTCAGCATCTTTACGGAGACCGGCGTGGACTACATCAACCCCATGGGCTCCGCCGCCATCGCAGGCCAGCTCGGAGCAGGACTCGCCATCGTCCTGATGCAGAAGAACAAACAGACCCGCGCGAACATGATCCCGGCGCTGATCCCGGCTCTGTTCGGCATCTCGGAGCCCGTCATGTACGGACTGACCTTCCCGCGGATCAAGCCCTTCTTCATGGGCTGCCTGGGAGGCGCAGTAGGAGGCGGATTTGCGGCCATCGTGGGCCTGTGCGCGCAGGGAACCGGCGCGTCCATGTTCCCGGGGATGCTCCTGTATCTGCAGGAGGGAATGCTGCAGTACATCATCGTGCTGGCGCTGTCTATCGGCGTGGGCTTCGCGGGGACGTGGCTTACCATGAGAAAAAATACAGAACAGGAAAACTGACCGGCAAGGAGCAGACAGCATGTTTCAATATGATTTTTCCAATCATCAGAACCGGCATATCCAACTGAAGGATATGCCGGAGGAATATTATGACAGAATTTTAAAGACGACGAAGGAGGATCCGTTCTATCCGCTGTGGCACATCGCGCCGAAATGCGGTCTGATGAACGATCCGAACGGACTGTTCGAGGCGGACGGCGTGCACCACATCTTCTACCAGTGGTTTCCGGCCGGGCCTGTCCATGGGCTGAAGCACTGGTATCATCTGACGACGAAGGACTTTATCCACTATGAGGACCGGGGCGTGGGAATGTATCCGGACCGTCCCTTTGACGATCACGGATGCTACACGGGGATGGCGCTGACGGACGGCGGAAAGACCCATATCTACTATACGGGCATCGAGGGGGAGGAGCAGCGGCCCTCCACCTGCCATGCGCTGTTCGACGGCGGGAGGATCGCGGAGCGAAGCTGCATCCTTCCGGCGGACCCGGAGCTTTGCACCAGAGAGTACCGGGATCCCTTCGTGTTCGTGAGGGACGGAAAATATTATATGCTGACCGGCGCGCAGGACCGGAACGAGAAGGGACGGCTCTTCTTCTACGAGGGGGAGGATCCGGAGCGCTTTTCTTTCCGCGGCTGTCTGGACATCGGGGAATATCCGTTCGGCTATATGCTGGAATGTCCGAATTATTTTGAACGGCAGGATCGGGGCGTCCTGTTTTTCTCGCCCATGGGAATCGAGGGGGAGAACCGGTATGATTTCCGGAACGTGTTTTCCGTCGTTTACGCGGTCGGGGAGCCTCTGGATACGGACGCCGGAAGCTTCTCCTTTGAACGGTTCTATGAGATGGACAAGGGATTTGACTTCTACGCGCCCCAGACCTACCGGGACGGGCAGGGCAGGCAGCTTTTGTTCGGGTGGCTTGGCAACTCCAAGAGCGCCTATCCGACGGACGGAAGCAACTGGGCCCACATGATGACCATGCCAAGAGAGCTGGAGCTGGAGGGAGACCGCCTTGTGCAAAGACCGGCAAAGGAACTGGAGGCTCTGAAGGGAGAAGCGGTTCCGGTCACGGACGGCGGCAGCCTTTCCCTTTCGGGAGGATGCGCCTTCGCGCTGGAGGGCGCGGCGGGGGAACGGTTTTGGATCGAGATCGGAAACGAGGCGGGCGAATGCGTGAGATTTTCCGGAGACGATCTGGAATTTTGCCTTGACAGAAGCCGCATGACCTTCCTGTATGCGGAAAAATTCGGGACGAAGCGGTACGCGAAGCGCCTTGAGGGGACGCAAGAAATCCGTCTGTGGGCGGACAGCTCCAGTCTGGAAATCTTTGCCGACGGCGGAAAGACGGTGTTCACCTCGAGAATGTTTCTGGAAAAGCCCTCCTATGTGAAAGTGAGCGGCTTCGCAGGGACATTCTGGAAGCTTGGCCCCATCGATCTCGTCTACGGGACCGCCCGTTAAGAGAAGGCTCCGGCGGCAGGACATCTCCTACGGAAGTTCGTTTTTGAAGGCGGTCGGGCTTTTTCCGCACCATTTACGGAACGACTCCGCGTAGTAGCTGGCGCTGCGGAAGCCGACGGACAGGGCGATCTCGGTGACGCTCAGATCCGTGGAGCGCAGAAGCCCGACGCTTTTGCTCAGCCGGTGCTGATTCAGATACAGCACCGGCGTCTGCTGTACATATTTCTGAAAAAGCTTACAGCACTTGCTCTGGCCCACCGCTCCGGCCGCCGCGATATCGGCCAGCGTCAGCTTTTCTGCATAGTGCTTCTGGATATATCCCACCATATTTTTCATGATCGCAAGATCCGCGCCCGGATAGTCGGACGGCGTCTTTTGGACGGGGAGATGCTCGTAGAGGAGCGCCCACACCGCCGCGAAGGAGGACTGGATCTTCAGCGGGGCCGCGCCGCCCTCCAGACTGGCGTCGTACATGGAGAAGAGTTCCTTCAGGATGCGCTCCTGCCACGGACAGCCAGGATGCAGGAGCGCAAAAGGCGCGCTGCCGTTTTGGAGGACCGGCAGCACAAAATCCTGCTCCAGGGAGGAGACGGAGCAGAGCAGCTCCGGATGAAGGAGGATGCACAGAAACTCGCAGGAGGCGCGCGCGGCGGAAAATCCGAAGTGCATCTGCCGGGCGTTGACGACGATCCCCTCGCCCTCCCGCAGCGTGACGACGGTCCCGTTGACGCTGTAATCCATCTGGCCGGACAGAACGACGATAAATTCCATATCGTCATGCCAGTGGCTGGGCGCCGTGTAATTGGGATAGTCGCAGAGCCGGCTTTTCGTCACATGGATCGGATAGCCGGGGCAGGTGTAGGGAACTCTTTCGGAACGGTCGTCGTTTAGCTGAGCGCATGGGCACATGGGAAAACCTCGCATTACATTTCAAAATGAACCCGAGAAGGCGACTGTTTGCAGGGGGCCTGTGAACAGTCAGAACCTCGCAGGATTGTTATAGAATCGCGCAGAAATATGATAGAAATCCTCTTTTCTCCACCGTATAATCATAGTGCATGAGAAAATGAAAAGCAAGAGGAGAAACGAAGATGACAAAGACGGATCCCGATTTTATGAGAAAGCTGCTCCGGCTGGTCCTTCCCATCGCGTTTCAGCAGTTTATGCTGGCGCTCGTCAGCGCGTCCGACGCTCTGATGCTGGGGGCTCTGATGCAGGAGGCGCTCTCCGCGGTGTCGCTGGCCGGACAGATCGCATTTGTGCAGAATCTGTTTCTGGCGGCCATGACCATCGGCTTTTCCGCGCTGGCGGCCCAGTACTGGGGCAAGGGGGACAGGGAGTCGGTGGAGCGCGTCTTCGCGCACAGTATGAAGGTCACGGCGCTGGTATCCTTTGCCTTTACGATGGCGGCGCTGGCGGCGCCGGAAGGGCTGATGCGCCTGTTTACCAACGAGGCGGAGCTGATCGTGGGAGGGGCCGTCTATCTCCGGGCGGCGTCGCCGTCCTACGTCCTGACCGGGATCTCGCAGATCTGTCTGTGCGCGCTGAAAAACAGCGGAAGGGCCGGGAAAAGCAGTCTGATCAGCGCGGTCAGCGTCGTCCTGAACATCGCGCTCAACGCCGTTCTGATCTTCGGGCTGTTCGGGCTACCGGGTCTTGGGATCGCGGGAGCCGCGCTGGCCACGGTGGCCGCAAGGGCGGCGGAGGTCATATGGTGCGCAAAGGAGACGGCCGGGCCGGACCGGGTGAGACTCCGCCTGCGCGATCTGGCGAGGGACGACAGGGTTCTTCGGAAGGATTTCTGGAAATATACGGCGCCGGTCCTCGGAAACGAGATCGTGTGGGGCGTGGGCTTTACGATGTATTCGGTGATCATGGGGCATATGGGAAGCGACGCGGTGGCGGCGAACTCCATCGCGAACATCGTGAAAAATCTGGCGGCGTGCTTCTGCATCGGACTGGGAAGCGGCGGAGGGATCATGGTCGGAAACGAGTTGGGAGCGGGCAGGCTTGAGCAGGCCAGAGTCTATGGAGGGCGTCTGTGCAGGCTGGCGGTTTTAACCGGTACGGCCGCCGGCGCGGCGCTTCTGCTGCTGACGCCGCTCATCCTGACGGCGGCCGGTCTGAACGGGCAGTCGTCCGGCTACCTGAGAGGGATGCTGGCGGTCTGTTCGTACTATATGATCGGGAAGTCCGTCAACGCCACGACCATCGGCGGGATCTTCTGCGCAGGAGGGGACAGCCGGTTCGGATTTTGCTGCGACGCGGTCACCATGTGGCTTGTGACCGTTCCGCTGGGCTTCGCCGCGGCGTTCGCGCTGCGGTTGCCGATGCCCGCCGTGTATGTGATCATCAGCATGGACGAGATCGTGAAGCTGCCGGCGGTGTACCGGCATTACAGAAAATATCAATGGGTGAAGGATCTGACCCGCAAGGAGGAAACAGGAGATGAATATGAAGGACAGGATGCACACGGGAGAGCTCTATCTGCCGGGGGATGAGAGCATCATGAAGGAGCAGGCCGGATGTCTGGAGCGTCTGTACGACTTCAACAGCACGAGGCCGGGAGAGACGGCCAGACGGGAGGCCATGCTGAAGGAAATGTTTTCCGAGATCGGGGAGGGCTGCTACATCGAGCCGCCGTTTTACTCCAATTTCGGAGGGAAGCACGTGCATTTCGGAAAAGGAGTGTACGCGAATTTCCATCTGACCTGCGTGGACGACACCCACATCTATGTGGGGGACTACACGATGATCGGCCCGAACGTCACGATCGCGACGGCGGGGCATCCGATCCTGCCGCGGCTGCGGGAGCAGGGCTACCAGTACAATATGCCCGTCCGGATCGGGAAAAACTGCTGGCTGGGGGCCGGAGCGGTGATCCTGCCGGGAGTGACCATCGGGGACAACACGGTGATCGGCGCCGGGAGCATCGTCACGAAGGATATCCCGGCCAATGTGGTGGCGGCGGGCAATCCGTGCCGCGTGCTGCGGGAAATCGGCGAGCGGGACGAGCGATATTATTTCAGGGACCGGGAGATCGACATTTAAAAAATTACGGTTAATATATTGGAGACTTCGGACTGATATGGTATAATCGTGCTACATATAAACTGTAAAAGGGTGAATTCATGTCAAAAGAATTAACTTCAAACGATAACGATTTCGGCGCAGTTATTTCAATAATTGAAAATGCGAAAGGCAGAGCTTTGAAAGCTGTCAATGCCGAGCTGATTCATATGTATTGGGACGTGGGAGAATACCTTTCGGATCTTTGCGCTGAATCTTCTTTTGGCGATAAAATTATTGATGAGGTTGCCACATACATTTCAGAGTCTGCTCCGACAGTAAAAGGATTTAATCGGCGTGGACTATATAGAATGAAACAATTCTATGAAACATATCGAGACGACGAATTTGTGTCAGCACTGCTGACACAAATCAGTTGGACGAATCATCTTTTAATTATGTCAAAATCCAAAACTAAGGAAGAACGAGATTTTTATGTGGCTTTAGCTGCAAAAGAGCATTATTCATCTCGTGAGCTCGAAAGGCAGCTTGATAGTGCTTATTATGAGCGTTATATGTTATCGTCTGGAAAGCGACCGCCTGAACTTGTGTCCCAGAATGTTCGTAATAGTATTCTTGACACATATGTATTGGAGTTTCTCGATTTACCCGGGCAATATTCCGAACGCAATTTTAGAAAAGCAATCATTGGGAACTTAAAGCAATTCATTTTAGAGTTCGGAAAAGACTTTACCTTTATCGGCGAGGAATACCGCGTACAAGTTGGCGGACAGGATTTCTTTATTGATTTGTTGTTTTATAACCGCGCGTTATCTTGCCTTGTTCCCATTGAATTAAAAATCGGTAAGTTTAAGCCTGAACATATCGGACAAATCAATTTTTATCTTGAAGCCTTAGACAGAGATGTAAAAAAGCCAAATGAAAACCCAAGCGTGGGACTGATTCTATGTGCAAGCAAAGATGATGCTGTGGTTGAATATGCTTTGAGCCGTAGTATGTCTCCAACATTGGTTTCAGACTATACCTTGCGTCTGCCGGACAAAAAGATTTTGAAAGATAAGCTTCAAGAGTTGGCTGAACTTGCCTTGGAAGAGAGCGATGGATAAAACTGCGGAAACTCAAGTAAAAAACAACTTGACGCTGTGCGCCCGCTATGCTATATTATACAAGGCTCTTTTCGCGCTCGTAAAAATATGGGCGCAAATAATCACGCGGACGGATACGGAGAGGGGTGCCCTTTGCGGGTCTCTCTGGACCATACGTCATGCGGAAGAAAAACCAGATGGAGGAAGAAAAATGAGCGTAATTTCAATGAAACAGTTACTGGAAGCCGGCGTACACTTTGGTCACCAGACCAGAAGATGGAACCCCAAGATGGCGGAGTACATCTACACCGAGAGAAACGGCATCTACATCATCGACCTGCAGAAATCTGTGGGAAAGGTGGACGAGGCTTATAAAGCGGTTGCCGACATCGCTGCGGAGGGCGGCAAGATCCTGTTCGTGGGAACGAAGAAGCAGGCGCAGGATGCGATCGCGACCGAGGCGGAGCGCTGCGGTATGTTCTATGTGAACGAGAGATGGCTGGGCGGCATGCTCACCAACTTCAAGACGATCCAGGGACGGATCGCCAGACTGAAAGCGATCGAGAACATGCAGGAGGACGGAACCTTCGACGTACTGCCGAAGAAAGAGGTCATCGCGCTGAAGAAGGAGATGGAGAAGCTTCAGAAGAATCTGGGCGGCATCAAAGAGATGCGCGACATTCCGGATGCGATTTTCGTCGTGGATCCGAAGAAGGAGAGAATCTGCGTACAGGAGGCTCACACCCTTGGAATCCCGCTGATCGGCATCTGCGATACCAACTGCGATCCGGAGGAGCTTGACTATGTGATCCCGGGCAACGACGATGCGATCCGCGCCGTGAAGCTGATCGTGTCCAAGATGGCCGACGCTGTCATCGAGGCAAATCAGGGCGAGGCCGAGGAGTATGACGACGCGGCTTACGACGAGGAGCAGGCGGCAGAGGAGTAAGGAATTGCAACAGGCATCCGGAGCGTATCCGCGCTTCGGGTGCCTCATAAATATCCCACAGGAGGAATCAGATCATGGCTATTACAGCAGCAATGGTAAAAGAATTAAGAGAGATGACCGGTGCGGGCATGATGGACTGCAAGAAGGCGCTGGCGTCCACCGACGGCAACATGGAGGCGGCAGTGGATTTCCTGCGTGAGAAAGGACTTGCCACCGCACAGAAGAAGGCCAGCCGTATCGCGGCCGAGGGTATTGTCGCTACCGCGCTGACCGACGACGAGAAGAAGGCAGTCGCAGTGGAGGTCAATGCAGAGACCGACTTTGTGGCAAAGAACGAGAAATTCCGCGGCTATGTAGCTCAGGTCGCAGCGCAGGCGCTGACCACCGACGCGGCAGACATCGACGCATTTCTGGCCGAGACGTGGGCTGCAGATACCAGCAAGACCGTAAAGGAAGAGCTGGCCGCGCAGATTGCAGTGATCGGCGAGAATATGAACATCCGCCGTTTCCAGCAGATGGAGGAGCAGAACGGATTCATTTCCTCCTACATTCACGCAGGCGGAAAGATCGGCGTTCTTGTGGACGTTGAGACCGACGTTGTGAACGACGCGATCAAAGAGATGGCGAAGAACATCGCGATGCAGATCGCGGCTCTGAAGCCGGTGTACACCAACGACAGCGAGGTCGACGAGGAGTACAAGGCGCATGAGCTGGAGATCATCAAGGCGCAGATCGAGAACGACCCGAAGATGGCCGGAAAGCCGGAGAAGGTGATCAACGGCGCAGTGATGGGCCGCCTGAACAAGCAGCTCAAGGAGATCTGCCTGATGGATCAGGTCTACGTAAAGGCTGAGGACGGCAAGCAGCTCGTGTCCGCTTATGTGGCGCAGGTCGCAAAAGAGAACGGCGCAAAGATCACGGTCAAAGGCTTTGTCCGCTTTGAGACCGGCGAGGGACTGGAGAAGAAGAACGAGGACTTTGCAGCCGAGGTTGCGGCGCAGATGGGCAACTAAGCAGATCAGGCCGGAAGGAGCAGAGTAAGCCCGGCGGCGGATCTCTGCTTTACAGGTGAATTTTTGAGAGAGCTTCGGATGATCCGGAGCTCTTTTTGTGCGATACGCCGTGCAAGCGGCTGCCGTGCTTGCACGGACAGCCATTTGCACGGCAACGGACAGCGAACAGCTTTGCTGTGAGCTGGCTG
>JAUNHB010000007.1 GCA_030524125.1 Eubacteriales bacterium | reverse complement strand
GGATGTCTTTTCTCATAAGAAGTGGGCTAAAAATCGGTATTAACCGATTGCCCCAAAAGAGATATTTTTTCAGACGGACTGCTCCAGAAATTCCTTTTTCTCCGGCAGCCCTTTAGCCCCCAAATCTCCGCGCTGAGGCTACCGGCGTTTTTTCAGGCGCACAACGCCCGCGGCAAGGGCCAGCACATTCAGTCCGGTCAGCAGCAGCATCTGCATGCTCCAAGTGCGGATATCCGCGCCATTGTCCGCCAGCACGCCCAAAAAGTAATACTGGGAAGCCAGCGCTAAAAATACGCAGATTTCCGTGACCGCAAATTTGACGCCGCTTCCTTTTTGCCGTCCTGCACCGATCACGGCGGCCAGATTCAGGAGCGTCAGACAGTAAAATGGAATCATGGCGAAGTAATAATACTTCATAACATCACCCAGTTCTGAAATCTGCATTCGGATTTCCCCCGTTCTTATTTGATATTTCCAACGTAGCATATTTTCAAAACAAATGCAATGTTTTTTACAGTGTTGCCACCTCCCTACGACACCCTCCCCGTCTCCATCTCATGCACCACATCCGCCACATTCATGGTCGAGCTCCGGTGGGACACCAGCACCACCGTCCGCTCCGCGCTCTCCTCCCGGAGAGATTTGAGGATGATGCCCTCGTTCAGCGAGTCGAGATTGCTGGTGGGCTCGTCCATGAGCAGGAAGGGTGCGTCGTGGAGGAAGGCGCGGGCGATGCCGATCCGCTGCTTCTCTCCGCCGGATAAGGTGTCGCCAAGCTCGCCCACCTCCGTATCATAGCCTTTGGGAAGCTTCGCAATAAATTCGTGGACGGAGGCCTTCTTGGCCGCGGCCACGATCTCCTCCCGGGAGGCCCCGGGCTTTCCCACCGCGATATTGTTGGCGATGGAGTCGTGGAACAGATGGGTTTCCTGGGTCACATAGCTCTCCGCGTCCCGCAGGCGTCCCGTGGGAATCCGGCGCACATCCTCGCCGCTCACCCGCACGCTTCCCGCCTGCACGTCCCAGAACCGCATCAGAAGCTTCAAAAGTGTGGATTTTCCCGAGCCGCTGGCCCCGTGGATGCCGATGATTTTTCCCGGCTCCATGGACAGGGAGAAATCCTTCAGGATCGTCTCGTCCTCGTAGGCGAAGGTCACGCGCTCCGCCTCCGCTCCGGTGAAATGCGCCGCTCCGTTCCAGTCCGCGCCCGCCCCTTCCGGAATCTCTTCTACCAGAGGCTGCTCCTCGAGAATGGAGAGCACGCGCTCGCCGCTGGCCAGCGTCTGATTCAGGTTGTTGGAGAGGCTGGAGAGAGCCACAGCCGGGCCGAAGGAGCCCATCATGGCAATGGTACTCGTCAAAAGCCCGGCGAAATCCATCTCGCCCCGGCTGTAGAGCCAGAGGCTCAAAAAGAGCATCCCGAAGGAAAATACGAGAATCGCCAGATTCGTGACGGCTCTTTGATTTCCCTCGAGCCTTCCAAGCTCCCGCTGATCCCCAGCCAGAAGATTCGAACGCTCCAGCATCTGCGCCTCCCTTACCTCTCCCTGCCCGTACTGCAGGGTCTCGTCAAGTCCGCGCAGAGAGTCCAGCACAAAGCTGTTCAGCTCCCCGAATTTCATCCGGTACTCCATGCCTCTGCTCCCGCCCTTTTTCCCGTTCCATAAGGGGATCAGAAGGCCCACCGTCACATAACCAAGAAGCGCCAGCGCCCCGGCCAGCACGTGATGGCTCCCGATAAATACCGTCATAATGCCGCAGGTCAGCACGGCGATGGCCACAGGCGAGATGGTGTGAGCATAAAACACCTCCAGAAGCTCAATATCCGTGGTGATAATGGAAATCAGATTTCCCTTGTCCCGTCCCTCAAGCTTCGCGGGGCAGAGCCTCCGCAGGGCCGCGAACACCTGATGGCGGATGATGGCCAGAAGCTTGAAGGCGATAAAATGATTGCAGTACTGCTCCGCGTAATGGAGCAGACCTCTGGCGACCGCCAGCACGATCAGGACGATAAAGCAGGCCCGGGCCGCGCCGGACGCGGCGCCGCCTGCCAAAAGCCCCGCCTCCGCCAGCGGGCCGCCTGCCGCCGAAAGTCCGTACAGCAGCGCCTTCCCCGCCAGAATCGTGAGAAAAATCGCGCAGAGATACCCGGCTGTCCCGAGCAGAATCGCCAGCGCCATAATATGAAGCAGGGGCTTCACAAGTCCGATGAGGCTCCACATGATTTTTCCGGCGCTGCGCCGCTCCGCGCCTGACTTGCCGTCCGGTTTCCTCTCCGTCCGGCTGTCCATGATCTTCGCATCCTTTCCGCCGCTCATGCCCTCGCCTCCTTTCCATACTGCTCCAGCTTCTGCTGGCTCTCATACAGGCGGCGGTAGCCGCCGTCCGTCTCCATCAGCTCCTTATGGGTTCCATGCTCCTCGATCCGTCCCTCCGACAGGAAATAAATGCAGTCCGAGTCCACCACATTGGCCAGACGATGGGAAATGAGCAGCACGGTCTTGCTTCTGGCAAGCTCATGAATCACTTCCATGATCAGCTCCTCGCTCTCCAGATCGATATTGCTGGTGGCCTCGTCAAAAATATAGACAGGCGCGTCCCGAAGGATCGCCCTTGCCAGGGCCAGACGCTGCCTCTGCCCGCCGGAGAGATTTCCGGCCCGCTCAAGAAGCGGCGTCCGAAGCCCCTGCTGGGCCTTCAGGAAGTCCAGAAGCTTCACCTTATCGAGGACTGCCTCCATCTCTTCCTCTCTCGCGTCCGGCTTCGCCATCCGAAGATTATCCTCCACCGTTCCCTTGAATAAATAGCTGTCGTGACGCACCAGCACGATGTGCTCTGCCAGGCTCTCCTCTTTGATGGCGGAAAGAGGTTCCCCGCCGATGGTGATCTCCCCGGTAAAGCCTCTGTTTTTCCCTGCCAGAAGCCCGGCTATGGTACTCTTTCCGCAGCCGGATTCTCCCGCCAGAGAAACGAAGCTCCTGGGCGGCAGCGTAAGGTCGATCTCCTTTAAAATCTCCCTGTCGCTCTCGTAGGAGAAGCGCACGCCGCGAAGCCGGATCTCCGCCTCGCCCTCCGGGATCTCCCGCTCTCCGTACGCCGGCTCCGGCAGATCGAGGATCGCGAAAATCTTGTCGCTGGCCGCCATACCATTCATGGCGATATGGAAGAAGGAGCCCAAAAGCCGCAGCGGAATAAAAAATTCCGAAGCCAGCAAAATGATAAGCAGCGCTCCGCCAATGCCGATCCGACCGTTTAAAAATTCGCTGACGGCCATGATCATGCCTGCCGCCGCTCCGCCGTAGGCCACGATGTCCATGACGCTGGTGGAATTAAGCTGCATGGTCAGCACCTTCATAGTGATCCTGCGGAAGTTCTGGGCCTCCTCGTCCATGGCCTCAGCCTTCTTCTCGTCCGCCTGATAGATTTTGAGCGTGGTCAGCCCCTGGAGATTTTCCAGAAAGGAATCCCCAAGCCCCGTATAGATGCTCCAGTATTTGTTCAGCAGCCGCTTGGCCAACTTCTGTACCAGCACAATGGAGATCGGGATCAGCGGCACGCAGACGAGCAGCACGAGCGCCGCCTTCATGCTCACCCGGCTCAGCGCCAGAAAGAGCGTGAGCGGAGCCAGAAGGCTGTAAAAAAGCTGGGGCAGATATTTCCCGAAATAGATCTCCAGCTGCTCCACGCCCTCGGTGCAGACCTGTATCACCTCGGAGGTGGATACCTGCTCCCGGTAGGCCGCGCCCAGACGCAGCATCTTCTCGTAGATTTTGCGTCGAAGCAGTTTCTTTACGTCCGCGCTTGCCAGATAGGAGACGCGGGCCTGCTGCTTTTCGCAGAAAAAGCGGACGGCGGCGCAGAGAATCAGAATCAGCGCCGTGGAAAGAGCGGCTTCCGAAAGAGACGCCGCCCCGGAAGCGCTGAGCATGCTCCATGCGCCGCCCATGCCCGCAGATCCGGGCACCGTCAAAGCCGTCTCCAGAAGGCCCGCGATCGCCCAGACGGCCGCGATCTGTGTGAGCAGCGCGATCCACTGCCACAAAACATGGTATGCAATATATTTTTTCGCGTGGGACAACAGGTCCACCAGTCTCTTTTTAATCATTCCCTTTTCCTTTTCGTTTTTCCTTCCTGCTGCAGATCAGATGCCAGACGGCCAGCACCGGATGATAAAGCAGCATCCGCGGCCCGGAGAAGCGCATGACCTCCCGGATGCGCTGCCGCATTTCCGGCTTGTAGCAGTGTACCTTACAGTTGGCGCAGAAGGTTTTTTCCTCCATGAACGGACATTTCTCGCTCCTGAGTCTGGCATAGTCGGACAACTGCTGACAGACAGGGCAAAGCTGCCCTGCCTGCACCGTCTCCAGATCTTCCCTGTGATGTTTCCGGCAATACAGGCGGATCATCTCCTCCACCACGTACTGCTCTTTTTTGCGCTTCTTTTCCACATCCCTCATGGCAGATTCCGCCTGTTTTCCACTGTCTCCCCCGCCGGGATCGTGCGCACCTGCGTAAAGAAATACGTGTATTTCAGTACGATCAGCAGCACGATCACGATCCTTCCATATAGATTCTGCATGGCGAAAAAGGCCAGAAGCAGCATGCACGACACCGGGATCAGAAGCGTCAGCTTCGCCCGGAGCGTCATGGCCCGGTTCTGCACGAAGCCCTCCAGATGCTTTTTATAGAGTCCCGTGTTCGTAAACCAGCGGTGAAAGCGGTCCGAGCCCTTCGCAAAGCAGAAGGACGCCACCAGCAAAAAGGGCGTGGTGGGAAGCACCGGCAGCGCGACGCCTAAGATTCCAAGCCCCATGCACAAAAAGCCGGCGGCCAGCCACAAAATTCTCAATGGATTTTTCATGATACACCTCATTTATTATACAGTCAGGACGAAGCGCCGTCCATCCCAATCCTTCGTCTCCAGATCGATGCGGTACATCTTTTTCAGATTCGCCTCGTTGATGATGCTCCGGGGCTCTCCCTGCGCCACCAGCTCTCCCTTCGGCGACAGCGCGATGATCTCGTCGCTGTAGCTGACCGCCTGATTGATGTCGTGAAGCACCATCAGGATCGTCGTGCGGTATTTCTGGTTCAGAGCGCGGATCAGGCGCAGAAGCTGGATCTGGTAGCGCACATCCAGATAGGTGGTGGGTTCGTCCAGCAGGAGCGTCCTCGTTCCCTGGGCCAGCGCCATGGCGATCCACACCCGCTGCTTCTGCCCTCCCGAGAGCTGATGCACCGCCCTGTCCCGGAAGGCGTCCACCCGCGTGATCCGGAGAGCCCGCTCGATCATCCGCTCGTCCTCCTCCGTGCGCCGTCCCTGTCCGAAGCGGTAAAAGGGCGTCCGCCCGTAGGCCACCAGCTGCTCCACCGTGATGTCCGACGGGGCCGTATTGTACTGGTGCACGATGGCCGCCTGCTGCGCGAAGCTTTTCAGGCCGATCCTCGAGATCTCCTCGCCGTTCATGCGGATGCTTCCGGCCCCCGGCGTCAGATTCTTCGTGAGCAGCTGGAACAGCGTGGATTTCCCGCAGCCGTTGGCTCCCATGAGCGTGACGACCTTTCCTCTCGGAACGTCGAAGCTTAAGTTTTTCACGATCTGCTTCTCCCCATAGGCAAAGGACAGATTTCTGACTTCAAAGGCATTTTTATTTTCCATGTGTGATCGTGCTCCTTTGCAGCAATAGGATAAAGACCGGACCGCCGATGACGCTCATCAAAATAGCGGCGCTGATCTCATACGGATAGGCGATCGTGCGCCCCGCCGTGTCGGCCGCCAGATAGATCAGCGCTCCGAGGATGGCCGAAAAGGGCAGGAGATACCTGTGATCGCTCCCCACCAGCAGCCGTCCGATATGGGGAACAAGCAGAGCCAGAAAGCCCACCACGCCCACGATGGCCGTACAGCTGGAGGCCAGCAGAACCGACACGAGGCTGATGATCAGCTGCATCCGGCTCACATTCATGCCAAGCCCCCGCACCGTCTTGTCCTCCAGCCCCAGAAGATTGCACCACCTTCCCAGAAGCAGCGCCGCCAGAAGGCCGGGAATCACAAACCAGCAGAGCGTATTGACGTCGCTCCAGGTTTTCATCGTAATATTTCCCTCCACGATGGAGGTGACCGTAGAAATATTGCCGCCGCTGAAGGAATTCAGCGCGTTTGAGAGGCCCGAAAAGAGCGCCTGCACCGCGATTCCCACGAGAATCAGCCGCAGGGAGGAGAAGCCGTTTTTCCGCGAAAACAGATAGACCATCCAGAAGGCCAGAAGGCCGCCCAGAAAGCTGAAAAGGGGAGCCGCCCCGTAAAGTCCCGGAAGAAGCGCCGCCACAAGCACGGTGGCAAGCTGCGCGCCGCTGCACACGCCGATGATGCCCGGGTCTGCCAGCGGATTTTTGAGCACCGCCTGCAAAAGAGCCCCCGACACCGCCAGGCCCGCTCCCGCCAGCATGGAAATGAGAATCCGCGGGAAACGCAGGTCATAAATGGTCTGTACCTGCTCGTCCGCCTCGATAAAAAGGCCGCGGAACAGCTCTCCAAAGCTCACCTTTAAGCTGCCCAGATTGACAGACAGAAAGAAAAGTCCAAGGAGCGCGGCCAGAAATACCGCCGTCACCGCTATTTTTCTTCCCGCCGCCCTCGCCTGTCCCCGGTTCATGCGTCATCCTCCTGTGCGTAAAAAATTTCATCCAGTTCCTCCAGAGCGTCCACGTAGTCAAAGGTGGCGCTCATGCCGAAATAACCCGCCGTCAGATCGTAGACGCGCCCCTCCTGCACCGCCGTGAAGTGCTTCCAGATATCGTTGGTTTCAAACTCCTCCGCGAACATTTCCATGACCTGCTCAGGCAGGGCGTGGGCCGTCCGCAGGATCACGTCCGGGTCTTTCTCCAGCATATCCTCCGTATTGACCGACAAAAACTCCTGATCCGTCCCGGCGTACACATTCCTTCCCCCGGCCAGCTCCACGAGACTGCCCGCGTAGGAATTTTCCGTGGCCACGATATAGGAGCCCGGAATGCCCATCAGGAGCAGCACGGTCGGCCCCTCCTTGCCCTCATGGCTGGCTTCCAGCTCCTCATAGAGGGCCGTGTACTCGTCGATCTGAGCCTGCGCCTCCGCTTCCTTTCCAAAGAGCGCGCCCAGCTCCTCAATGGATTTGTACATGCCCGGCACGCTTTTCAGATTCAAAAAGGCATAGTTTAACCCGGCCTCCTCATATTTCGGCTGCAGGTCGCTCTGGAGCGAAGAGGGGCTTAAGACCCAGTCGGGGCTTAAGCTCTTTAAAATCTCCATATCCGGGCTCATGGGGCTTCCAAGCTCTGTGGCGTCCCGATACCGCTCGGGAACCTCCGTCAGCGAGCTGGTGGGTACGCCCACCAGCGGAAGATCAAGCCTCTCGCAAATGGTCATCACAGCCGGACTCGTGGCCGCGATCCGAAGCTCGTCTCCGTTCAGACCCTCCGAGGCTCCCGCGTTCGCCGTGCTTCCTCCCTGCCGCACCGCGCAGCCCGTGAGCAGCGCCGCCGCTGCCAGAAGGACGCACAGACCGATTTTTCTTCTCATCCATCTTCCTCCTCGTCGTCAGGCTCGTCTTCGTCGTCGAGAAAGCCCAGATCCAGATCGTCGTCCGTTTCGTCCTCCCAGTCCTCCTCGTCAGGATCGTCCGCTTTCCGTCCGCGCGCGCCGCCTCTGCGCTTCGGATCCGCCAGTCTCACCTCAAGGATCCCTGTCTTCAGGAAATAAATATAGATCAGCAGACCCGCGATCAGCAGGAGCACCAGTCCCGCCAGCAAAAACGAGCAGAAGAGGATCCCGAACAGCGTGACCCACACGCTGTCTCCCAGACGGATGCTCCCGGCCTCCCCTGTCAGCGCGGCCTCCTGCTCTCCGGCGTCCCCGGCGTCCGCCGCATCCTGACCGCCGTCCGAAGCGCCGGAGCCGGCCGTACCGATCACAAGCCCGTCCGCCTCGTCAAGACCGGCCCCGGAGGAAACCGCGTCAAAGCTTCCCGCCTCTGCAAGATCCGTCGTATTTCCTTCCTGCCGGTCGCCGTAGGTCAGGAAAAAGACGACGTCTCTTCCCATGGCGTCCACGTAGCACTCCGCCTTCAAAGTCGAGCTCTCCGCCGGAAGCAGCACGCAGAAATCTCCGGTGTCGTCTCCGGAGCCGGTCTTCTGAAAGCTCGCCTCCGACCAGCCGCTCTCGCCCTCCGCCTGCGCCTGAAACGCCACGTTGGAAATATTGTTCATCAGATGGAAGCGCAGCGACAGCGTCCAGTCGCCGTCCTCCGTCTCTGTCAGCAGGCCCGTGGGGTCCACCACGCTTCCCACCATGGACTCCCCGAGCGCCGCGTTGTCCTCTCCGCCCGAGTCCGAGATCTCCTGCGTCTGCGGATCCCGGTAATGTCCCGTGACCGTCACCGTGTAAAGCTTACTGCTCTCTTCCGCCGCCTGCGCCTCCGCGGGGAGACCGGCCAGAAGGACCGCGCCCGCCAGCAGGCAGGCCAGTAGATTCCTTTTTGTTTTGCTCTTTTTTTCTGCGTATGTCATTTACCGTCTCCTGTATCTAAGATAAGCCGCGCTGCCGCCAAGTCCCAGAAGTCCCAGCGCGATCAGCGCAAGCAGCGCCTTCAGAAGCGTCGATCCGGCCTCCAGCCGCATGGCCGCCGTTCTGATGCCCGATCCGGCTCCGGCAAGCGCCTCGGCCGCCGCGTTTCCTGTGTTTCCTGTTCCCGTCCCGCCCTCACTGCCGGACAGGGCTTCCGCCGTGCTTCCGTCTCCGCCGTCCAGTCCTTCCGTCGCCGCCATTTTATTCAGATCCAGCACGAGGCGCGCGTTCACTTCCATGGACATGGCGTTGATATACATGGTCACCGGAAGAATGTTCGGGACCGGATTGGACAGCGTCAGCGTGAAGCTGTCGTAGGAGATCCCGTCGAAGGTGGCCGCGTGCTCCGTCTTTGATGCGTTGGCGGATTGGTACGAAATGTATCTGGGGCCTCCGCTCTCGATCCCGGCCACCGTATGCTGGATATAAACGGTAAGCTTCGCGCTCTTTTCCGTCACCGCAAGCTCCGCGTACCGGTACATATAATCGTTCATCATGCTGGAGTCGTCGCTCTTTTCCTTCAGCGCGCTGATGGGCACCTGATAGACGCCCGTCTTCACGCCCGAGGACGACGAGGCCGTCGTGACGGACGAGCCGCTCTCCGAGGTCTGCGTCGTCAGCGCCTGCGCCTCGTTCTCCGTGTCGATGGTCTGCGCCTCGCCGGAGCTCTTCGTCTCCCCTTCCTCCCAGTCGGAGAGCACCACATAAAATTCCTGCGTGCTCTTCATGACGGCGTTGACATACGCCTGGCAGATCACCGTCCCTTTTCCGGAAGAGCGCAGAGCGGAGGTGGGCAGCGTGACCGTGATCGGGTCGCTGTTGTAATTTCCGGCAGATCCGATGAACGTACTGTCCGCCGGGAAGTAGCGGCTCACCTTGCTCGTGCTCAGCGACGCCGACACCCTGCCAGACGACGTCCGGAAGGAAATGTTGGACAGAGGCGTTCCCTCCGACGCGTATTTCGGGATCGGATCGATGACGTAGAGAGTCATCTTCGTGCTGCTCCCATTGACCTCCAGATCCGCATAGTCGTAGAACAGCGTGTCGCACATGCTCACACTGTTAAGATCCGACGCCTTCCTCATGCTGACCTTCGCGGTATAGCTCGTATTTTCCAGACCGTCGTCGCTGTCCGTGCCGCCGGACGTCCCGCCGCTTCCGGATCCGCCTCCGGAGGCGCCGCCCGACGTCTGGGCGGTGGACAGATGGACCGCGTACACCGAAAACTTTGACGCGTAGATGTGCAGGATTCCCTTCGAGCGGTCCCAGTACCAGGTGTTGTCCCGAAGCTTTGCCGGCTCCGCCGTAAGCTCCGTGAGCTGCCCTGTCGCCCGTCCCGCCTCGTGATGCCGGTACACCGCGGCCTTCTGACTTCCGCTCTGTTTGAGCGGGATACTGATGTCCAGCACATGTCCGTCCGTGTCCGTCACCTGCTGCGTCCCGTCCTCATTTTCATAGGACAGGAGCATGGAATAATACTGCGTGCTACCCTCCACTCCGCTGGCGGAGATCAGCTCCGCGCAGGCGGCCATGCCGAGCTTGTCCGCATCCTCGCCGGAGGAAGCGTACCTCACCTGAAAGAGATACTCGCCCGCCTTTTTCTCCTCCGCGTACGCCTTCAGCCCGGATACCGACACGCCCGTAAGCCCCGGCGACGACACCGTGTACGCCCCGTATTCGATCTCCTCCGTCTTTCCGAAATCGTCGTCCACGTCGAACAGCAGGTAGAACGACTGCCAGCTGCTCATGACCGCGTTCACATAAGCGTTCACATAGATCGCGCCGGAACTGCTGTTCCGGATGGCGCTGACCGGTATGGTGAACGTGAAAGAATCGCTGGAATACGTTCCGGCCTCCGGAATAAATCCCGGGTACACGCCGTACTCCTTCCCGCCCGCATTCGATTCGATGAGGACCTCATCCGCAAAGGAATCCGCCCCCACGGTCAGCCTGTAATCTTTCGCCGTCGTCCCCGTGATGCTCACATCTTCCTTCGAGCCGGATACGATCATCGCCGTAAGCGGCGCTCCCGAGTCGGCGTAGGCCGGGATCGGGCTTACGCAGTAGAGCCTGACCGTCGCCGTGCCGTCGCCGTTTACGGTGAGCTCTGCCTCCGGGTAAAACAGCCGATTGCACATGCTCTCCTGGCTGATATCATAGGACTGCATCAGACGGACCGGAGCCGTGACTGCGGACGGCTCCTCCGGATCCACGGGGGGCTTTGGATCCTCTCCCTGATCCCCCGCGCTGTATGTAATCGTAAACTCCGCCGTTCCTTCATAGGAACCCTGAGCTGCATTCCTGATCTGTTCTTTTGAAATTCTGATCTGCGCGTCTGTCTGCGCGTCTTCTGTATAAGTCCGCGTGCCGTAGGTGTTGGAAAACAAAAGCGTTGACGCCGAACGGCTTTTTGCCGTCCGGTACAGCTCGCCCGTGTCCGGGGTCGAGACAGTTACCTGCCCGCCGGATTTCTTCACGCCGGATACTTTTACCTGATATTCCTTTTCATAATCGTCCGTCCCGGATACATTTCCCAGATAAAGGGACGCCGGGATCTCCACATAGTACTGCGAGGAGGCCGACGGCACTGTGGCCGTGACGTCCATCTCTTCTTCCTGCTCCCCGGTCGGCGCGTCCTCCGCCCCGGAGGTCTCCGTCACGGCGGAAGGCTTCGCCGCATCGGCTCCTTCTTTCGCTGCGGCCGACGCCGCGCACACCTGAAGCGGCATTCCAAGGGCCATCACCATGGCCAGTATTTTCCAAACGGTCTTCTTCCTCATCTTCCTCGGTCTCCTCCCGCTTTGTCTGCGCGCCTTCTCTATCGGACTGGGAAAGGTTTTCTTTCCCTGTCCGCCGCGATACCGCAGCCAGCTCACAGCAAAGCTGTTCGCTGTCCGTTTCCCTGCAAGAGGCTGCCCGCGCAAGCACGGCAGCCTCTTGCACGGGCGTATCGCGCAAGACAGTGGGATTCCCCGGATCGCTCCGGGGAATCCCGCGTGTTCTGTCGTCGTCAAAGCGGATTTTTCGTCCGCTTTTCGCTCTTACTCAAAGTAGCTGATCGTAAAGTTCGCGGTTCCGGTATAGTTTCCGGCCGCCGCTGCAGCCACGTCCGCCGCCTTGATCGTGATCTCTCCGGTCAGCGTCGCGTTCTCGCCGGCGCTCTGGGTTCCGAAGCTGTTGGCAAACGCCAGCGTGTTGGAGCCGGACGTCAGGGTGCCTGCGGCGTCGGTGGAGATCTCCACGATTCCCTCTCCCAGGTTGGAAGCCTCAAGCGCTACGGAATACTCCTTCGTCGTGTCCTGCTCTGCGGAAAGCGTTCCGATCGCCACGCTCTCCGGGATCGTCACGCTGTAGGAAGCCTCTGCAGCCGCCACCTCGGCGGTGATGTCCATTGAGTCCTGGATGGACTCGACCGCCGGATTGCGGACGCCGTCCAGCGTCATGACAAACTTCTGCGTGCTGTTCATTACAACGTTGACGTAAGCTTCCGTCTCGATGCCCGTCTCAAAGTCGGCGACCGCGCTTCTCGGAAGCTCCACGGTCAGCACCTGCGTCGTCAGCTCGTCGCCCGCCGTGATCCCGAATATCGCTCCAGTCGTATCAAAAACCTTCGTCGGCTTGGTCGTGATGTCGCTGGTCGCCTCATACTCGACTCCGTCCACGGTCATCTTCACATCTGTGATCGTCCCTTCTGTTCCCTGAGCAGGAAAACTCGGCACAGGGTACGCCACATAGAACGTGACGGTCGCCGTGTCGTCCGTCAGCGTCACGTCCGCCTCGTGAACGAAGATAGAGTCGCACATACTGTAAGTAGACTCGCTCGGATCGGTGGTTCCAGCCTTGTGGAAATGAACTGTCGCCTTATAGTCTCCGTTGTCAGCCTTTCCCGCCGCCTGGGACGTCATTCCCAGCGAGCCCGCCACCAGGGTCAATGCAAGTGCCGTTGAGGCAATGCGCTTTAAGATACTCATTGAGTAATCCTCCTTATAAGAAATATAGTTGATATGTATGATTTACGCCTTTGGATCCGCGGTACGCGTCAAGCCTGCGAAGCCGGAGCCCTCTGCGTGAAATCCGTTCTCTACTGCGCCCGCAGGATGCAGTTTACCGTCGCGCCGTTGCGCGGGGTGTACTCCTCGTCCATGCTGAACGTGTCGTACTGGATCGTCAGGTTGTATTCTCCCGCCTCCAGCGCCCGGTCCAGCGAGATCTCATAGAGATGCTGCCCCGGAGACAAAAGCTTCGACTGGTAGATCTGCTCTCCGGTATCCGTCAGAAGGAAGGTGATCTGAAAATAAACCTCATTTTCCTCCGGATTGGTCAGATCCACGGCCACCTCCGTCGTCCCCGCCGTCACAGGGATGACCGAATATCCGGGGATCTTGATCCCCCGCTCCTCCGAAGCCTCCGAGGCTTCCGGCGCTTCCTGCCCCTCCTCAAATTCAGGAGTGAAATTTGTCACCTCGCTCTGGGCGTGATTGTAATAGACCACTCCTCCCGCCAGCGCTATGATCACAGCCGCCATCGCGGCTCTTATCTTCCATACAGAACTCATCCATCTTCTCCCGTTTTTTATTAGTCTTAACTAACTTGCATTCCATATATATCACAGTCCCCCGGTTAATGTCAACATATTTTTCCATATTTTTTTATTGCTTCTTAAGCAATTTCAAAACTAACTTTTTGCACGCAGAGCATGGATCATTCAGTCCCTGCAAGACCGGTTTTACGGAATCCGGGCATAAAAAAAATCCTGCTACGCAGGATTCTCCGCCTGCGGCGGGTCGCTTAAGCGACATGATTCCGATCCGCCGCAGTGCGATCCCGCGGAGCGTCTTTTTGTGCAATAGGAAACTCGGAAGAATTTCCTATTGCACAAAAAAAAGCGGACCGCACGTCTCTCTCCCATGCGGTCCGCTCTCTTTTTCTTTGATTTTAAAGCCAGAACACTAAAAACGCCGTGCTCTCCGGCATATGCGCCTGCCCCACGCTGCACGTCACTGTGATCGCGAGCGTTCCCTTGATCCGCCCGCCCTGCCCGTGATAGATCTTAAAGGCCGAGAGCGGGATCTGTATTTTTTCTTTCTCTATGCGCAAATTTTGAAGCGTGTCCCCGTCTTCGTATTTCAGTGAGTCCAGACGTCCTTCCATGGTCTTCCCGTCGATCCGGGACGCGGCCGTCACCTCCCTGACATACAGCTCCAGATACGCCTCTCCTTCCTCTTCCGTCAGGTATGCGTCCTCCCGGAAGCCGCGCATGGCCATGGAGAGCCTGCCCGGCCGCTGCTCCCGTCCCATGCGGTAGATCCCGAAGCGCACCTCATGACGCCGGTGTCTCCTGAGCATCTCCCTTAAATTGTCCGGAAGCTCGACGGAGCGCTTTGCCGAAAGCATATTCTGACGCTCGTGGCTGCTCAGGATCGCCTCCAGCACATGACTGTCCGTATTTTCGATCAGAGAGCGGACGGCCTCCTGCACCTCGGAATCCCTTCCCAAAAGCTCCTTCAGATACCGTTCCAGGCGGCTCTGCAGCTTCCGGTAGTGCTCGAACCATCTGCGCCCCTTGTCGGTAAATCCGCAGGACTCATCCAGATAGCCCTTTTCCATGCACGCCTTAAAATACCGGTTCACCGTGGAGGCGTTGACCCCGCACCGGGCGGCCACCATTCCCTGCACGCCCCTCTTTTTCTCCATATGGTCAAGCTCCGCCAGATAGCGCAGCTGAAGCACGGACGGGCGGTCCTGTCTCTTCAGATTCTCTCCTGATTCCATGATCCGTCCTCTTTCCTACCACACATGAATGTTGATCTCCCGGCATTCCGACAAAAGCGGCTCCGTCCCGTTCTCCGTAAACGCGATCACGGACTCCGCCTCCATCACCGGAGTCACGGCGCTGACCGTGTATGTGAAAATGTCGGTGGGGAGCACATACCGGCCCTTCTCCCGTTCCGCCTGCGTCCATCGGCCTGCGCGCTTGTACCACACCGCGCCGCACGGCTCTCCCGCTCTGGGCCGCAGCAGGAACCGGCTGGCGCCGCGGCGCACCTCGAGCGTCACGACCGCCTCCAGACGGCTGTTCTCCGGAGCCAGAAACCGCGGCTCCCGCCGGTCCAGCTCGTAGACTCCGGAGAGCATCTCGTAGCTGCCCTCGTCGTAGACCGCGCTCAGATCCGAGGCCGTGTATGTCCGGTCGCAGACGTCCCCGTACCGCAGAAAATGATCGATGCCGTCCAGCCCCTTCTGGCTGATCACATGCTCCACCCGGCAGGCGTCCTCCTGGGCCTCCTTCTGATCCATGCCGCCGATCATCTGAAAAAACTGCGTCAGCTTCTCATGGCGCATCAGGCATTCCATCCCCTGCGCCTTTCCCAGATCCGTCAGCTCCAGCTCGTCCCGGATGGACGGCTCCTCCAGATATCCGTAATGCACTAGCTTTTTCACCAGCGCGTTAAACTCCTTCCGGCTGACGTTCATCTCCATCACAAAGTCCACCGCCAGCAGCTGCCGGTCCTCTCTCCACGCCCGGTACAGCCTCTCCAGAAGATCCTCTTCCTTTTCCTCCCTGCTGGGAGGGATGTTCGTTCCTATCAATCCCATCTCCCGGTCTCCGTTTCTGCTGCGCGCAGTCTGCCTGCCGTACCGTCTTTTCGCCGCCTCTCCTTACAGGACCAGCGTCGGCGCCGCATAGACTCTGGCTCCCAGCTCGCTGTCCAGCATATAGAGCGTCTTCGGATCGTCTCCGAACAGCGCGAATCTCTTGATCAGATTTTCCGCGTTCTTCTCCTCCTCGCCCTGCTCCTTCACGAACCAGTCCAGAAACTGCATCGTCCGGAAATCCTTCGCCTCATAGGCGGCGTCGTAGATCGTGTGGATCAGGCCGGTCACATACTGCTCGTGCTTCAGCGTCTCCTCCAGCACGCCTTTCGCGCTTTTCGTCGGCGCGCCGGGCTTGTCGATCGCCTGCAGCTCCACCTTCTCTCCGTTGTTCTGGAGATACTGGATCATCAGAGTCGCGTGATCCCGCTCCTCCTGCGCCTGCACCTTGAACCAGTTTCCGAAGCCGTCCAGCCCCTCGTCATAATAATAATTGGAAAAATCCAGATACAGATACGCGGAGAAAAACTCCTTGTTCACCTGTTTGTTCAAAAGCTCCACTACTTTTTTGTCCAACATTTGCTTCTTCCCCTTTCTGTCTCGCATACGGTCATCATACATCAATCCTCCGCGTTTGAAAAGGTCCTGAAATAATTGTTTTACCGCTCTGCGGGCAGGCTGCTTTTCGCCGCGCCGCAGGCCGCCTCCTCCTCGTAGGGGGCCAGCGTGAGCTCCGCGCCGAACATGCGGGCGCAGATGCCGCGCAGGACGGGATTTCTGCGAAGACCGTTGCCCGAGGCCACCAGACGGACAGCGCGCACGCCCGCGCCCCCGCGCATAACCCCGTACAATTCGTACAGTTCCCGGGCCATGCCCTCCAGCACGCCGCAGGCGAGTCCCTCCGGCGTGAAATTGTCCTCGCTTATGTTGGCGACCGCGCCCCGCAGGGACGGATCCTGCCTCGTCCCGTGGAAGGTGGTCCTCACCTCCATCCGGTCGGTCTGCGCAAGCCCCTTCCTGGCCAGCTCCTCCAGCACGCCGTACGCCGGCCGGTCCTCCCCGCCGCAGGCTACCGCGCATCCCCGCAGAAACCGCTCAAGGATCGCGTACGCTCTGCCGCCGCACAGGGACGCTCCCACGAGGAGATATTTGCCGCCGACCAGCGGACGGGCCTCGATCCCCGGCCCCTCAAAGTACGTCCCGGACAGCGCCGAGATCTGCCCGCCGGTTCCCATATTGAGAAGCAGCGTATGCTCCTTCATGCCCACGGATCCAAGAAAGCTCGCCTGATTGTCGCCCAGCGCGACGGTCACGGGGATCCCCCGGTAGGCTCCCAGCCGCTCGAAGCTATCGGTGACGTCCGGAAGGATCGCCTCGTCCGCTCCCATCTCTCTCAGCGCGTCCCTTCGGAACTCTCCGCGTTTTACGTCGAAAAATCCGAGACTCGCCGCATTGCTCACATGGACCAGCGGACGCCTTCTCCCGGTCAGGACCATTCCCAGATAGTCCGCGATCGTGCAGAGGCAGACCGCCTCCTTCGGGACCTGTCCGTTCTCCAGCTGATACAGGTGGGTCGCCAGCCCATACCCGGAGGCCGCCTGCACGCCGGTCTTTTCCAGCGCCCGCTCCGTCAGCGTCCGGCCGTCCGGGCCCGGCAGGGCGCACCGCCCGTCCTGCCATGTGTAGAGGGGGCTTACGCTCCTTCCGTCCGCGTCCACGTAGACGACGCCGTGCATCTGCCCGGTCAGGCCGATGGACGATATATCCGGATGACGCTCCAGCAGTCCGTCCAGCGTCTCCGTCGCCTTCCGGACGACCGTCTCCGCATCCTGTATACGCTCCCACTCCTGTTCTGTCTCTATAAAGCTTCCGTTTGGAATGGTTCTGGACTCCAGAACCTCCCCGGTGCTTTGCTCCAGCACGACCGCGCTGATGGTCGTCGTGCCGATGTCAATTCCGATTGCCTTCATATTGTTCTCCTACGTGGTTCCCCGAACCACCAGCTCCACCGGGATGCGATGCCGCTGCTGCGCGATCTCCTTGCCGCCGATCATATCCACGATCCGCAGCGCCGCCAGCCTGCCGAACTCCGCCACCGGCTGCCGCACGGTCGTAAGTCCCGGGCAGAGGATCCGGCTCATGGAAATATCGTCGAAGCCCACTACGCGCACCTGCTCCGGCACGCGGATCCCCCTGCCTGTCAGACAGCCGATGCCGCCCACAGCCAGCAGATCCGACATATAGAAAATGCCGTCCACGTCCTTCCTGCTCTCCAGAATCTGCTCCGTCGCCCGGGCTCCCTCCTCGATGGACACCTCGCTCACATACACGCCGCAGTCCGGCTGAAGCTCGATCCCGGCCTCCTCCATGGCATGCTGAAAGCCTTCGATCCTTTTTTTTACCGTGGAGAGCGTACCTCCGTAGCAGACGTACGCGATCCTGCGCGCGCCCTTTTTCGCCAGCTCCTCTCCCGCCAGATAACCGCCCTGCATGTTGTCGCACTCGATCATCACATAATTTTCGTCCAGCTCCGTCTCCATATCCCGCGGGTCGCGGTCGATGTATACTGTCGGGATGTGAATGGATTCCGTGATATCCTCTCCGCCTATGTAGATGATCCCGCTGACCTTCTGGGCCAGCAGCATCCTGAGCTGCTCCTTGGCCTCCATGACGTTCTCGTTGGTGCTGCAGATAAGCGTCATGTAGTTCTGTGACAGAAGGTGCCGCTGGACTTCTTTTGTAATACTGGCAAAAAATTCGTTGGTGATGTCCGGGACCAGGATCCCGATCACCTGCGTGTGATTGACCCGGAGACTTCTGGCAAGCTGATTAGGACGGTAGCCGTACTGCTCGATCACATCCCTGACCCGCTTCTCCGTCTCCTTGGAGAATCTCCCGTTCTGATTGATGACCCGGGACACCGTAGCCACGGACGTCCCCGCCATCTCCGCGATTTCTTTTACCGATATTTTTTTCTGCACCATACGACACCTTCATCACATTTGTTATGGTTTATTATAGCGTCTATTCACAGCCCTCCGCCCGCATGCGCACTCGTCGCAAGCATGACGAGTCTGTCCGCAGACCCATAGCGGCTGTGAATAGCAACATTATAGCACAGTTTACCGGAACACTTCCATTAAATGGCTGAAGAATTTGTCCTTATTTACCTGCATGGCCACCTGATGGCGGCCGTTTTCGTCCGGACGCCAGTAGGTAAAGCCCGCCAGCAGACGGCTCTCTGTGTCAATGGTCAGATTGCCCCGCTCAAAAGCGCACACGTCGTCGTGGAACACGGACACCGCCGTCAGCGGATCGTGGAACGTGACGCGCTCCTCGTCCTTGAACCACTCGCGCGCGATGTCCATGACCGGCTCGAGCAGCGGATGCCGGAACACCGCCTCCGCCTCCTCTGGCTTCATGATCAGGCGGCTGGTCACATTGAGGCCGCAGGTCATATGCTGCGCCACCGGGGCCTGGTACACCAGCTTCGTGGCGTGGGGATCGATCAGGGCGTTATTTTCCAGCACGCCCTTGCTGCCCAGCACGATGTAGTCGCTGTCCTGCATGGCGCTCATTTTCTCCGACGTGTTGTCATACCGGGTGTAGGTGGGCGAGCCGCACATGAGCACGATCCGCTTCAGGAGACGCGGGATCTCCGGATCCATGGCGAAGAGCAGTCCTACGTTGGTCAGCGGAGCGATGCAGATCAGCGTGATCTCCCCCGGATGCTTCCGGATCGTCTCCTGCATAAATGCCACGGCGCGGTTTTTCTCAAACTGCGTCTCATGGGCCCACCGGTCCAGGATCACCTTCTGCGGCGCGTACAGCTCGATCTGGGGCACCAGGATCGGATCCTCGCAGCCCGGATAGATCGGGACGTCCTTCCCTGCGATCCTGCACAGCACGCTGGCCATCTTTGCCCGCTCGTACGCCTCCCCCGTCACCGTGGTGATGCCCAGAAGCTCCGCGTCCGGATTTGCCAGCAGGTACGCCAGCGTGATGGCGTCGTCCACCTCGGTTCCGATGTCGGTATCCAGTAAAATCTTTTCCTTTGCCATGACGCTCCTCCTCACTCTCTCATTTTCTTAAAATAGTCGATGAACACGGCGATCAGCACCACGACGCCCTTGACCACATACTGCCACGAGGAGTCGATGCCCAGAATGTTCATGCCGTTGTTCAGCACGCCGATGACGACGCAGCCGATGATCGTGCCGCTCAGATATCCGACGCCGCCGCTCATGCTGGTCCCTCCAAGCACGACCGCGGAGATGGCGTCCATCTCGGTCCCCTCTCCTACGTTGAACTGGCCGGAGAAGGTTCTGGCGGAGCTTACGATGCCCGCGCAGGCCGCGAAGAAGCCCATGATGATAAAGACGGTCAGCGTCACCTTGCCGGAATGGATGCCCGAGTAGGACGCCGCCTGACGATTGTCTCCCACCGCGTAGATGTTGCGGCCCAGTCTCGTCCGGTTCAGGATCAGCGCCGACGCGGCGATCACCACGATCATGTACACAAAATGGATCGGGATGCTTCCGAAGATCTTGCCGCTTCCGATGAATGTGAACAGCTCGTCATCCACGAGGATCGTCGTGGCCTTCGTGTAGATGCGGGCGAAGCCGCGCCCGATGTTCATGGTGGCCAGCGTCACGATGAAGGGCGGGATCGTCGTCCTCGACACGACCAGCCCGTTGAACACGCCGACCATGGTCCCCGCCGCGATGGAGATGGGGATGGCCGCCACGGACGGCATTCCCACGTTGGTGATCAGGCCGCAGCAGAGGCAGCCCGACACGGCGATGATGGAGCCCACCGACAGATCGATGCCTCCCAGAATGATCACCATGGTCATTCCGCAGGCCAGAATCACGTTGACGGTGATCTGACGCATAATATTAGAAAAGTTCTGCGGACTCAAAAAGGAGTCCGACATAACGGTCAGGATCGCGCAGATGATCAGCAGTCCGATGATGATCCCGCCGTTTCTCCTGACGCTCTCCACAAATCCTCTCACAAACGGGACGGACCCGCTCTTGCTCTTCGTTTCCATACTCTCTCCTCCGTTCTGCTCCTACGCCGTCACTTCCATGGTGGCGAGCTGCATGATGCGCTCCTGGCTCAGCTCCTCCCGGCCCAGCACGCCGGTCGTCATTCCGCCCGACATGACCATGACACGGTCGCTCATATTGATCAGCTCCGGAAGCTCCGAGGACACCATGATGATGGACAGTCCCTGCTCCGCCAGCTTGTCGATCAGCGCATAGATCTCCGCTTTTGTCTTTACATCCACGCCTCTGGTGGGCTCGTCCAGGATCAGGACCGATCTGGTGGAGCAAAGCCACCTGCCGATCAGCACCTTCTGCTGATTGCCGCCGCTCAGCTTTCCGACGGTCTGCTCCGGCCCGGTCACCTTGATGTGCATATCCCGGATCTTCTCCTCCACGATCTCGTCCTCCCGGCTCCGGTTCCAGACCAGGCGCTTCATGAACTGCGGGATCACGTTGATGGTCGTGTTGAAGCGCACGCCGGACTGGAGGAACAGCCCTTCCTTTTTCCGATCCTCCGGGACGAGTCCGAAGCCCGCCTCCATGGCCTCCACGGGATTTTTAAAGGAAACCTCTCTTCCTTTGTAGATAACCTTTCCGCCTTTTCTCCGGGTGATGCCGAAGAGACACTCCATCGTCTCGCTCCGGCCGGCTCCCACGAGGCCCGCCACGCCCAGGATCTCGCCTTTTCGCAGGTCGAAGTCCGCCTTCTTCACACGGTCCCCGTCCGACAGATCCCTCACCTCCAGCACGATCTCATCCTGCACATGGTCGTTTTTCGTGTAGTAGCTGGACAGATCCCGGCCCACCATCATGGCGATGAGCTGATCCCGGTCCGTCTCCTTTGTGACCACCGTTCCGATATACTCGCCGTCCCGCATGATCGTCGTCCGGTCTGTGATCTCATACAGCTCGTTGAGCCGGTGGGAAATGTAGATGATCGCCACCTGCTCTTTTTTCAGCGTCCGGATCATGTCATAGAGGATCTCCACCTCCGTCTCCGACAAAGACGAGGTCGGCTCGTCCATGACGATGATCTTTGCGCCAAAGGATACGGCCTTGATGATCTCCACCATCTGCTGCTTGGCGATGGTCAGTCTGCGCAGCTGCGTACCGGCCCCAAGCCCCATCCCGTATTTGTCCAGAAACTCCTGTGTCCGCCGCTCCTGCTCCGCCAGATCCACCATGCCGTTCTTCATGATCTCCCGCCCCATAAAGACGTTTTCCGCGATCGTGAGGTGCTGCGCCATCATCAGCTCCTGATGGATGATGCTGATCCCGTGGTCCCTGGCGCTCACCACATCGTGGATATCCGCCCGTTCTCCGTTTATGAGGATCTCTCCCTCGTCTCTGGAATAGATTCCTCCCAGAATCTTCATCAGGGTGGATTTCCCGGCTCCGTTTTCTCCCAGAAGCGCGTGGACCTCCCCGGCCTCCACCGAAAGCCGCACCCGATCCAGCACCTTATTGTCTGAAAAACTTTTTGATATATCCTTCATCTCCAGCAATACGCTCACCGAAGGCACCTCTCTTTCCTTTTGAAAAACCGGGGGAGACTGACTCCCCCGGCCTGTATCCGCTCCGCCGCGTTTCCTACTGCCAGTCGGATCCGTTGTACTCGTCCACATTCTCCGGCGTCACTGCGAAGGATGCGATCTGGATCTCCGTGTCATAAGCCTCGCCGTTCAGGATCTTGTAAGCCACGTTCGCGCTCTCCTGTCCGATCACGATCGGTCTCTGCGCCGCCGTGCACTTCCAGATGCCGTCCGCGCCGTCCTTGGTCATGGCCGCCTTCGCCTCGGGGCCCGCGTTGACGCTGTAGATCTCAATGTCCTCGCCCGCGGCGGTGATGGCGGAATAAGCGCCCTGCGCGCACTCGTCGTTGATGCAGAAGACCGCCTGCAGATCCGGGTTCGCCTGCATCAGGTCCTCCATCACGGTCAGGCCCTTCTCCGGCTTCGCGCCTGCGTCCATCTGCGCCACGATCTCAAATCCGGCCTCCGTCACCGTGTCGATAAATCCATTCGCCCGGTCGGTCGCCGCCGCGGAAGCCGGGAAATCCAGCACCGCGACCTTGCCGCCCTCCGGATGATTCTTCACCAGCTCCTCTCCGGCGATCTGTCCACAGGAATAGCTGTCGCTGACCACGAAGCAGTTGACCTTGGACAGGTCGCTGACCGCGGAGTCAAAGTTGATGATCGGGATCCCCGCGTCGTTCAGCGCCTTGACCGCCGCCGCAGATGCCGCCGCGTCGGACGGGTTGTAGAATACCGCGTCGCAGCCCTGGGCGATAAAGTCCTCGACCACGCTTAACTGGTACGCGCTGTCCGCTTTGCCCTCGGAGTGGATGATCTCATCCCCGTTTGCCTCGACGATCTCCGCCGCTCCGTTGTAGCACGCCTCAAAGAAGGAGCCCGCGCTCATCTCCGTAAATCCAAATTTGTAGTGATCTCCGTTCTTCGGCTCGATCACCACGCCGGTGGCCTCCCCGGCGGCAGACGTGCCCGCCGTATCCGTCGCCCCGGCGCTGTCTCCGGTCTCCCCGGCCTCCTCCGTCGTCTCCTCCGCCGCGGAGCCGTCCGCTCCGTCCTGAGAGCCTCCGCATCCCGCCAGCAGGACGCCTGTCATCGCTGCGCACAGCATTGCACTCACTAACTTTTTCTTCATGGTTTCATCCTCCTTAGATCTTCCTGAAAAATTTTATTTGGGCGGCGCCGCCCGAATTCCTCTGCTGTCTCATCTGTTCCGTCCGTCTCCGGCCGGCGCCGCGTTTGCTCTGTTCTTTCCTCTACCGCTCAAACACATGGCGGAGAAATGCCACCGATCCCGCCGCGTCGCGGTCCAGCTTCTCCTCGGTCGGGTTCGGGATGATGTCTCTCCACACCCGGATCTCCTCGCCGATGGTCCCCCCCTTCATGACGAAGGGCTCCATGACCGCGGCTCCCTGATAGTCGATGTCTCTCAGCGCCTGGCCGATCTCCGCCCACGGCAGGGACCCCTTTCCCGGCACCTGCCGGTTCTGCTCTCCGAGATGAAGGTGCCCCAGCTTCTCTCCGGCTCTGCGGATGGCCTCGGGGATATTGTCCTCCTCGATGTTCATGTGGAACGTATCCAGCATGACCTTCACATGGGTGCTGCCCACCGCGTCGATAAACTCCAGCGCCTGCCCGCATGTGTTGAGCATATAGCCCTCGTACCGGTTGAGCACCTCCATGCCCAGCGTCACGTCGCACTCCTCGGCAGTTTTGGAGAGGATGCGCATATTTTTCACCGCCCGGTCCAGATCGCCCTCCCGGTCCATCTTCATAGTCATATCCAGCGGCCAGTAGGAATATAATCCTCCTCCGAGAATTTTAATGTCCATGAGCTGGAGCTTTGGAAGCAATGCCTGAAAGAAATCCATAGCCTTCTTCACGATGGCCGGATCCTCCGAGCAGAGATTCTGCTCCTTGGTCGGACCGTATCCGGCCGTCAGGACAATGCCGTTGTCGTCGGCCACTTTTTTCAGCTCCAGAAGCTGCGCATCCGTCACGTATTTCTCCACCAGCGCCGCGCAGGAGATCTCCAGCACGTCGAAGCCAAGCTTCTTCACCTTCGGGATAAAATATTCATAGTCAGAGGTCCATTCGTGGGTCCAATAAGGTGCGTAAATTCCGTATTTCAAAAAAACTCCTCCTTTCTGATGCAGGTACCGCCGCTTTCCGCGGCTGATCAGTTCTGTTCGGATTTTCGTCGGCCTCTTGAGTAATCCTTTACCCAAATTATACATTTACACAAACAAAAGTCAATAGCCTTTTTGTTTTTTGTGAAATACAAACGAGTAAACCTTTACTCATTTGTGAAAATTTCCGATTTGACAAAATGACTGCTTATGCGGTTTCATCAAATTCAGAGCCAGTGTTTTGTGAGAATTCACCAAGGAACACAGACCTTTCCGTTGCTGCTCACAGACATCCGGTAAGCAGCACCTTACCGCGCCGCCGGACGCCGTCCCGCTCTCCTGCGTTGACATCCCCCATCCGGAATGGTATGTTAAACCTGTCCGGATATGCGGCTCCTGGCCGTCGTCGCGGGAGCAGGCGCATATGCGCCGGAGAAGTGCAAAGCAACACGGCTAAGCGCCACCTAACCTATATCGTGCAGGCTCTTCCGCGCCGGCAAGCGCGAAGCAGCGCTGTTTCCGGAGCCAGCATGACCGGACTTCCATCCGAAAGGAGAATAGGAGAAATGAAGAAAAAAATATTGCTGATCGCCACCGGAGGGACCATCGCTTCCGCAGAGGGAGCGGACGGGCTTGCGCCTTCCTTAAGCGGCGAGGATCTGACCGCCTGCGTGCCGGAGCTTCGTGATCTGTGCGACCTTGCGGTCCTGCAGCTTATGAATCTGGACAGCTCCAACGTCCGTCCCCGCCACTGGCTCGCCATGAGCCGGGCGATCGCGGAACGCTACGCGGACTACGACGGATTTGTCCTGACCCACGGCACGGATACCATGTCCTACACGGCCGCGGCCCTGTCCTATCTGATCCAGCAGAGCGCAAAGCCCATCGTGCTGACCGGCTCGCAGCTTCCCATGACCGCGCCGCTCACCGACGCCCGGAAAAATCTCTGTGAAAGCGTGCTCTACGCCGCAGACGACGCTTCCTGCGACGTGTCGGTGGTCTTTGACGGGATCGCCATCGCCGGAACGCGGGCCAGAAAGCAGCGCACCCGGAGCCTCCACGCCTTCGAGAGCGTGAACTTCCCGCCGCTGGCGCGGATCGGGAACGGACGGATCGCGCGCATGCTTCCGCCACCGGACTTTTCTCCCGGGCAGCTTCGGATCTTCGACCGGCTGAACGAAAGAGTCTTCGCCCTGAAGCTCCTTCCCTCCACCACCGCGCATATTTTCCCGCTGCTCGAAGCGGACTACGACGCGGTCGTTCTGGAGTCCTTCGGCATCGGCGGGATCCCGGACGAGGACGGTTCCTTTGAACGGGCGATCCGTCGCTGGACCGCATCCGGAAGGCTTCTGGCCGTCACGACGCAGGTTCCCGAAGAGGGGTGCGATCTTCGCGTTTACGAGGTCGGAAGCAAATACCACGGCCAGCCCGGCATCCTGGAGACCGGGACCATGACCCCCGAAGCCGCCGCCGCAAAACTCATGTGGGCCATGGCCCAGAACACCGCCCCCGCCCCCCTCTTCCACCACCCGATAAATTTCGACCTTTCTATTCAGCCATGCGGCAAGTAGGGAAAGCGGCTGCGTCATGCTCGCATGTAAGCAGACGTTTTGCCTGCTTGCCATACGGCGCTTAGCGCCGATCGAGAAAGCAGGCGCGCATGCGCCGGGGAGCTGCGAAGCAGCGGGCTTTCGAGATGCATGGCTGAATCGAAACCTTCCCCAGCCATGCGGCAAGTAGGGAAAGCGGCTGCGTCATGCTCGCATGTAAGCAGACGTTTTGCCTGCTTGCCATACGGCGCTTAGCGCCGATCGAGAAAGCAGGCGCGCATGCGCCGGGGAGCTGCGAAGCAGCGGGCTTTCGAGATGCATGGCTGAATCGAAACCTTCCCCAGCCATGCGGCAAGCAGGGAAAGCGGCTGCGTCATGCTTGCATGTAAGCAGGCATTTCTTCTGCTTGCCATACGGCGCTTAGCGCCGATCGAGAAAGCAGGCGCGCACGCGCCGACAGAGCTGCGAAGCAGCGGGCTTTCGAGATGCATGGCTGAATCGAAACCTTCCCCAGCCATGCGGCAAGCAGGAAAAGCGGCTGCGTCATGCTCGCATGTAAGCAGACGTTTTTTATCCCTGCTTGGATCAGCCTCAAACACTCGCTCTCCCCGGCGTAAGAACGTGATTCAGGTGTGAGCGGGCTCCTTTTGCGAAGCAAAACTTTGCATTCTGCAATCGGATAGGGGAAGATTTTCTTCCCCTATCCGCCGCGACACCACAGCCGGCTCACAACAAAGCTATTCGCTGTCCGTTGCCCTGCAAATGGATACCAGTGCAAGCACGACAGCCGCTTGCAGCGCGATCCCCGCGAAAAGGGCTGTGAAAAAATGATTTCTCATTTTTTCACAGCCCCATCCTATCTCTTTTTTAAGCTTGTCCTTACGCTTTGCCCTCGGAACCAAGTACGTCTTTGATCTTGTGAGCTACTACGTCCTTCACGTTCTGACGAGCTACGGTCAGATACTGTCTCGGATCGAAGTAGTCCGGATGCTCGCTCATCACCTGACGGATGCCGGCGGTCATTCCAAGACGAAGGTCGGAGTCGATGTTGATCTTGCAAACTGCAGATCTTGCAGCCTCACGCAGCTGATCCTCCGGAACGCCGATCGCGTCCTTCAGTGCTCCGCCATGCTCGTTGATGATCTTTACATACTCCTGCGGTACGCTGGAAGCGCCGTGAAGAACGATCGGGAATCCCGGGATCTTCTTCTCGATCTCATGCAGGATGTCGAAACGAAGCTGCGGCTTGGTGCCCGGCTTGAACTTGAACGCGCCGTGGCTGGTTCCGATCGCGATCGCCAGAGAGTCCACTCCGGTCTTGCTTACGAACTCCTCAACCTCCTCGGGCTGGGTGTAGGAAGAATCCTCAGCGGATACCTTGACATCATCCTCGATACCTGCCAGTCTTCCGAGCTCGGCCTCAACGACAACGCCGTGAGCATGCGCATACTCTACGACTTTCTTGGTCAGCTCAATGTTCTCCTCGAACGGGAAGTGAGATCCGTCGATCATAACGGAGGTAAATCCGCCGTCGATGCAGGACTTGCAGATCTCGAAGTCAGCGCCGTGATCCAGATGCAGAGCGATCGGGATCTGCGGATTCTCGATCAGAGCCGCCTCTACCAGCTTTACAAGGTAGGTATGGTTTGCATACTTTCTTGCTCCTGCGGATACCTGCAGGATGATCGGGGAATTCAGCTCGCCGGCCGCCTCGGTGATGGCCTGCACGATCTCCATATTGTTTACATTGAATGCTCCGATGGCATAGCCGCCTTCATAGGCTTTCTTAAACATTTCAGTTGTTGTAACTAATGGCATTGGTTTTTCTTCCTTTCCTCATCCAAATTTGGCACATGTGTGCCTATATCCGTATCTTACTACATTTTCCGAAAATCAACAAGAGTGCAATTTACGTTTTTTCACCGTTTTTGTACCCGTTCAGCCGCGCCATCCGCGAAGCCGCGCTCTCCGGCGCTCAGTCGCCGCTGCTCACTCTGTCCGCACGGCGTTTTCCACTATCAAACTCATGGCCTTCTTTTGGATCAGCTCCTCGCGGATCATCGCCTCGCTGTAAACGGCCTCCACATCCGCCGGATCGTCGTAACCGTACTGCTGCGCCAGCTCGCTCAGGCGGCTCTCATATTCTTCGTCGGTGACGGTCAGATCTTCCTGCTGCGCGATCTCATGGAAGGCCAGCGTCATCTGCACCCGGAGGCGGGCCGTAGCGCGGTACATCTCCCGAAGCTGCTCCTCCGTGACGCCCAGATAAGTGCCCAGATAGTCGTCAAGCTCCATCCCTGTGGCGGCGGCATAGGTCTCATACTCCGACATCATCAGGTCGATGTACTGCTCCTCGTCGCTGTCCACCAGCTCATACTCGCTCCCCGAAAGCACCTGCTCCACCAGCGAATACTGCCAGTCGGATTCCGCCTCGGTCTGCGCGTTTTCCTCCAGCTCCTGCCGGATGGACGCCTCCATGTCGGCCTGACTGTCATAATTCAGATTTTCTTTGATAAACTCGTCGTTCCAGTCAGAGAGATCGTACTCCTGCACGCTGCTGACGTGAACCTCGAAGCGGGCGTCCTTTCCGGCCACCTCCTCGTTTTACTCCTCCGGAAACGTCAGATTTACCTCCACATCGTCCCCTGCGCTGGCCCCGATCAGCTGTTCCTCAAAGCCCGGAACGAAATCGCCGCTGCCGATCTCCAGAGAAGTTCCCTCTCCCTGAAGATTTTCCGACGTCTCTCCGTCCACATATCCCGTGAAATCAATGGTCAGAAGATCCCGCTCCTGCGCCGGGCGGTCCGCCTCCACAAGCTCCGCATAATTTTTCTGGATGCTCCACACCTGATCGGCCACTTCCTCGTCGGTGATCTCCGCCACGGTAAACTCCGCCTCCAGTCCCTTGTACTGCCCCAGCGACACGAGCGTACTGCTCAGATCCTCGTAGAGCACCGGATCATAGAGAACCTCCCCGGCGTCGTCTTCGCTCTCACCCGCCGGGGCCGCATTTTCACCGCTCCCGCAGCCCGCCAGAGCCGCCGTCAGCAAAAGCGCCAGCATCCACACAAATCTTTTTTTCATGTTCCTTTTCTCCTTCCCGCAATGGCTGCCGTCATCAGGATCGCCGTCAGAAATTCCGACGCCGGAAACCCCAGCCACACGCCTGTCATGCCAAAGAGCCTCGACAGGACGAAAGCGCAGACGCTAATGGCCGCAAATCCTCTCATAATGGAGGTCGCAAACGCCCAGCCCGCCTTCTCCGTCGCGCTCAGATAACCGGTTCCTACAATATTGAAGCCCGCGAACAAAAATCCTGTAAAATACAGCTTCATTCCGCTCTGGGCATAAGCCGCCATCTGCATATTTCCCTCGCTGTTGAACAGATCCACGATCTGCTCCGTCAGCCCGTTGGCCAGCGCTATGATCAGAATCGCAGCTCCCAGCGCCGCGGCCACGGACAGCTTCAGAAGCTTTCTCACCGAGGCGCCGTCTCCCGCCCCGTAGCACTCGCTCAGAAGCGGCTGGGCCCCCTGCGAAATGCCGTTGAAGATCGAGGTCGCCACAATGGCCGTGTTCGCCACGACCCCGTAGGCCGCGATGCCGATGTTTCCGGCCAGCCCGAGGATCAGCACGTTGAACACCATCGTCGTCACGCCGGAGGACAGCTCTCCTACGAAAGCGGCCACGCCCAACTGGCAGGATCTGGCCAGACGGCCCGGCGACGGCGGCGTCCTGCGGAAACGGATCGTATTTTTCTTAGACAAAAAATGCACGCTGCAGATCAAAATCCCCACCACCGGCGAAAATACGGTGGCCAGCGCGGCTCCCGCCATGCCAAGCCCCAGCGGAAACATCAGGATATAATCCATGACGATGTTGAACAGACTGCTGGACAGCGTGGCCGCCATGGCCAGCGACGGCGCGCCGTCATTTCTCACAAACGCGTTAAAGATATAATTCAGCATGAAAAACGGCGAAAACAACAGAAAGATCCGCGTGTAGGGCGTTCCCACCTCCACGATCTGCGCGTCTCCGCCCATGAAGGCCACCACCCTGTCCGGAAAGAAAATCCCCGGAAGCATAAAGACCGCCCCGAAGAGCAGCGCAAACCAGACCGCATTGGAAAAGAACAGATCCGCCTGCCCGTCCTCCCGCGCCCGGCAGATCTTAAAGCGGGTGGCCGACCCCACTCCCATCATGGAGCCGATGGCAAAGATCAGACTGTAGAGCGGAAGCACCAGATTCAGCGCCGTGATCCCCCGGCTGCCCTCCGCCTGTGAAATAAAAAACGTATCGGCCAGAATATAAGCCGACATCCCGATCATCCCCAAAATATTTTGGGACACATATCCCGCAAACGCCTTCCCAACGGAGGGATGCGCCTGCGCTGCAGTATCTCTCATAATTCCTCCTGCTTTTTCATTCGTGTTGCACCCGCTCATTGTAACGGGGCGGCGGCGGATTGTCAACCCTGCCCCCGGGCCCTCGCAGCAGTTCAGCCCGCGCCGTCAGTTAAAAATTTATTTGAGAGGAAGAAGATTCCTTATATTTTGTCATTTTTTGAAAGTTGTTCATAGCCGTATTGCTCAAGAGGCATCATTTTATTTACATCTTCTCAAAAATGTGATAGATTCAAAAAAAACAGGACAGCTATTGCATAAGCGCCTGCCAATCTATTTGCAAGGGAGAAAAAAGTGATGACACCAAAGACTATTGGTAAACTGATCGGGATCTTTATTCTGGGGACGGTCCTTACCGCCTGTGCGCCAGACAAAGCAGAATCTTTAGAGCTTTCCATCGCCAATGATCAGGAGGAATATGACATTGATACCGACGTTCCGGTTACGGTCGTTTCCGTGCCGGAAGACGCCGATCTTTCCGATCTGGAATACAAGGCCGACTCTTCCCACATCGGGTTTGCCGACGGCGTTCTTTCCACAGGCTCTGTGGAAGGGGTCTATCAAATCTACGTACAGTCCGGAGATATCCAGAGCAACTCCATAACGATCCACGTCGTTGACATTGCCGCCAGAGAAGCCGCTGAAAAGGCCGCCGCGGAAGCGGAAGCGCAAAGACTTGCTGATGAGAAGGCCGCAGCAGCGACGACTTCCGGAGGCAGTTCCCCCGCCTCCGAAAGCACGGGAAACGGAGGGCACAGCAACTTCACTACCTACAACAACACAGAGCAGCAAAACACCTCCGCGTCCTATGTGCTGAACACCAACACCGGAAAATTCCACTATCCTTCGTGCTCGAGCGTTGCCAAGATAGCGCCTCAAAACTACAGCACCTCCAACAGTTCAAGAGACGATCTTGTAGCGCAGGGATATTCTCCCTGCGGCAGGTGCAAGCCCTGATCCGGGCGGAAACGCGTGCCGGACATCCATCCCGATCGGATAGGGGAAGAAAATCTTTCCCTATCCGATCCATATTTTTAATTGAACGTGTCCGGAGCCGGGTATTTCCGGGAGCTCAGCGCATACCCATTTTGATATTGGACGGTCAGATAGAGGGTCTCCTCCTCCCTCACAAGCTTGACATAGCAGACGCCGTTTTCAAACTTATCGGTGATGTCCATTTTCTGATCGAACCAGTAGACCCACACGGTTCCGTCGTCCTCATAGACCACCTCGGGCGCGGTCAACTGCGCCATCAAGTCCTCTTCGGTCACCGGGATCTCGCTTCCATCCGCCGCAAACGCTACGCCTCCGCCGCTTCGCTGCTGCAGCGTTCCGTCCTCGTCCGTGTAATCCATGTCGTACTGCCCGTTCCCGTCGAACCAGATAGTTGCTTCTGTCTGGTCGCCGTGGATCCAAAGCTGAAGAGTCCGCTGGATCCCGCCCACATCGGCGGCATACACAGCCGTCGCGCTTCCAAAGAGCATGATGCAGACGGCGGCCGCCGCTGCCACTCCTTTAAATCTATACTTCTTACTCATTTTTTCCATTTGTCTTACCTCCAAAGAAAAATCATTCGAGGCATGAATCGCTGAGAATGCCTGTTTATATTTTTCTTTATTCGTCATCTTCCCATACCTCCTTCAGTGCGTCACGAAGTATCCGTCTTCCGCGGGACAGCCTTACCTTCACATTCCCCGGCGACACCTTCAAAATATCCGCGATCTCATTCACCGAATAATCTTCATAATAGAACAGGTGAATGACGATGCGGTATTTTTCAGGCAGCTTCATTACATTTTCAAACAAATCAGAGGACTCTTCCGACTCAAAAGTCAGAGTTTCCATGTACTCTTCCAGCGGAAGGACGTTTCGTCTGAAAAATGCATTGTTTTTGTTCTTCGCCTTATTGATCGCCACTCTGATCAGCCATGCCCGTATATGCTGCTCCGATTCAAAATCCTTTTTCTGCGATATATACTGGATGAATGTATCCTGCACGACGTCTTCGGCATCCTGCGCATTTTTACACACATTAAATGCCGCGGCATAAAGGTTACTTCGATAGTTTTCAACCAGTATTTCTACTGATGGTTTCATACGCTGCTCCTTATCTTCTTTGAAAGGCCTTTCACTAATAATACAAATGAGAACAGCAAAAGGTAACAAAAAAAGGACCCCCGGAAACACAACGTCTCCGGGGAGCCTTTTTCTGATTCAGCCAGCCGCGCGTCAGCGCAGGCTGAACGGTGATTGATTTAGCACACGCCCTGGGCAAGCATGGCGTTGGCCACCTTCTCGAAACCTGCGATGTTGGCTCCGGCCACGTAGTTGCCCTCCATGCCGTAGCGCTTTGCAGCGTCGTCGATATTGTGGTAAATGTCGATCATGATCTGCTCCAGCTTCTGGTCCACCTGCTCGAAGGTCCAGCTCATACGCTCGCTGTTCTGGCTCATCTCCAGCGCGGAGGTGGCTACGCCGCCTGCGTTGGAAGCCTTGCCGCAGATGAAGAGCACGCCGTTGTCCTGCAGATACTTGGTAGCGTCCAGCGTGGTCGGCATGTTAGCGCCTTCGCACACGGCCTTGCAGCCGTTCTCCACGAGAAGCTTCGCGTCGTCCAGATGCAGCTCGTTCTGCGTCGCGCACGGAAGAGCGATGTCGCACTTGATCTGCCACACGCCGCGTCCCTCGTGATACTGTGCGCCCGGTCTTGCGGCCGCATACTCGGTCAGGCGGGCGCGCTTCACTTCCTTCACTTCCTTCAGAAGCTCCACGTCGATCCCTTCCGGATCATAAACCCAGCCGGCGGAGTCGGACACGGTCACGACCTTCGCGCCCATCTGCTGCGCCTTCTCCGTCGCGTAGATCGCCACATTTCCGGAACCGGACACACAGCAGATCTTATCCTTCATATCCATGCCGTGGCACTTCAGCATCTCGCGGGTGATGTAGAGCAGCCCGTAGCCGGTCGCCTCGGTTCTCGCAAGGGAACCGCCGTAGGTCAGGCCCTTTCCGGTCAGCACGCCCTCATACAGTCCGGTGATCCGCTTGTACTGTCCATACATATAGCCGATCTCTCTTGCGCCCGTTCCGATGTCTCCCGCCGGAACGTCCACGTCCGCGCCGATATATTTGTAAAGCTCCGTGATGAAGCTCTGGCAGAACGCCATCACCTCTCTGTCCGATTTGCCCTTCGGGTCAAAGTCGGATCCGCCCTTGCCTCCGCCGATGGGAAGTCCGGTCAGCGAATTTTTGAACACCTGCTCAAATCCCAGAAACTTGATGATTCCGATGTTGACGGACGGATGGAGTCTTAAGCCGCCCTTGTACGGTCCGATGGAATTGTTGAACTGCACGCGGTATCCGGTGTTCACTCTCACCTGACCCTTGTCGTCCACCCACGGAACGCGGAACTTCATCTGACGATCCGGCTCAGTCAGGCGCTCCAGCAGCGCTTCTTTTTTGTACTGCTCCTCATGGGCCTCGATCACCGGCCGCAGAGACTCCAGCACCTCCTCCACAGCCTGAAGAAACTCCGGCTCGGATGCATTTTTCTCTTTTACTCTTGCGAGTACCTCGTCCACATAGCTCATTGTCCTCATTCTCCTCAGTTTATAGTCTTTACGCAACCCGTCCCGCTCCGGGCCGCGAAGCGGCGGATCTCCGAAAAGCTTGACGGAACGGTTGCGCCCTTACAGATTCAACGCTTCAATTTTATTACGATTTTTTTTCTTTTGCAATATTTTTTATGTCTAATGAGAAAAAACCAAAAATTTTTCGGTCATTTCCAGTAGTAGAACGGCTCCGCCGTCCGGTCGATCAGGGCGAGCTCCTCCCCCGAGAACGGCCCTCCCTCCAGAAGCTTCAGGTTGTCCATGATCTGCTCCGGCCTGGAGGCGCCGATCAGGACGCTGGTCACGGTTCCGTCCCGCAGGACCCATTTGAGCGCCATCTGCGCCAGACTCTCACCCCGCTGCGCGGCCAGATCGTTGAGCCTGCGGATGCAGTCCAGCTTCTCCGGCGTCAGCTGCTCCCTGTGGAGAAATCTTCCGTCTGTCACGACCCGGCTGTCCGACGGGATCCCGTTCAGATAGCGGTCCGTCAGCTGCCCCTGCGCCAGCGGACTGAAGCAGATGATCCCCTTTCCGAGACGCGCGGACGCCTCCTTCAGACCGTTCCTCTCCATGTTTCTGTTGAAAATATTGTAGGAATTCTGATTGATGACGAAGGGGCAGCGAAGCTCTGTCAGGATCCGGCAGGCCCGCTCCATCGCAGGGCCGTCGTAGTTGGAAAGTCCGACGTACAGCGCTTTTCCGCTCCGCACCGCCTGGCAGAGCGCCTCCATGGTCTCCTCCAGCGGCGTGTCCGGGTCCATCCGGTGATGATAAAAAATATCCACATACTCCAGTCCCATGCGCCGCAGGCTCTGGTCGAGGCTGGCCAGCAGATGCTTCCGGCTCCCCCAGTTTCCATAGGGGCCCTCCCACATCTCGTATCCGGCCTTCGTGCTGATGATGAGCTCGTCCCGGTACGCCCCGAGCTCCTCTTTCATGATCCTGCCCAGATTGCGCTCAGCGCTGCCGGGCGCCGGACCGTAGTTGTTGGCCAGGTCAAAATGCGTGACGCCGTGGTCAAACGCCGTGAAGCAAAGCCTTTTCATATTGTCGTAGACCGCTGTATCCCCAAAATTGTGCCAGAACCCAAGAGAAACCGCCGGAAGCATCAGTCCGCTCCTTCCGCAGCGGCGGTACCTCATCGTTCCGTATCGATCGTCGTTCGCCCTGTACTGTCCCATCTTCCCTCTCTTTCCGGACGGCGCGCACGCCGCCCTATGGCCCCGCCTGTATGCACCATGCGCGCAGGCGTCTTTTTCCTGAGGCGTCCTTTCTCTCCGGACGCCGGAGCGCTCAGCAAAGCCCCGCTTTCGGACGCGCCGAAAGCAGGGCCGTATCGTCACTCCACTGTCTGCAGATAGCTGCTGATGCAGTACAATGTTTGTCCGTTATATTCCACCCGGGACCATCCCACGTCGGAGACTCCCGTCCGCGCGATCACCTCTCCGTTGTGGAGCTGGGCGATCACCTGCGACGGCTCCTCCACGCTGGGACGGTTCCGCAGATTGGTCACCTCCTTGGCCGTCACATTTTCGGCGACCCTCGTAAATTCCGTCTTAAAGCCGTCGTCGGGCTCCTGCGCCGGAGGCTGGTAGGAGAGATCCGTGGTCAGATAGCTGGATACGGCGTAGAGCGTCTTTCCGCCGTACTCCACCCGGGACCAGCCGTTGTTGCCAACGCCGGTCCGAAGTGCCGTCTCCCCGTTTTTGAGCTGTCCCGCCACGTTGCTGTCGTCTCCCTGCTCCATCGTCGTCCGGAGGTTGGTCGCATCCTTGGAAGTCACCTGCTCGCTGACCTCCTCAAAGGTCACTCCCACCTCGGGGTCGGCCTCCACATGCTCCGCCGCGCCCTCCGCGAGCGCATCCGCCGTCTCGCTGTATCCAAAATAAGCCACGTTCAGATCCACATAGGCGTCGATCCCGGGAACGCTGCCCTGATTGGTATACTGCCACATGGCGTATACTCCGTCATACTCCGGCCGGTCCGCGCCCGCGTCGGAATACTGCGCGACCCAGATGCGGTACCGAAGCTCCAGACTGTCAGTCTCCCACAAAAGATTATCCGCCAGCTCGTTTCTCGCCGCATAGAACATTCCCGTGTAGCCTCCGGCCTCCATCTCCTCCAGAAACGCTGCGGCGATTTCCGTGCGCTCCTGTACGCTCAGGCTGTACTGGCGGCTGGACGGATCCTGAAAGCCCTCGCAGTTGTAGGCGACCGGATAGGTGATCCCGTACCCGGCCAGGAGGCTGCACATCCACTGCGCCTCCTCCCGCGCCTCCTCCTCGCTGACAGCGGTGGAGAAAAAATACGCTCCAAGACGGATCCCGTTCTCAGACGCCTCCTGCAGATTGTACCGGGCGCAGGCGTCCTCGGTGATCTCTCCCGTTCCGAGCGACCGGTAGCCGCACCTCACCATGACGAAATCAATGTCCGACGCCGCGGCCTTCTCCCAGTCGATGTTCCCCTGAAATTCCGACACGTCGATCCCGACCGTCACGTCGTCCGTCTCGGAGGCGATCTCCTTCACCGTACTGACGGCCACCTTCGCGCCCTCTTCCTCCGGCTCATAAGACGCCTGCGGGTCGTCCTGCGGCTCCTGCTCCGCCACGGCGTCCGCCTCCCCGTCCCCGCTTCCGCCGAGGATCAGCCAGCCCGCCGCCAGCAGGCACAAAAGCGCCAGCGCGGTGGCTCCCATCGTCCTGAACAGTATTCCCAGCTGCTTCTTTTCTCTCCTACGTCTGCCCGACACGGCCTATATCACCTCTGCTTTTCTCTCAGATATTTCATGTAATCGGACACCATCATGGCGATCTTGAACGTCATGGCGTCCTCAAACTGCCGGATATCCAGACCGATGGTCTTCTGAAGCTTCTCCAGACGATACACCAGCGTATTCCGGTGCACGTAGAGCTGCCGGCTTGTCTCCGACAGGTTCAGATCGTTCTCCATGAACTGATAGACCGTGGTGAGGATCTCCTCGTCCAGTGTCTCCGGATCGTAGCTTCCGAACACTTCCTTGATAAACATTTCACAGAGCGGGACCGGAAGCTGATAGATCAGGCGGCCGATACCCAGCTCCTCGTAGGTGACCACGTTCCGGGAGGAATAGAAGATCGCCGCCACCTCCAGCGCCATCCTCGCCTCCTTGTAGGACCGCGACACTTCCCGGAGGGATGTGGCGATCGTGCCGCAGGACGCCCGGATCCTGCAGAGCGTCTCGGCGCTCACCGTATCCGACAGCACATGGGCCAGCTCCTGGATCTGCTCCTCTCTCTCTCCCTCCTCCAAACGCCTTACGACCACCACGCTGTTCTCCTCCATGGGAGCCACAAAATCCAGCGGCCGGTTGGCCAGGATATTTTTCAGGATGCTCTGGATGTCAAACGCCTCGCAGCCCATCCCCTCCACCATCAGCACGGCCCAGCGGCACTCCGGCCCGATGTGCATCTGCCGCGCGTAGTTGGCGATGTCCACCGGCAGAAGATTGTCCAGCAGAAGGTTGTGGATGAACTGGTTGCGGTCCTCCCGGCTGTAGCCGATCTCGAACAGTCTCTCCAGCTGACGCACGGCCAGCCGTCCCATCGGATAGATATCCTTTCCACTTCCGCTGACCGACAGGATGAAGCCGCCCTCCTCCTCGCCGACCTTAAACAGATACCGGTTCCCCAGCGCCTGCATATCGGCCGCCGACTCGCAGAACGTATCGAAGATCGCCGCCTCCGGGGGCTCCTCCTCCGATCCCGCCACGCAGGTCCGGCTCCTGTCATAGAGCGCCATGGGCATCCTCGCAATATCTCCAAAATCCTCCAGGCACTCCTGAAGCAGTCGATTTGAAACCATAGTTGTCCTCCTATTTGATGTCTTTGCTGTTATTATAGTAATAATCAGAATCCCCGTCAATCTTTTTATCGTATCTCGATAAATTTTAGACAGCAAAGAGCGTGGCAGCGCGGCTTTGCGAACGGCGCGGTCTGAACTGCGACGGAAAGCCGCCCGCCGGAAGCCGCAGACACAGCGAAGGGGCTGCCCGCCGGCTGCGGACGCCCCTTCCTCCACAGGCTGAAACTGCTGCAGCCTCTTTTTTTCTGTTCCTTTGTGCGCCTCTCCCGGCGTCTCTGTCAGTTCGCGATCGTAAGCTCGGTCTCCTTGTCAAAGACATGGATCTTCTCCACATCCAGCGCAAACCGGACCTTCGCCCCGTTTCTGGCGGTGGTGGTCGGGCTGACTCTCGCGGTCATGTTGGAGCCCTCCAGCTCGAAGTACAGATAGACCTCGGCTCCCAGAAGCTCGTACACGTTGATGACCGCCTCGATCACGCTGTCCGCATGCTTCGCCAGCATATCCTCGGAATCATACAGATCCTCCGGACGAATGCCCATCACTACCGTCTTGCCCGCGTATCCGCCGTCGATCAGCGCCTTTGCCTTTGCCTCCGGCAGAGCGATGCTGTAAGGCCCTACCTGCAGAGAAGCCTTTCCGCCCTCCACTTTGCACACGGCGTCGCAGAAGTTCATCTGCGGGGATCCGATGAAGCCGGCCACAAACTGGTTGGCCGGGTAGTTGTACAGGTTCTGCGGGGAATCGATCTGCTGCACGACGCCGTCCTTCATGACGACGATGCGGGTTCCCAGCGTCATAGCCTCGGTCTGGTCATGGGTCACATAGATGATCGTCGTGCCCAGTCTCTGATGCAGCTTGGAGATCTCGGCTCTCATCTGTACGCGGAGCTTCGCATCCAGGTTGGACAGCGGCTCGTCCATAAGGAAGACCTTGGGATTTCTCACGATGGCGCGTCCCATGGCCACACGCTGTCTCTGTCCTCCCGAGAGAGCCTTCGGCTTTCTGTCCAACAGCCCTTCCAGGTCGAGGATCTTCGCGGCCTCGCGCACCATGCGGTCGATCTCCTCCTTCGGAGTCTTGCGGAGCTTCAGCGCAAACGCCATATTGTCGTACACCGTCATGTGCGGATACAGCGCGTAGTTCTGGAATACCATGGCAATATCTCTGTCCTTGGGCTCCACGTCGTTGACCTTGCGGTCGTCGATGTACAGCTCTCCGGAGGTGATGTCCTCCAATCCGGCGATCATACGGAGCGTCGTGGATTTTCCGCATCCGGACGGTCCGACGAAGATGATGAACTCCTTGTCCTCGATCTCCATATTAAAATCCTTCACAGCCTCAAATCCGTTGGGATATTTTTTTCCAATATGCTGCAGTGAAATACTTGCCATAATGAAAGCTCCTTTCCTTCCGCCGCCTTATTTTTCTACGGCCGGTCTCCTGTAATTGCTTTTTAGTATAACGCGGAACCCCGTTTTTTCCTATGGCTTCATCCCACAAAGATTGCGGGCGCAGTTTGTACAAACGGGCAACGGACCGCTGCTTTTTCAGCCGTTTGCCCAAGTTTTCCCGGTGTTTCTGGTAAAGTTGACGAAACGCGTCCGTCCGCCGTCTGCGCGCCATTGACAAATTTTCCGCGCGCTCCCATAATAAAAGAACGGCCGTTCCGCACCCTGCGGAGCAGACAGAAATCTATGAGAAAGCGAGCGCATTTTATATGAATAAGAAAGAAACTCTGGAGATCCGAAAGCAGTTTACCAACGAAAACTGCGCCATCACCCGCATCTGCGGCTGCTATGTGGACGCGGAAAAGCAGATTCGCACGGAACTGAAGGAGGCGTTTCTCTCCCTGCCCGAGGAGGAGGTCTTTAAGTATTTTGAGATTTTCCGGAAGACGCTGTCCGGGACCGTCGGAAAGAACCTTCTCAACCTGGAATTTCCGTTAGGTCAGGAGATGCCCGACGGCGCGCAGGCCTGGCTTCTGAAGCTGCGCGACAGCCGCCTGACCGACGATATCCTGCTGGAAGAATTTTATGAAAAGATCATTAAAAGCTACGCCTACGGGGAAAACTACTATATCATCCTGATCCACGCGGCCTACGATATCCCAAAGCGGGCCGAGGACGGCATGGAGATGTTCGACGCCTCGGACGACACGTATGAATACCTCATGTGCAGCATCTGCCCGGTGAAGCTTTCCAAAGCGGGGCTTTGCTACAACGCGGAGAAAAACAGCATCGAGGACCGCATCCGCGACTGGATCGTGCAGGCCCCCGACGCCGGCTTCCTGTTCCCGGCCTTCAACGACCGGAACACCGACCTGCACAGCATGCTCTACTATACCCGCAATCCCGAGACGCTCCAGCCCGCCATGATGGAGGAGGTCTTCGGCTGCCCGACCCCGCTCTCCGCCAAAGGGCAGAAGGAAACCTTTCAGGAACTGGTGGCCGGAACGCTCGGAGACGCGTGCGACTATGAGACGGTGGTGAATATCCACGAAAATCTCAACGAACTGATCGAGGAGAAAAAGGATCTGCCGGAGCCGCCCACCCTGACCAAGCCCGAGGTGAAGAGCCTGCTGGCGGCCAGCGGCGCGCCGGAGGAGGTGCTGGAGCATTTTGAAGAGCAGTTTGACAGCACCGCCGGGGACCGGACGGAATTTCTGGCCACCAACCTGACCAGCACGAAGACGCTGGAGGTGAAGACGCCGGACGTGATCGTGAAGGTCAGCCCGGAGAAGGCGGAGCTTCTGGAGACCCGGGTCATCGACGGACGTTCCTACCTTCTGATCCGGATCGATGATCAGGTGGAGGTGAACGGCGTCCCGGTGCGGGCCGCGCTCCGTAATTCTGACGAAGATTCGTCTTTAGATTGATATTTTTTTATCAATTTGAAGGTTGATATTTTTTTAACAACGTTTTATACTATCACCTGTAAAGAGCAGGGAACCCTGCGGCGCATCAAGTCCATTCTGTTGAGGAGGTATCAAAACCATGAAAGTGATTTTTTTCGATTCCAAAAATTATGACAAAGAGTCCTTCACCAAGGAGCTGGTAAATTACCCGGACATCGAGGTGAAATTTTTAAAGACTGAGCTGACCCCCTTCACGGCGGAGCTGGCTCACGGATATGACGCGGTGTGCGCCTTCGTCAGCGCAGACGTCAGCAATGATACCATCGAGGTGCTCAATATGTGCGGCGTAAAGCTGATCCTTCTCCGCTGCGCGGGCTTCAACAACGTGGATCTGGATACCGCCAAACGGTTCGGCATCCGCGTCCTTCGCGTGCCGGGCTACTCCCCGGAGGCGGTGGCCGAGCATGCCATGGCCCTCGCGCTGGGCGTCAACCGCCATCTGCACAAGGCCTATGTCAAGGTCCGCGAGAACGACTTCAGCTTGGGCGGCCTGATGGGCATCAACTTCCATGAAAAGGTAGCCGGCATCGTGGGAACCGGCAAGATCGGAGCCGCCATGGCCCGCATCTGCCACGGCTTCGGCATGAAGGTCATCGCCTACGACGTCTATGAAAATCCGTCCATCAAGGATTTCACAACCTATGTGACGCTGGACGAGCTGCTGGCGCAGAGCGACCTGATCTCCCTGCACTGCCCGCTCATGGACAACACCTATCACCTAATCAACCGCGAGACCATCATGAAGATGAAGGACGGCGTGATCCTGGTCAACACCTCCAGAGGCGCGCTCGTCAAGACGGACGACCTGATCGAAGGGATCCGCGCCCACAAGTTCTTCGGCGTGGGACTCGACGTGTACGAGGAGGAGACGCCCAACGTCTTCGAGGACCGCTCCGACGAGATCCTGGAGCACTCGGTCACCGCGAGACTTCTGTCTTTCCCCAACGTGATGATCACCTCCCATCAGGGCTTCTTCACGGAGGAGGCGCTGTCCGCCATCGCACGCACGACGCTGGAAAATGTCCGCGTGTTCGAGAGAGGCGAGGAGTCTCCCAACGAAGTAAAATAAATCCCCTTCGGGGGTATGTCAAAGGGGCCGCGCGGTTTTCCGCGCGGCCCCTTCCATGTCCGTCCCCGTTATTTTACGGCGATCGCCTCCACCTCGCACAGCACGCCCTTGGGCAGATCCTTCACCGCCACGCAGCTTCTGGCCGGTTTCGACACGAAATATTTCGCGTAAACCTCGTTGAACGCGGCGAAATCCGCGATCTCCGCCAGAAAGCAGGTCGTCTTTACCACCTTTTCGTAGCCGCTGCCCGCAGCCTCAAGGATCGCTCCCACATTTTTGCAGCTCTGCTCGGCCTGCGCCGCGATGCCCTCCGGCACGTTTCCCGTGGCCGGATCCACCGGAATCTGCCCGGAGGTGTAGATCATCCCGTTGACCTCGTATGCCTGCGAATAGGGGCCGATGGCTCCCGGAGCCTTGTCTGTTGCAATGATATTCATAGCTTTGTCCTCCTGATGCCCCTATTGTACTCCACTCTCCCGTTTTGTGCAAGAGACGGCCTTGCATCCCGGCCGGCTTTCCACTATACTTGCCTTAGAAAGGAGTCTCTATGAAAAGATGGATAACGATACTGCTCCTCGCCCTGCTCCTTGCCGGAGTCGGTATGGCGGCCGAACGGCTCCCGCTCTGGCCGGGAACCGGCATCAGGCAGAGCGCGGACCGCACCTCTGAACCGCTGGAGGATTTCCAGAGCTATCGGGAGCGCACATCCGGCGAGGCGGAGGCGGATCCGGAAGAACCAGAGGATCCCGCCCCGTCCGACGGCGGTACGTCCGCCATGGACTCCGTCTCCGGAGCGCTTTTGTCCGAAGACATGTCGGACTATGAAAAGGTAAAGACCATCCACGATCATCTGGTCGTCACCGTGGACTACGACTACGAAGGCCTCGCCTCCGGATCTCTGCCGGACAGCGTCTATACCGCCGAGGGCGCGCTCATCCACCATCTGGCCGTCTGCGAGGGCTACGCCCGGGCGTTCGGATGGCTGTGCGATCAGGCCGGCCTTGAAAATCTCCTCGTGTTCGGGACCGCCGACGACGGGACCGGCGTCCAGAGCCACGCGTGGAATCAGGTGCGGGTGGACGGCGTCTGGTACAACGTGGACGTCACCTGGGACGATCCGCTGGTGAACGGCCAGGTCGTCACCGACGGCTCCAACTTGAGCTACGCCTATTTTCTCGTGCCTGACAGCACCCTTTCCGGGACTCACACTGCGGAAAATCCGGAGGAGCTCCATGCCTGCACCGACTCCCGGTATCTGGAGGAAAACCGCCGGCTGACCATCGAACCTTATCTCCAGGAGCCCTGCCGGTTCCTCTCCTCCGATCAGGAAACCGCGGACGCCATCCGCTCCTGCCTCTCCTCCGGCAGCTTCTCCTTCCAGCTCGTCTTTGACGCCGGGGAGGAGCAGGCCGAGCAGAAGCTGACGCTCGTGCTGAACGAAGCGCAGTCCGTCATGCAGGAGCTCTCTCTCTACGGGCAGATCAGCGCGCAGGTGCAGTACGGCATCGCCGGCTACGCGGTCGTGTCCGTGACAGTCTCCGCCGACTGAGGGGGCGCGCGGCCGCCCGCCTCTCAGCCCCCGGTCCGCACGTCTCTCTTTTTCAGGATCAGAACCCCCATCGTGACAAACAGAAGCAGGAAGCACAGGACGCCCGCCGCAAAGTCCGCGCCGCTGGACACCATATCTTCCGAACGGTTGGCGTTCATCCCCTCCAGCATCAGCGAGTACGGCCAGAGCAGCCCGCACCCGGCGTTGCTGGCAAAAAGCCCGACGACGCTTCCCAGAAGAGCCAGCGCGATGGGCGCCGCGAAGCTTCGGATGACCATGGACAAAAGCAGCTGGAGCGACGCGATGACCATGCCGCCCGCCGTCCCCCGCAGAAGCCACAGCAGGATCTGCGCCGAGGGCATTCCGGACAGCCCAGCGTATTTCCCGCAGACGATCAGGAGCACCCCCATCCAGCCCTGGAGCAGGAACGTGCAGACAAGCGCCGGAAACAGCTTTCCCAGAAACACGTTCCGCACCGGCACCGGCATGGTCATCAGGCTGTTCCAGTTATGGTTCAGATGCTCCACCCGCCAGATATAGGAACAGTACAGGGCGATCAACGGCCCGTAAAAAAAGTTCGCGTAAAACAGGGAAAGCTGCGTCCAGAGCGAATACCATTCCGACTTCAATATCCCCAGATTGTTCAGATAATTTCCCGTCCCCATAAAAGCCGGAAGCAGCGGGACCGCCGCCATCACCAGCCACAGCCGGGAGCGCCTAAGCTTCTTCCATTCCATACGCACGCACGTCAGCAGCATGTTCATCAGAGCTCCTTTCTCACAAAAAAATATTTTCCGGCGGCATATCCGGCCACAGTCGCCAGCAGAAGGACCGCCGCCATGGCCAGATCGAAGGGCATGTCGTAAAAATGCGTGATCCTCGTGGCCGGATCCCAGTCGTAGCCGATGAAACCCAGCAGGCTGTAATACCCCCACGGAAACGCGGCCCGCAGAGGGTTTCCCGGGAAGAACCATGCAAACAGTCCAATGAAGGAACCCACGAGCCCCGCGGCCAGCGGAATGATCTGGTTCTCGAAGAAAAACGACAGGACCACCTGAAGGATCAGCACGGCGGCGCTCGGAAACAGGATCTCCGCCGCGAAGCAGAGCATATGCGCCGGAATCAGAGATACCTCAAAGCCCATGCCGACGGCGAACAGAACCGTCGCCGCCGCCTGCGCCGCCCAGAAGAGACACAGATACCCGATGCCCATCAAAAGCTTCATGTCGAAGATCCGCCCCTTCTCCTCCATCGTGCACAGAAGCTTCAGCGTCCCACCCTTTACCTCCGCGTCGCACAGACGGCTTGCCAGCATGGCCAGCATCGTCGGAAGCAGGATCGTGTCGATGAGCGGCAGCTGCAAAAACAGCATCCGGTAGCCGTCCCCTCCGCACAGCTCCAGCCGTTCTCCCAGCTCCCACGTTCCCCACAGGATACCGATACCGCAGAACACCGCCGTCAAAAGCCCCACATGACGCCTGCGAAGCTTCATCCGCTCCGTCTTCCACGCTCCCGTCCTCATAAGCTCACCTGCTTTCCGGTCAGGGACAGGAAGATGTCCTCGAGGCTCTTCTCCTTTGCCTCCACGCCGACGATCCCCGCTCCGCCCGCCGCCAGAGCGGCCACCAGTCCGGCCAGCTCCTCCTTCGGCCGCTCCGGAAGCACCAGATCCGTCCCCTCGGTCCGGTAGGACACTGCCAGTTCGTCCAGCATCCGCGCCGCCGTCGCCTGATGCAGCGTCCGGAGCCTTACATTTCCCCGGAACCGTTCATGAAGCTTCTTCAGGCTTCCCTGACAGATCAGCCTTCCATGATGGATGATCCCCACATCCTCCGCCATCTGATCCATCTCGCTCAGCAGATGGCTGGACACCATGACCGTCATGTGAAATCTCTCCGGCAGGGAGGAGATCAACTCCCGCATCTCCTGGATTCCCGCCGGATCGAGTCCGTTGGTCGGCTCGTCCAGAAGCAGCAGCGCGGGGCGTCCCAACAGAGCGGCGGCCAGTCCCAGCCGCTGCTTCATACCCAGCGAATACTCGGCTACCTTTTTATTCTGCTGACCAGTCAGCCGCACGATGTCCAGCGCCTCATCGATCTCTTTTTCAGGAATTCCTTTCAGCGTCTGCACGATCTCCAGATTCTCCCGGCCTGTCAGATGCCCGTAGCAGGACGGCGACTCGATCAGCGATCCGGTCCTTTTCAAAAGCTGCAGACGGTTTTTTCCGTTCATCTCCTTGCCGAACAGAAGGATCCGTCCTCCCGTCGGCTTCACCAGTCCCAGAAGCATCTTCATCGTCGTGGATTTTCCGGCCCCGTTGGGCCCCAGAAATCCGTAGACGCAGCCCGGACGGATCCGGAGGCTTACGCGGTCCACCGTCTCGCTGTCCCGGTACCGCTTGCTCAGCGCGTCGGTCTCGATCACATAGTTCATTTTCTGATCCTCTCTTTCCTTTTCGATAAGACCACCATACGCTTCCCCGCTTACATGCCGCTGACGGCCTCCTTACATTTTCCTTAATTTTTCTCCATACCGGTGAAAAAGAAAAGAAAATATCTTATACTAAAGTCGGCAGGGCGCGACGAACCCCTGCGGCCCGAAAGGAGAGCTTCTCATGACGCATCTATATGACTGCCGGATCCTTCTGGTGGACGACAATGAACATATTCTGGAAATGCTGAAAGGAATGTTGGAACGAAAAGGATTTTCCTCTGTGAAAACGGCCTCCTGCTGCCGGGAAGCCGAGGCGCTGTTCGCCGGATACGATCCGGAGCTTGTGGTTCTGGACATTATGCTGCCCGACGGGGACGGATTTTCCCTCATGCGGCGTTTCCGCCTCGCGTCGGACGCTCCCGTGCTCTTCCTGTCCGCCAGGGATCAGGACAACGACCGGCTGCTGGGGCTTGGGCTTGGCGCGGACGACTATATCGTCAAACCCTTCCTGCCCGACGAGCTGGCGCTGCGGATCGCCGCGATCCTGAAGCGCACCTATTTTTCCACGCTCCAGTACCCGCCGGAGAGCGCGATCCTGTCCCTTGGCAGGCGGATCGTCTATCTGGACAGCGGCGTCGTGCGGACGCCGGACGGCGATCTCCCGCTGACCGCCAAGGAGCTGGCGCTTCTGCGCAAGCTCAGCGACAACCGCGGCAATATCGTCACGTTCGACGCCCTGTCCGACGCGGTGTGGGGCGAAAATTATTATGGCTATGAGAATACGCTGATGGTGCATATCCGGAGACTCCGGTCGAAGATCGAGGACGCCCCTTCCTCCCCTGTGTGGCTTCTGACCGTGAGAGGTCTTGGCTACAAGCTGGCGAAGGAAGGAGAATTTGAACGGTGAAAAGTCTGTCGGGCATCGTGCTCCGCTATCTGACGACGGCGGCGCTGATCGCTTTTTTGATCCTCTTTTTGAATTTGTTTCTTTATTTCTTTATGGGAGTGCGGCTGCTCGCCGATCACGAGCCCAGTCAGCCGACCGCCTCCTCCCTCGCCGTCTCGGAGCAGTTCTCCGCCGGGCCGGACGGCCCCGTATTGTCCGAAAAGGGATATGAGCTGCTCCGGGGCAGCGCATGGGCCATGCTCCTGGACGAGGAGGGCAGCGTGATCTGGAGCTGGCAGTTGCCCGATACGCTTCCCCGCTCCTACGACGTCTTTCAGGTCGCCTCCTTTACCCGGTGGTATCTGGAAGATTATCCGGTCACCTGCCGGATCGGCGACTGCGGCCTTCTGGTGCTCGCCGCTCCCAGAGACAGCCTGTGGAAGCATCAGATCTCCTTTCCCCTCTCCTATCTGTCCTTCGGGATCGGGATGATCCCGGTGGCTCTTCTGGCCAACGTCCTGCTGGTGATCCTGCTGGTGCTTCTCCTTGGCTCCCGCCTCTATCGGAGCCTCAGAGGCATCGCCCTCGGCATCGAACGTCTGTCGGACCAGCAGCCCGTCAGTCTCCCGGAGCAGGGGACGACCGCCCTTCTGGCCCGGCAGATCAACAAGACCTCCCGGATCCTGCTCCGGCAGAAGACGGCTCTCGACCGGCGGGACGACGCCCGGACTGAGTGGATCAGCGGCGTCTCCCACGACATCCGCACGCCCCTCTCTCTGATCATGGGCTATGCGGCCGCTCTCGCCGCCGACGACTCCCTGACCGCCGGACAGCGTCGGCAGGCGGCATTGATCGAATCCCAGAGCCTTCAGATCCGCCGCCTGATCGAGGATCTCAACCTGACCTCACGGCTGGAGTACGATATGCAGCCGCTGCGCACCGGACTCTTTGGCCCCGCCTCCCTTCTGAGAGGCATCGTCAGCGACTTCTACAACCGGGGCCTTTCGGACGCCCACTCCGTCTCGCTCCGGCTCGCGCCCGCCGCAGAGCAGGCCCGCCTCGAGGGGGACGTCCACCTTCTGCGCCGCGCCTTTGAAAATCTGATCGGCAACAGCATCCGCCACAATCCGGACGGCTGCGCCGTCGTCGTATCAGCCTTCGCCTCGGGAGACGGACTCTGCTTCCGGATATCAGACGACGGCTGCGGGATCCCCGCGGATGTGCTGCATGCACTGGACGAAGCGCCGGAGGCGGCAGCTTCCGGACAAAAAGGAGATCCTGCGCCGCATATCATGGGGCTTCGGATCTCCTGTCAGATCTTTCGGGCGCACGGCTGGAGCGTGCGCTTCGACGACAGCCGCACGATCTCCATCACGGCGTCCGGCAGCGCCGTCCCGTAGGAGCCGCGGGTCCGTCCTGGCCGATCCGTTCCAGCAGATCTGACAGGATGCAGCCCACCGTCTCGTAGTGCACAAAATCCGTCACGCACTGGTCCACCAGCACCTGCGCCTGCGCCGGGAAGTCCTCGTCCGCATCCCAGAACACGAGCTGCAGATGAACGCACGGAAACGCCTCGAACTCATAGGACACGTCTCCCGCCGAAAGGCGCGTCCCGCCCGCCGCCTCACAGGCGGCTCTTAACTCCTCCATCCGCCCGGTGTAGGACCGCACGAACGGATCCAGCAGCGGATCCGCCGTCGGCTGTCTCGACACGACGCCGTCCACCGTGTGGCCCGGCACCCATTTCCCCGACACCACCGGGACGTCCTTCGTGTAATGGAGCAGATGGTAGACGGCCATGGCCTCGTTGAAATACAACTCATCGGTCCACTCCCCGTCCTTCAGCCGCTCCAGCCGTCCATCTGCCAGACACAGGCGGTAAGGCTCCCCAAAATACGGAACATACAGAAACTGCCCGTCCGCCTCCAGATGGAGGATCCTCGCGATCCTGCCCGGATCGTAGCCCGAAAACTCCTCCCGCCACTGACGGCAGACGGTCTCATGGTTGGAAAAAAGTACGCCTCTGCTCTGAAAGGCATGATAATTTACGCTCATAAGCTCTCCCTCCCTGTCACCACCGCTCCCTGAAATCCTTCTCCTCCAGGAGTCCGGTCTTCTCCTCCCGCATCTCGTCGATCCGGATGAACCGCTGACGGTGCAGATAGAGGATCAGATCGTCGATCCGCTCCGGATCCCCCTGCGCCTCCAGCTCCACGCTGCCGTCCGGAAGGTTCCTCACCCACCCGGTCAGCCCCAGCAGCCGGGCCTTATAAGTCGCGTGATAGCGGAATCCCACCCCCTGCACTCTCCCGAAAAATAAAATATGCTTTCTGACGGTCATATGATCTCCCTTGCTTTCCGCGAAGCGTTTTTATGTCATGGGCATTACGGAAGCATTTCCCATAACGCAAAAAAGTCCCTGAAACCAAGGACTTTTCTCCAGTGGAGATAGCAGGACTCGAACCTGTGACCCTCTACACGTCAAGCAGATGCTCTCCCAGCTGAGCTATATCTCCACAAACTCCGAAAGGAGGCGTCCCTCCCCCGCGTCTTTCGGTATTCTACCACATTCCTCCGGAAAACACAAGCACTTTTTTCACGCCGGGTCCGCTCACCCCTCCGGAAGCGCCTTCTTCCGGGAAGTGTAGAAACGCTTCCTGCGGCGTCCGGAGGAGCGCCCCTCTCCGGACGCGCTGCTGGCCGGGCGCTCCTCTCCTGCGCGCTTCTCTTTTTGCTCCCTCCCCGAAGGGGCGCCGGCAGAGCGCTCATGACGGCCTCCCCGCCGTCCGAAAGACCGTCCGTCCCGCACATAGCAGTTGTCGCACACCTGGAAAGGCGATCCCAGCGGCAGCAGACGCCCGCAGTAGCGGCAGCGGGCAATGTAATTTTGCTTGCCTTTGGTCAGATACGACATGATCATCATCTCGGTCTTCTCGCGCTGCTCGCTCAGCCAGTCCTCGTCGATGACCTTCTGCATCCGGTGAGAAAACTGATAGTAGAGGTCCAGCTGCTTGTAGTACGTCTCGTACTGCTGGATGCCTCCCTTCTTTTCCCGGCGCAGCACCGGCTTTTCCAGCGCCACGTCCGCCGTGTAGGTGCAGCAGTAGTCGATCCACAGATCCACCACCTTCCGGTCCTTGATGTCGATGGGGCACGTGATCATTTTATATAAGATCTGCTTGTTGTCGAAGCCGTCGATCATATCCCTGCACCGTTTCGCCTGCTCGTACAGATAAAGTGCCTCGTCGATATTTTCCTTGACGAAAGGCTCGGTGGGCGTGACGGAATGCCAGATCTTCAAAAGCTCGTCCAGCGGCGCGTCGATGTCCAGAAGGATCTGAGGGAATCCCAGATTCACCTGCGTCAGCGGCTCCTCCGGCGCGTCGAAACGCTCCCTGATGTATTCCAGCTCCCGCTCCCCCATGGCGGTCACAAAGCCCTGATCGTAGATACCGAACCGTCCGGCCCTGCCCGCGATCTGCTTGATCTCCGAGACCGTCAGGGGACGGCGGCTCACGCCGTCGAATTTCTCCGCCTGAAGAAATACGATCCGCCTCACCGGCAGATTGAGTCCCATGCCGATGGCGTCCGTGGCCACGACCACCTTCGTCCTTCCGCCGTGAAACAGGTGCATCTGGCGACGCCGGATCTCGGGAGGAAGGCTGCCGTAGATGACGCTGGCGTTGATGTTGACCTCCTCGAGACGTCCCGCCACGTCCAGCACCGATTTTTTGGAAAATGCGATCAGCGCGTCTCCCTTCCTCACGTCGTCCGGAAAGACAAAGGGCTCGTTCTCGCACAGAAGCTCCGTCTTTCGCTCGTACCGTTCCGCCTCGTAGTCGTCTCCGCACAGCTCGATCAGATGGCAGATGGCCTGCTCCGCCACAGGGCTCATGCAGATGTGGATCTCCTGCGCCCTGAGTCCGAGGATTGCCTTCGTCCACGAATGGCCCCGGTCCGGATCGGACACGAGCTGCGCCTCGTCGATGACGGCGATGTCGTAGTTCTCGTCAAAATTGGCCATCTCGATGGTGGAGGCCATGACGCGGCTCCCCGGCTCCTCGATACACTCCTGTCCGGTGCGCATCGTACAGGGAACCCTGTATTTCTGCATCTGCTCGAACACCTCCAGCGCCAGCAGCCGGAGCGGGCCAAGGTAGATCCCTCTGCTTGCCAGCTTCAGACGCTCCAGAGACCGGAACGTCTTTCCGCTGTTGGTGGGGCCGATATGCAGGATAAAATGCCGGTGCATCTGGCGCACCTCCGGAAATTCCATCTCCGGGCGGGTGGGAACCAGCTCGAAGATCTTTCCGCTCACCATATGCTGCCGGTATCTGGGATACAGGGTAAACAGCGTCTCCTGGCAGATCGCCCCGGGCATGGTCCGCTCTATATAAGAAAGAAAGCCCTCGTCCAGCCCGTCCTTCTGCTCGTCAAGAAGAAGCCCGAGATCCAGCTCCGCCAGCTTTGGCAGCGCTTCCTCGTTGAGCTTTCGCACCATATCCTCCCGGTTCTTCCGGTAGGCGAACGCCGCCACATTTTTTAATTGCCGGTGATAGTCCTCCAGCATCCGGAAATTCAGCCGCCCGGGTCTGGCTCCCGCCAGCGCCCGGAACAGATTCTGGCTCTTTTTCTGCATCTCTCCCGTGCTTACGCCCCGTCTTGGCTTTTTTTCTCCCGCCTGTCTGTACTGATCCCGGTAGAACTCCACCAGCAGCTTCTTTTGTAACATACACTCTCTCCTCCAGGGTCTCTCTGTTACACCGTAACCGTTCAGCCCGCGCCATTCGCAAAGCCGCGCGGCTGGCTGAACTGCCCTGTCACATCCATTTTTTCTTTTTAAAGATCCAGATCTCCGCCGCCACGATCGCCAGACAGACTGCCGCTGCCAGCGGATATCCGTACGGCCATTTCAGCTCGGGCATCCCGGAAAAGTTCATCCCGTACCAGCCCGCTATCAGAGACAGCGGCATGAACACCGTCGTGACGATCGTCAGCATCTTCATGACCTGATTCTGGCGCACGTCAATCCTGCTCTGCTGCATTTCCCGGATCTGCATGACATACTCCTTCATCATCTGAACCGTGGAGTAAAGTCTTCCCGCCCGGTCCGCGCAGAGTCCGAACAGCATCCGGTCTCTCTCCGCCTCACGCTCCGCGGCGTACTGCTGGAGCGTCTCTCCCATGTCCGAAAGCTGTTCGTAAAAAGCGCTGAGCGCCGACAGCTCCCGCCGGATCTGAAAGATCGTCCATTCAAAATCCTCCGTCTCTCCGCGCAGGAGCTCCTCCTCCACCTTCGTCAGCCGTTCCTCGTACTGCTGCAGGAAGACCACGTCGTCCTTAACCAGAAATTCCATGAGCTCGAACAAAAATACCATGGCCGACGGCGGTTCCTCGGACAGATAATCGTCCATGGCTTCCAGCTCGCCGCGCACGCAGTCCGTCTCCTCCACAAACAGGAGCTTTCCCTCCATCAGACAATATCCAAACGTGCGCTTCTTCCCCGCCGGCTCCTGCCTGCCCGGGATGGCAAACGTCCCGATCACAGAGCGGTTCAGGCGATCCGCCTTGCAGAACCGGATGTGCTTCAGACCTGTCTGTCCAAAGCCTCTGCGAAAAATATCCGGATACGTTTCTTCAAAATCGGCCATATCCCAGATTTCCACATAGCTGTTCCACTGCTTTTTCATGTCCCTCGCCGTTCCCTCCTCTGCGTTCTGTCCGCGCCGTCTGTCCTTCCGGCCGCCCTATTTCACATTGTATCACGGGAAGCCCTGTATTTCCACGCATATTTCTCATTTCCGGAGGGATACTGTAACTGACGCCCAAATCCGCTTCCCAGCCCTTAGGCGGCAGGTGCCGGAGACTGATCTGAACAGTCCTAACAGACTGCTTTTGTCCCCGCCGCGCGGCTCTTCGGGATGCATGGCGGAGAGCGCGCCGGATGCGGTCATAATTCACGAGGAGGTTTTTGCAATGACAGAGTACGACACGATCGCGCTTTTAAAAGAGTGCGATTCAGGAACCAGAATGGCGGTCTCTTCTTTTGACGAGGTGATGGACAGAGTCCGGGATCCCGGCATGAGAGAGCTTCTCCGGAAGAGCCGGAGACACCACGAGGAGCTTGGCGACGAGATCCATGCCCTGCTGGACCGTCACGGAAAGGATCCGAAAGATCCAGGTCCCGTGGCAAAGGGCATGTCCTGGCTGAAGACGAACATGACGCTGGCCATGGACGCCAGCGATTCCGCCGTGGCCGGTCTGATGACTGACGGCTGCGATATGGGGATCAAATCCCTCCACCAGCGTCTCAATCAGTATCCGGGTGCCGATCCAAAGGCGAAGGCCATGTGCCGCCGGCTGATCTGCATAGAAGAAGAGCTGGAGCGGGATCTGCGGTCTTATCTGTAACGCGGGAGCAGGGCTTAGATGAACGCCAATAAGAAAGTTTTGAAAACAAACTAATTTAACGGCTGACAAATATAGGAAAAACCCGGACGGAAATGAAAGCGGCGCTTACCTTTGCCTGCATGAATCTGAAAAAACTGGCCAAAATATTGGCTCAAAGGAACTGGAAATCCTCGATATTTTATTTCAGTCAGATAGGAATGAAAAAAACTTTATCTGTAACACAACAGTGGTGCTGGAGATTACCTCCAGCACCGGCTTTGTCTACAGTCTGAGCAAGAACTGTTTCCTTGCATTTTAAAGGAAATAATGCTACAATGGGACAAGAAATTGTTACAGGAGGAACGAAAGACACAATGTGGAAAGTATTACTGATCATTGCTGTGATCTTAGTCATTGTTCTAATCGCTTTGTATTTCTTCGGACGCAGACTGGAGAAGAAGCAGGCGGAAGGACAGGCGCAGCTGGACGCCATGGCGCAGACCGTCAGCATGCTGATCATTGACAAGAAAAAGCTTCGGATGAAGCAGTCGGGACTGCCCCAGATGGTGATCGACCAGACTCCATGGTATCTGCGCCGATCGAAAATGCCGATCGTCAAGGCCAAGGTAGGACCCAAGATCATGACTCTCGTGGCGGACGGCCCCGTCTTCGACCAGCTTCCGCTCAAGCGCGAGGTCAAGGTCGTCGTCAGCGGCATCTACATCACCGCGATCAAGAGCGCCCGCGGCGGACTCGAGAAGCCGCAGCCCAAAAAAGGATTTTTCAAGAGATTATTTAAAAAATAATCGGCAAAGCGCCGCCGGTCATCTGCTGCGGATGACCGGACGGCGCTTCTTTTCCATACAAAAACTGCAGTTCAGAGACTACGCAAAATCGAACAGCTCGTCAAGCTGCAGCTTCACTTCTCCTACACCTTAAACCGGTACCCCACGCCCCAGATCGTCTCGATATACTGAGGCTTGGCGGTGTTGAACTCGATCTTCTCACGAATCTTCTTGATATGCACGGTCACCGTGGCGATGTCGCCGATGGATTCCATGTCCCAGATCTTGCTGAAGAGCTCTTCCTTCGTGAAGACGTGATTCGGGTTCTGGGCGAGGAACGTCAGCAGGTCGAACTCCTTGGAGGTAAACGCCTTCTCCTCCCCGTTGACCCACACCCGTCTGGCGGTCTTGTCGATCTTGATGCCCCGGATCTCGATGATCTCGTTCTCCTGCACGCCGCTGCCAATCAGCCTCTCGTAGCGGGCCATATGCGCTTTGACGCGGGCCACCAGCTCGCTGGGGCTGAAAGGCTTCGTTATGTAATCGTCCGCTCCCAGTCCCAGTCCCCGGATCTTGTCGATGTCCTCCTTCTTGGCGGACACCATGATGACCGGCACGTTTTTCTCCTGGCGGATCTGCCTGCAGATCTCGAAGCCGTCCACGCCCGGAAGCATCAGATCCAGGATGATCAGATCAAACTCCTCTTTCAGCGCCCGCGTAAGCCCCGTGTCGCCTCTCTCCTCTATCTCCACCTCAAATCCGCTCAGCTCCAGATAATCCTTTTCCAGATCCGCGATCGCCTCTTCGTCTTCAATAATTAAAATTTTACTCATTGACTGGCACCTCCTGATATTTTCTGAGAACAAAATACATGGTCGTACCTTCGCCCTCACGGCTGGTCGCCCAGACCTTGCCGCCGTGATCCTCCATGATCTTGTGAACGATGGAAAGCCCGATCCCGCTTCCGCCCTTCGAAGAGTTGCGGGACGTATCCGTCCGGTAAAAACGGTCAAAAATATAAGGCAGGTCCTTCGCCGCAATGCCCCGGCCGTTGTCCTCGATCTCCGCCTGCACAAAATCTCCCACGTCCGTCACGCGGATCCGGATAAACCGCTCGTCTTTGTCCATGTATTTAATGGAATTTCCTACAATGTTGTTGATCACCCGCTTGATCTGCTCCGCGTCCGCGATCACGATCACGTCCGGCGACACCTGATTTTCATACTGCAGGTTCACCTGCTGCTGTCCCAGCTCCAGCCCGATATCCTCGATGCAGTCGTCAAAATACTCGCGCACGTTGATCTTGTTGAACGTGTAGGGAATCCTGTTCGTATCAATTTTGGAGTAAAACGTCAGCTCATTGATCAGCCGGTCCATGTCGTTGGCCTTATTGTAGATGGTCCGCAAATATTTCTCCTGCTTCTCCGGCGTGTCGGCCACCCCGTCCAGAAGCCCTTCCACATACCCCTTCACCGCCGTGATGGGCGTCTTCAGGTCATGGGAAATGTTGCTGATCAGCTCCTTGTTCTGACTGTCAAAGACCACCTTCTCCTCCGTGGACTCCTTCAGCCTGCGCCTCATCTCTTCAAAATCCGCGCAAAGCTCTCCGATCTCGTCGTTGTCCTCGATGTCCACCTCAAAATCCAGATTGCCGTCCCGGATGTTCTTGGTCGCCTTCTTCAGCGTCTCGATGGGACTCAGAATACTCCGATAAATCCACGCCATCAGAAAACTGCACGTCATCGCCATGATCAGAATGACCGACAGCAGCATCTCCCCCAGAAACTCCTTCGTCTGCGGCGTCACCACCTCCGCCGGCTGCAGACTCATAAACCCGAGAAAAACGACCGAGATCAAAAACAACGGAACCGCGATCACAACCAGAAACGTGATGATGAGCTTCGTCTTTAAGTTCACTGTTCTGCTCCTCCGCTTGTCAACTACAAACGATTATACCATAACTGCCCCCGATTATTTATAAACTTTTTGTAAAACCCTGTAAAATTATACGAAAACACTTGACAACTTTTTGTTTCCAGAGTATTTTAGGTCTGTACAAAAAGTCCATAACGAAATTTTCTCTTATTCAGAGCGGTGGAGATACATAGGATCTGTGAAGCCCGGCAACCCCTGCAAAACAGGAAGGTGCTAACCTGAGCGAGTAATCGAACAATAAGAGGATTTGATGCCATTCAAGTCCGCTTATGCGGACTTTTTGTTTTAGCTACGAGCCGGGCAGGCCAAAGCACTTCTGTGGAGTCGGGAGAGCTCGCTCTCCCGACTCTATAGAAGGGCTTTCGGCTGTGCGGCGACAGCCGCACAGCGAGAAAACCGAAGGTTTTCGAGCCTGCCCGGCGGTCGGCCCCCAACGCGTGCGCTGCTCTGCAGCCGCACGCACCTCCCGTTCAGCCACTTCACCCCGCGTGCGCTGTTCGCAGCCGCACGCCCCGGCCCCATCCGGCCGCTCCCCCCGCGTGCGCTGTTCACAGCCGCACGCCCCCGCCCCCTCCGGGCACGTCCCCCCCCCTGCACTGCCCCGCCGCCGCAACGCCCC
>JAUNHB010000006.1 GCA_030524125.1 Eubacteriales bacterium | reverse complement strand
AATCATAGAAGAATCTGGTGACGCCATCCCCGTCCTCCGACTCCATCCGGTAGGCTGGATGCCGGTAGTCGCCCTGTCCGAAGTCCGGGTATTCGCTCAGCATGGTATCCAGGGAAAAGGTTCTGTCCTCCTCATCGGGATTCGTGCAAAAGCCCCTGTCGTAAAGCCAGTTTTTACAGCTTCCTCCGTAGTTTTTCAGTTTTTTTCCAAAATAGCAGTGCATCAGATACCGTCCCTTGACGACCTGCAGCACATAGCTGATCTTCTCGTTTTCCAAGATAAAGATATTGTCCTGTTCTCTGTACCTGATCTCCATTTCTTCGTCCCTCCTGCCTCACATTATAGTGCGCCCCGGGTCTGTTCCCAATCGTTAAAAAGAATGCGCAGGATTCTTCGCCTGCGGCGGGTCGCGCCAGCGACATCATTCCATTCCGCCGCAGTGCGATCCTCGCGGAGCGTTTTTGTATCATAGGACGTATTTTCCTATGATACAAAAGTCCTCTACTCTGTGAGCTCGTAGATGCCTGCCTCGTAGGGCCGCAGCGTCACCCGGCGCAGATCCCTGCGCTCCTCCGTTTCATAGTTGGACAGGACGCATCTTCCCTCTCCTTCGTAGGAGAAGGATGCGCACGTTCCGTAAAAGTTGCACACGATCAGCCACGTTTTTCCCTGCCATGAGCGGGTGTACGCGTAGATCTGCTCATCCTCCGGAAGCAGGAGGCTGTACGTTCCGTGCACGAGGATCGGCTCCTCTTTTCTGAGGCGGATCAGCTTCTGGTAGTGATAAAAGACGGAAGCGTCGTCGGCCAGCGCCTGCCGCGCGTTGATCTCCCGGCAGTTGGGGTTGACGGGAAGCCACGGCTCCCCGGATGTAAAGCCCGCCTTCGGGCTGTCGTCCCACTGCATGGGCGTTCTCGCGTTGTCTCTCGCCTTTTTCTTTAGCGAACGTAAGATATCTTCCTCCGAATATCCCAGCGCCCTTCTGCTCTGCGCCATGTTTCTGCTCTCCACATCGGAGAAATCCTCAATGCGGGAAAATCCGGCGTTGGTCATGCCCAGCTCCTCGCCCTGATAAATGTAGGGCGTCCCTTTCATGCCGTGCAGCAGCGTCGCCAGCATCTTGGCGGATTCCACCCGGTACGCTCCGTCGTCTCCCCACCGGGACACGATCCTCGGCAGATCGTGGTTGTTCCAGAACAGGCTGTTCCATCCCTTTCCCTCCATCTGCGTCTGCCATTTGGAAAACACCTTCTTTAAATCCGGCAGATACAGGGGCTTTAAATCCCAGCGCTGCTTTCCCGGAACCTTATCCAGCGCGATCTGCTCGAACTGGAAGATCATGCTCAGCTCCCTGCGCTCCGGATCCGAGTAAAGCCTTCCGATCTCCGGCGTGGCTCCCCAGCATTCCCCCACCGTCAGGAGATCCTTTTTCCCGAAGGTCTCCCGGTTCATCTCCTGCAGATACTCATGAAGCTTCGGCCCGTTTTCCTTGATCCCGCGGTCCGGATCCTTTCCGATCAGATCGATCACGTCCATGCGGAAGCCGCCGACGCCAAGATCGATCCAATAATTCATCATCTTCCAGATCTCTTTTCGCACGGCCGGATTTTCCCAGTTGAGATCCGGCTGCTTTTTGTGGTAGAAGTGCAAGTAATACTCTCCCGTTTCTTCGGAATATTCCCATGCGCTCCCGCCGAAGTTCGACGCAAGCTCGTTTGGGGGCGCGCCCGGCGTCCCCGGCCGCCAGATATAGTAGTCCCGATAGGGATTGTCCTTCGACTTTCTGGCCTCCACAAACCATGCGTGCTCGTCCGACGTGTGGTTGACCACCAGATCCATGATGATCTTCATGCCACGATCTTCACACTCCGCGATCAGCCGCTTCATCTCCTCCATCGTGCCGAACACCGGATCGATCCCATAATAATCGGAGATGTCATACCCGTTGTCCGCGCCCGGAGACGCATAGACCGGACTGAGCCAGAGCACGTCCACCCCCAGCCTCTCCAGATACGGAAGCTTGCTGCGGATCCCGTTCAGATCCCCGATCCCATCGCCGTTGCTGTCGCAGAAGCTCTTTGGATAGATCTGGTACACCACGCTTTTCATCCACCATTTTTCCTCCATCCGTCGTCCTCCCTTGCTCTTTTTTCTGTTGTCCAGTATAATAGATGACAGAAGAAATTTCTTGCAGTATCTTATGGAACAATAACACGATCTTACGATAAAGGAGCCGCCGCAATGAACGACGATCTTCAGGAGAAGCTTCCTCACGGAACCTCCTTCTTCCCCCTTCAGGTCTATTCGCATCAGGATAAAAATGGTTTTTACTTTGTGTGCCAGCACTGGCATGAAGAGCTGGAGTGGATCTACGTGGAGAACGGCGTCCTTCATCTGACCGTCCGCGGAAAGGCTTATACGCTCCGGCAAGGGCAGTTTTGCTTTATCAACTCGCAGGAGCTCCACGAGATCCGTTCCGTGGGCTCGTCTCTGCACCACGCCGTCGTGTTCCGGGCGGATTTTCTGGATTTTTCCTACTACGACGCCTGCCAGCACAATTTCATCCGGCCCGTCACCGGGCAGCGGCTTTTGTTTCCCTCCGGAGATCCCGCGCTTCCCGCCGGGACGGCGGACAAAATTTCAGGGCACATGAGGGAGATCGTGCGCCTGTATCACACGCTTCCCAAATGTGCCCTGCTGAGCATCAAACTCCATATCCTTCATATTCTGGAGCTTCTGTTTGAAGCCGATATTTTTTATGAGGCGGACGCTCCCTTAAAGGAAAACGCCCCCATGAACCAGCTCAAGCTGGCTCTCTCCTATATTCAGGAGCATTATATGTCCCCCATCTCCCTGCAGACGCTGGCTCAGCTCTGCTACATGAGCCCCAACTATTTCTGCTCTCTGTTTCACCGGGAGCTGGGAAAGACGCCCGTGACCTTCGTCAACGAGTTCCGCATCCAGAAGGCCGCGCAGCTGCTTGCCGACACGGAGCTCTCCGTCTCCCAGATCGCCGCCTCCGCAGGCTTCCCGAATTTCAGCTATTTCATCCGCAAATTCCGGGAGCAAAAGGGCGTGACGCCGACAGAGTACCGGCGGATCGTCCGGGCGGAGGCGGGAAAGGAAGGGCAAAAGGCTTCGCGCCTCCCCTAATTCTTGTCCAGCTCCGCCGTGATCTCATAGTAATCGCACGGGTGCGCGGTCAGGCCGGTGACGCCCTCTCCCGACACGATGGACATTCTTAAGTGAGACGCGAAGAGGAACGCGTTGTCGTCAAGGATCACCTGGCTCATCTGCGTGGCCAGCGCCGCTCTCTCCTCCTCGTCAAAGGCGACGCTCATCTGCGCCTCCAGCGCTTCCAGCTCGTCGCTGTGGTAGCCTCCCCGGTTCTTGGAAGACGTATCCAGACAGTGGGTCGTGAAGAAATATTCCGGGTCGCCCGTGGGCGCCGTCACGAACGCGCTGGCGTAAATATCCCAGTCTCCGCTCTCGATATAGTCCAGATGGTTTGCCGTGCAGTTCACCTGCACATCGACGCCGATCTCCTTTAGGGACGCCTGCGCGCTCTCCGCCAGAAGCGGAAGCTCCTGACGGCTCGGGTAGGTCAGCCACCGGATCACCAGCTTCTCCCCGTCCTTGTCCACATAGCCGTCTCCGTCCGTATCGGTCCATCCGGCTTTGGCCAGAAGCGCCTTCGACGCCTCCGGATCGTAGGGCTGCGCCGTCACCGTGCTGTCGCCGAAGGCAAAATTCGATGGGAACGGACCGACCGCCGCGCTTCCGTTGCCGTCCATGAGCACCGACACAAAGCTTTCCTTGTCGATGGCTCCCGCGATGGCCGCTCGCACGTCGGCGTCCTGAAGGGCCTCCGTCTCATAATTGATCTGTCCGAAGAAGCTTCGGGACGTCTCCACCGAGGAGATCGTATATGGCTCGCCCTCAAAGAGCGGCAGGCTCGCGTAAGGCAGCCCGTACGCCGCGTCCAGCTCGCCGGACTGCATGGCCATGGTCATGGTGTCCCCGTCGCTGATAGTCTGCACATAGATCGTGTCAAGCTTCGGCTCCCCGCCCCAGTAATCTTCGTTTTTCACGAGAGTCAGTCCCTTGTCCGTCTCCACCAGCGTCGCCCGGTAGGGCCCGGTCCCCGACACGTTTCCGTCGTCCGTGATCCCGGCTTCCATGTCGATGATACAGCCGTAAGGATCGGACAGGTAGTTCATAAGCGCCGGGACAGGCTCCGTCGTCCGGATGGTCACCGTCTGCCCCTCCGCCGTGATGTCCGCGATCTTCAGATCTCCCTTCGCCCTCTCGTGAGTCTCCGTCAGATGCTCCAGACATTCCTTCACGGCCTCCGCGTCCATGGCTCTGCCGCTGGTGAAGGAGACGCCGTCCCGGAGCGTGACGACCCATGTGGTTTCATCCACATTTTCGTACCCGGTGGCCAGCCACGGCTCCAGTTCCATCGTATCTGAATATTTGAACAGCGTCTCCCCGATGCCGTAGCGGATACAGGCCCAGCCGGAATATCCGTTGTGGGGATTTACGTCCGACTCGTCGTTCTCGGCGTTGAAGGTGGTGTCTCCGTAGTAGAATACCTTCCCGCCGTCCGTCTCTGCGCCGTCCCCGCTTCCGCCGCCGGAAGCGCCGCAGCCCGCCAGCAGTCCTGCCGTCAGGCACGCGGCCAGAGCCGCCGCCCCGATGTTTTCCAATCTGTTTCTTTTCTTCATTTCGGTTTCCTTTCTTTTCACCGTCTCTTTCTCCAAGGATCGTAAGACGCGCGATCCGTCCTGCCTAAAACGCCGACTCCACCAGAAGCTTTGTGTACTCCTCTGCCGGGTTTTGGATCACCTGATCCGGCGCGCCCTCCTCCACGATGGCTCCCCCGTACATGACGAGCATCCGGCTGCAAAGGTGCTGCACCAGCGCCAGATCGTGGCAGATCAGCAGCAGGGACAGCCCCCTCTCCCGCTGAAGCTTCTTCAGAAGCCCTGCGATCTGCGCCTGTACGGTCACGTCCAGAGCGCTGGTAGCCTCGTCGCAGATGAGCAGCTCCGGGTTCGGGGCCAGCGCCCTTGCGATGGCCGCCCGCTGGCACTGGCCGCCGCTGACCTCGTGGGGCAGCCGCTTCGCAAATTCACGGCCGAGATCCACCATCTCCAGAAGCTCATACATGCGTTTCTCAGCCGCCCGCCGCTTCATCCCCTGATTTTGCAGGCTCTCCAGGATACCGTCCCCCAGCGTGCGCCGGGGATCGAAGGAATCCTGCGGCGTCTGGAAGATCATCTGTACCTTGCGGTACAGCTTCTTACAGTCCTTCGGCTTCCAGTCCAGGATCTCTTCTCCGTCCAGCAGGATGCTTCCCGCGTCCGGGTCCAAAAGCCGCGTGATCAGTCCGGCCGTCGTGCTCTTGCCGCAGCCGCTCTCTCCCACCAGTCCCACACATTCTCCCCGGTCCACATGAAAGCTGATCCGGTCCACCGCCACGAACGGTTTCTTCTCTTTATAAAAGGTTTTCTTTAACTCTCTGACCTCCAGAAGTCTTTCCATATCCCTCTATCCTCTTCTGATGCGGAGCACCGCGCCCATGAGCCTCTTCGTATAGGCTTCCCGGGGATGGCCGATCACATCCTCCTTCGGGCCGTACTCTACGATCCGCCCTTCGTGCATGACCGCGACCTTGTCCGCCATGCGCTCCACCACACCGATATTGTGGGTGACGATGACGACCCCGGCGCCGTAGAGCCTCCGCATTTCCATCAGCTCCCGCACCACCTGCGCCTGCACGGTCACGTCAAGCGCGCTGGTGGGCTCGTCCGCAAAGAGCAGCCTGGGCTTTAGCGCCATGGCCAGCATGATGCCGACTCTCTGATTCATGCCCCCCGACAGCTCGAAGGGATAGCTTTTTAAAATGCGCTCCCCGTCCGTCAGGCGCATTTTGGAAAAAAGCTCCAGCGCCCGGGCGCGGATCTCCGCCTTCTGCGCCTTCTCATGCTGCGTCACGCTCTCGTAGAGCTGATCCTCGATGGTCCGGATCGGGCAGAGGGACGCACCGGTGTTCTGAAAGATCATTCCCATGTCGGGGCCGCGCATCCGGCGCAGGACGTCGGGGGCTGCTCCTGTCACAGTCTGTCCCCTGTAGGCGATCGTTCCTCCGGTGACCGCCCCTCCGGTTCCGAGAAGCCCCATGGCCGCCCGGATCAGCGTGCTCTTGCCGCTTCCGGATTCTCCCACGATGCCGAGGATCTCTCCCTCCTCCATCCGCAGGGAGACGTCCCGCACCGCCGGTCTGCCGTGGTAACGGATCTCCACATGCCGCATATCAAGCAACGGGTCCATCTTCCATCCTCCTTTTTCTCTGTCTGGGATCCAGCGCGTCCCGGACCGTGTCTCCGAACAGGTTGAAGATCATCACCGTCAGAAAGATCGCCGCGCCCGGCGCGAGGATCACCCACGGGGACGTCTGGAGCATACTGCGGCCGTTGCTCATCATGGATCCCCATTCCGCCGTGGGCGGGGCGGCCCCCAGTCCCAGAAAGGACAGCCCTGCGATCTCCATCATCATCGTGCCGATGTCCAGCACCGCCGTCACGATCACCGGCCCCGCAATATTGGGAGCCACATGCCTGCACAGGATCTTTGCGGTTCCCGATCCCGACAGTCTCGCCGCATGGATGTAAGGCATACTCTTGACGGTCAGCACCTGACTTCTGGCGATCCTGGCGTATCTGGGCCACGAGATGCAGGCCAGCGCCGCCACTGCGTTCATGACGCCGCCCTGCATGACGCTGGCCACGGCGATGGCGAACACCATGCCCGGAAAGGCGAGAAAGACGTCCGAGATCCGCATGAGGACCGCGTCCAGCTTCCCGCCGAAATATCCGCAGACGATCCCCACGGCGCTCCCGGCGACGGTGATCAGGACGACCAGAAGAAGCGACGAATAGATGGTCGTCTGCCCTCCCATGATGACCCGCGAGAGCATGTCTCTCCCGTACCGGTCGGTTCCCAGCGGGTGCGCCGCGCACGGCGGCTGCAGCGCGTTCGCCAGATCCTGCGCGTAGGGGTCATAGGGCGTCAGATATTCCGCAAACGCCGCGGCCGCCAGAAGAACGGCCACCAGCGCTCCCAAAAAGATCAACTTTTTCCTTCCCATCAGCGCTCCTCCTGTCCCAGCCGGATCCGCGGATCCAGATAATGATACAAAAGGTCCGTCGCCAGATTGACCGCCACGTAAATGACGGCCATCCAGATCACATACGCCTGAATGACCGGAAAATCCCGCATCTCGATGGCGTCCACAGCCATTTTCCCGACTCCGTCCCACATAAAGATGGATTCGACGATGGCCGTGCCGCCCAGCAGCGATCCGGCGGACATCGCCAGCAGCGTCACGATGGTCAGCATGGACGCCTTCAGCACGCTGAAAAACAGGATCCGGCTCTCCCGCACGCCCCGGGCCCTTGCTCCCACCACGTAGTCCTTTCCGAGCTCCTCCAGCACCGCGGCCCGCACCTGTCTCGTGTACTTCGAGGCCATGGCAAGTCCCAGCGTCATCGTCGGCAGGATGATGCTCCTCCAGCCGCCCGCGCTCCCCATGACCGGCAGAAGACCGAGCTTCAGCGAAAAGAAATAGATCAAAAGCAGGGACACAAAAAAATTCGGCAGGGAATTGCCGATGAAGCTGAAAAACCGGATCACATAGTCCGTCACGCGGTTCTGCCGGACCGCCGACAGGATCCCCAGCGGAATCGATACCAGGACCGTCAGAAGGAGGGACGTGACCGTCAGACAGATGGTCGCCGGGAGCTTGGACACAAAGGTTTCAAACACCGGCTTCCCCGAGACGAACGATTCGCCCATGTCCCCGGTGAGCACGCCCGCAAGCCACGATACGTACTGTTCCGGCAGCGGCCGGTCAAGCCCCAGCTCCTTCCGAAGCTGCGCCTTCTCCTCCTCCGACATTACCGTGCCCGTGTTGCTCTCCATCACGTCGATGGCGTCCGCCGAGGCCGTGTGCATCAGGACAAACGACAGGAGCGTGATTCCCAGCAGGATCGGGATCAGCTGCAGCAGCCGGTGTAGGATATAATTTCTCATTTCGTTTCCTTTCTATGGCAACGCTTTCACGCGGCGGTTCCGGACAGACCGTCCTTCGCCTTCCGGAACCGCTACGTTTTATTATACTACACTGCCCTGTCGGCACAACCCTCCCCCTCGGTTGCAGATACATTCCGTTTTGTTATGAAACTCCTGCTTTTTGTTATATCTGTCTGCCGATTCTCTTTCGTTTCTGCGTGGTTGATCGCGGGAAGCTCCACGATCCGGGTGCAGACCCGTTCCGCCAGCGCCATATTGTGGGTGATCACCACTATGCCAAGCTTCTGCTTTTCCGACGCCTCCAGAAGCAGCTCCCAGATCTGCGCCTGCGTGATCACATCCAGCATCGTCGTGATCTCGTCGCAGATCAGAAACCGGATCCTGGGATTTAAGACTCTGGCGATGCAGAAGCGCTGAAGCTCCCCGCCGGACAGCTCCGAGGGCCATCTTGAGAGCCACTGCGGCTCGATGCCCATCCGCTCCAGAAGCGCAGGATCCGGGTCCCCCGCCTCCTTCACGATCTTCCCAAGCTTCCATCTGGGATTGACGGCCAGCTCCGGATGCTGATAGATCATCTGCACCGGACAGTAGCCCTTTTCCGGCAGGGGCTCTCCGTCCAGCAGCACGCGGCCCGCCGAGGGCCGGACATACCCTGCCAGTAGTTTGGACAGCGTGCTCTTTCCGTATCCCGACGGCCCCACAATCCCGACCCGCTCTCCGCTTTCCGTCTGAAGCGACACGTCCTTCAGGATCCACGGCGTCTTTTCTCCGTAACGAAAATCCAAATGCTCCGCTTTAAGTTGCATGGATACACCTCACCTTTCCTCCTCTGAGCTCTCTCATGGGGATCTGTCCTTCGCACTCCTGCCCGCGCTGCGCGCACCGGTCCGCGAACAGGCAGCCCTTTGGAAGCTCTCCGGCATATGGCTGCGTGCCCGGAAGCGGCCGGAAGCCGTTCTGCGGCAGAGCGTCGATGAACGCTTTGCTGTATGGATGGCGCAGAGCCTCCCTGCCCTTCCGGAAGTCCTCCGTGGGCGCGGTCTCCACTACCGTCCCCGCATAGAATACGGCGATCCGGTCCGCCACATGGAACGCCAGATCAATGTCGTGGGTGATCAGAAGCACGGCGGCTCCGCCGTCCGCCAGTTTCCGGAAGTGGTTCAGCGTCTCCATGGCCATCTCCACGTTCAGTCCCGGCGTCGGCTCGTCCGCGATGATCAGCTTCGGATCTCCCATGACCGCTCCCGAGATCAGCACTCGTCTGGCCATCCCGCCGGACAGCTGGAACGGATACTTTCTCTCCGTCTCCTCCGGCAGCTGATACTGCCGGAAAAGCTCCCTCTGCCGCTCCTTCGTCCCGTACACGCCGCTCACCTGCTTTCCCACCCGCATGAGAGGATCCAGATAGTCCACCGACTGAGGGATAAAGGCGATCTCCCGCCCCAGACAGCGTTTGCACGCGCGGTCGTCCAGCGGTTTTCCCCGGTAGCGGATCTGTCCGCCGGTCCGGGCGTTGCCCGGGAGCAGATGGAGCGCCGCCCCCGCCAGAATGCTCTTTCCCGATCCGCTGGAGCCCACCACGGCCAAGATCTCCCCCTCCTCCACATCCAGGGAGAGCGAATGGATCACCTCCAGATCGCTTTTCTGAAAGCCCTTCCGGTACATGCCAAACGACACCGTCAGCTCCTCGATCTCCAGTATTTTTTCGTTCTTTTTCTTCATGCCGTCCGCGTCCTCCTCTACTCGTTCCCGCTGCCCGGGTTCCACAGCTTTTTCAGATTGTCCCCGATGGCGTCGAACAGGAGCACGGCCGCCAGAAGCATCAGCCCCGGAAACAGGGCCAGCCACCACTTCCCGGTGGCGATATGGTTCATGGCCTCCGACAGGATCACGCCGATCGCCGGCATCTCCGCCGGAAGCCCGAAGCCCAGAAAGGTGATGGACGCCTCGTGCATGATGGCATGGGGAAAGAGGAGCACCAGACCGATCAGATACGCCGGGAGCACATGGGGCACCATATGGGTCCACGCCACCTGCAGGCGGGATCTGCCCATGCGGTAGGCGGCCTGCACATACTGGGAGGACCGCACCTGCAGCACCTCCGCGCGCACGACTCTGGTCAGGGAGGGCCAGTGGGTCAGCGCCACGGCGATGGTGACGCCCTTCGTCCCCTTTCCCAGCATAAAGGAAATCAGGATCAGAAGGACCAGATGCGGCAGGCCCATGCACAGATCCACGCACCAGTTGACCGCCCGATCCACCCAGCCTCCGCACACAGCCGAAGCGATCCCCAGGATCAGCGCCAGCACGGAGCTGAAGGCGGCCGCCAGCACCCCGATGACCAGACTGTTGGACAGCCCTTTGACGCACCGGAAAAACATATCCCTTCCCATAAAGTCCGTTCCGAAGAGATGGGACAGTCCCGGCGGCAGCAGTTTATTTTCGTAATGCACGGCATAATACGACGGATCCATCAAGGTCCCCCACAAAAAGATACCGACCAGATAGAGCAGCGCGGCCGCGGTCACGACCGTCACCAGCATCCTCCGGTTCCAATGCCTATGTTCTCTTTTCAGCCTATGCATGTCCCGAGCCCTCCCTGATGCGGGGATCGAAGACGCCGTACAGCAGGTTGGCGATCAGATTGCCCGCAAACACAAACACTGCGCTGCAAAGCGCCAGTCCCAGCAGAAGCGGCACGTCCCCGTTCATAGCCGCCGCCGTGGTGGCCGTGCCGATGCCCGGATAGGAAAACACATTTTCCGCCAGCGCCATCCCTCCGAACAGCTCGCTGAAGGAGGCGAACTGTACGGTCACCGCCGGAAGCGCAATGTTCCGAAGCGCGTGGCGCACGATGATCTGTCCCCTGCTCTCCCCCCGCGCTCTGGCGTACAGGATAAAATCGCTGCTCATGATCTCCGAAAGCTTCTGTCTCGTGTAGAGCACCACCTCGCTCATGCTGACGATCGTCAGCGTAAACGCCGGAAGCGCCAGATGATAGAGGCGGTCCCCCAGCGTCACCTCAGAAGCGAGCTTTCCCACCGGCGCGGCCATCCCGATGGGAAACCATCCCAGCTGCACCGCGAACACCGTCAGGATCAGAAGCCCCAGCCAGAAGGTGGGCGCCGACTTCACTCCCAGACAGAACACCTTCACCGCCCGGTCAAACGGGCTCCCCTGAAAGATCCCGCAGGCGGTCCCCACGAGAAATCCCAGGATTCCGGACAGCGTCCACGCCGTAAGCATCAATCCGAAGGAGTAGGAAAAACGCTCCCTGATAATGCTGAGCACCGGCTTTTTATAGGTGATGGACTCCCCCAGATCCCCCTGCAGCGCGTGTCCCGCCCATGTGACAAAGCGCTGGGGCAGCGGGTCGTCAAGTCCCCAGTATTCCGAGATCTCATCCTTGGCTTCCTGCGAAAGCGTTGAGTTGGTCCCGATATAGGAGACAAGCGGGTCGATGGGCGCTTTCGTGATCAGGACAAACGCCGCCACGCTGACCGCCGCCAGCAGAAGCGCCATCCGGACCGCCTCTCCCAGTAGATATTTCGTTCTTGTCATAGCTTCCTCCCCATCCCTGCGGCGGCAGGAAGCGCCGTCTCAAGCGCTCCCTGCCGCCCTGTGGTTTCTTCTTATTTCCAGGACCAGTCGCCCATGTTGCAGATGATGGGGCTTCCGTGTCCGTGCGGGTGGGGTACCTGCGTCTCCGTGGAAATATCAAGATTCTCGTTGACAAAATAGCAGTGCTGGATATTTACCAGATAGAGGTAGGGGTAATCCGCGTCCGCCATGCGCTGCACTTCTTTCCATGCCGCCACGGCGTCCTCCTGATTGTTTGCGGAGAGGGCTTCGTCGATCTTCACATCCACCTGCGGATTGTCATAGCCCACCACGTTGTCGTAGCCTCCGGTCAGATACAGATCCGATTCAAAGAGCGAGTAGAGCACGGTCGGACTGTACTGACCCCAGCCCCACACGACTCCCGCTACGGCCTGCAGCGCGACGATCTCATCCCATCCGGCGGTCTTTACATGGATCTGGATCCCCAGCTGCGCCGCGTCCTCCGCCAGAGCCGCAGCCAGCTGATAGCGGTCCTGATCTCCTCCCGGAGAGTAGATGTCAAAGCTGCAGGCAAGTCCTTCCTTCTCCCGGACGCCGTCTCCGTCCTCGTCCAGCCATCCCGCTTCCTCCAGAATAGCCTCCGCCTCTTCTCTTCTACCGTCCTCGTAGTCGTCGGTGCTCGCCCAGATCAGGTTGTCGGTGAAATTCACCGCCGGGACGCCCACGCCGTTAAACGCGTTGTCGATGATGGACTGGCGGTCGATGCCGATGGAGAGCGCTTCCCGGACCGCCCGGTCCGACGTCACGTTGTTGCCCACCGTCATCTCCTGTCCGGATGCGTCCGTGGCCGTGTGCTCCTCCTGTACGGGGAGACTGATATTTCTCACGTCCATGGTCTCCAGCGCTGCCAGCTCCATGCCCGGCACTTCCTCCTTCGCGTAGCTGGATCCCACCATGACGACGTCCAGCTGTCCGGACTGGGCGGCCGCGAACGCCGCGTCGCTGTCCATGTAGACCAGCGTTACCTTGCTGATAGCCGGTGCCTCGCCGAAATAATATTCGTTCGGCTCCAGGATGATCTGCTGGTTCGTGTCGTACTGCACGACCTTCCATGCTCCCGTTCCCACCGGCATCGTGTCAAACAGCGCGCTGTCGTAAGAGTCCTCCGGCACGATCTGGAGCATGGCCGCCGTATCGAAGAACGGCGAATAGCATTCCTTCAGTTTAAATTCCACCGTGCGGTCGTCCAGCGCCGTCACCGTGTCCAGCCGGGTCAGATCCACGTTCTCGTTGTTGGCCTGATGGTCCCGCACGGTCTCGTAGGTAAATACCACGTCCCCCGCGTCAAAATCGCTGCCATCGCTGAATTTCACGCCGTCCCGCAGCGTGAACGTGTAAGTCAGCGCGTCCTCGCTGATCTCCCAGTCCGCAGCCAGATCTCCCACATACTCGGACTCCGGATTTACCTTCAAAAGCGCGTTGTTCGTAAACGGATAGGCGTAGCTCATGGCTCCCTTGACCGGATCCAGACTGCTCTCAAAGATGGACGTTCCCACATAAGCGGTGACCTCCCGGTCTGAGAGCGCGCCTTCGTCCGCCGTCTCCTGCGCCGCGGCATCATCCCCCGCCGCAGCCGACTGCGTATCTCCGGATCCGCATCCGGCCAGCCCCGACGCCAGCGTCAGCATCAGGATCCACGCCAATATCTTTCTTTTCCTCATTCCCTTTCATTGCCTCCCTTTTCTCCTCGTGTGAAACAATTTCATTATAGGAGGCAGCGTCCGGGCTCACAAGCCCCGTGGGGGGATGGCCGGCCATACCGATTTTTCCGGGTCAGATAGCAAAATGGAATGATAACAGTTCAGCCAGCCGGAAGCGGCAGGACAAAATCGTGCTCGCACGAATTTTGGTCTGCTGTTTCCGGCTGAGGGAGCGCCGACTCATGAGCAAAGATAGCCGCGAAGCGGCGGGGAGCGCGTCAGCGCGGCTTTGCGAATGGCGCGGGCTGAACGGCTGCGGATTTCCCCGGAAAGAAAGAGCCGGCCTCCATGATCTCCCATGTCCGCCGACTCTCTGTGACTTTCTTCTTTTGATCCTTCACTGCAAAAGCCGCGCCCGCACAAACTGAAGGAAATGCTCCGCCCAGCCCTCCGGCGGCTCCTCCGCTCTGGCGACGCAGCCGAAAAGAACCGGCCGTTCCTCCCCGTACAGGGAGTAACCCGGATAACCTCTCGACTCCTCGTGACGGCTCAGATAGCCGCCGCTGATATTTCCAAGCTCCGTCCTTTGGAGAAGCTCGTTCATCACATAATCGCTGTTGGTGACCACCGACACCTTCATGCGGTCCCCCGGCGTCCGGCCGGGCGTCTCCCCGGTCAGCAGCCTCGCCCGGTCCAGCGTAAACTCGTCCTCATAGCACTGCACGAGACGGACCCTCTCCGTCTCCAGCTCCTCAAGCCCCGCCTTCCCGCCGAGCGGATTGTCCTTTCCGAAGTACAGATACGCCTCCGTCCGGGCGAGCTCTGTAAATTTCAGGGAATTTCTCTCCAGCCGGTACAAAAAGGACGGCATCTGCTCCTCCATCATGTAGACGAATCCCAGATCGTCCCTGCCGCACGCGCACCGCTCGAGAATCTCCTCCGTGCTGGCCGTCATCACATGATAGCACACGTCCTCGTCCCTGTGCTCCTGATAAAACGCCGCAAAACAGGAGGCCATCCAGGAGCTTGGATTCCACGACGCCAGCAGCTCCCCTCCCCGGTCCATCCGCGAAAACGCCGCAAGCTGCTCCACGTTTTCCATGGCCCTTGCGGCGTACTCATAGACCCGGCGGCCCCGCTCTGTCAGCCGGATCCCCCGGTTCTGCCGGACGAAAAGAGAAAAGCCCAGCTCCTCCTCCAGCGTCCGGATCACCTTGCTCACGTTTGGCTGGGTCGTATAGAGCGCCTCGGCCGCCCGGCTGAAGGACTGAAGCTGCGCGCAGACTACCAGATACTGAAGCTGCTTCGTCTCGATCAAGATACCAGCCCCTCTCCGGCTGCGCTTTTGACCGCGCTGACCAAAAACATGGGCGTGGAGGCGTAGTTGGCCTTCTCGGTCTGATCCCAGACCCGCTCCCAGACCTGCTCGTCCGCGCGCACCTGCCCGCCGCTGCACGCCTTTAATACCTCCAGATCCCAGGCCGGCCGCATGGTACGGCTCATGGGGACCTGACGCGCGATCTCCTCCATGGCGTCGATGTCCGTACAGGTATAATGATCGTCCAGCTCCAGAGACTGCACCCGCTCCCGGTCCGCCTCGTACTCCCGCCGCTTCTCCTGATCGAACAGATGGTGATACCAGTTGGCGTCAAAATTCAAAAGCTGTCCTCCGTCCTTCAGCACCCGCATCCACTCCGCGTAGGCTTCCTTCGGACATTCCAGATTCCACGTCAGGTTTCTGGAGATGACCGCGTCGAAAGTCCCGTCCGGAAAATCCAGCCGCTGCGCGTCCATGCGCCGGAAGCGGATCCTCTCCGCCAGCGCTCCCGCGTTTTTCTCCGCCTCCCGGAGCATGGCCTCCGTGTAATCCACCGCCGTCACCTCATATCCGGCCCGCGCCAGAAGGATCGCGAAAAAGCCGGGGCCGGTGCCTACGTCCAGAATTTTCAGTCCCTCTCCTGCCGGAAGATGTCTTCTGATCTCTCTAAGCCACACCCGGTCCTGCCCGGTAGCCAGCTCATGCCGGTTGACCTCGGAATACCCCTTTGCCCTCCCCGTCCAGTAATGCTCGATCTTTGGTAATATCATGCCGTCCCCTCCTGCGTGTTCTATTGGTACTTTAGCACAGGAACCCGGCCCTCACAAGCCCGGTGGGGGGATATTTCTTACAGTTTTCCCACAGTTTCCAGCGCATACCGGCGCAGCCTGTCCAGCGTGCCGAGCACGTCCTCCTCCGTCGTCTCCGGATGGATCGTGCACATGCGAAGGACGGTCTTTGCGCGTAGCTGCGTGGTGAAGATCTGCGCGTAGCCGCTCTCCGTGATCCTCCCCGCGATCCTTCGGTTCACCTCCGCAAGCTCCTCCTGCGCCATCCCTCCGTCCGGCACATACCGGAAATTCAAAACTCCGAGCCGGGCAGGCGAGACGATCTCCCATCCGTCCATCCTCTCAAGCTCCCTCTGCGCCAGCTCCGCCAGCGCGCAGCCGTGTTCGATGACCCGCCCCATTGCGTCGGTCCCTGCCGTCTGCAGGGTGATCCAGAGCTTCAGACAGCGGGCAGGCCTCGTAAGCTCCGGGCCCAGATCCCAGAATTCCACGCTTTCCTCCGCTCCCGCCGCATCCCTCAGATACTCCGGGTGCGCGGCGAAGCTGCCGGACAGCGCGACCCTATCCCGGACGAGGACGACGCTGCAGCCGTACGTCTGCATCAGCCATTTATGCGCGTCCCAGCTTATGCTGTCGGACAGCCCGATCCCCTGAAGCGCCGCTCCCCTCTGCTCGGACAGAAGCGCCGATGCGCCAAACGCGCCGTCCACATGGAGCCACATTCCAAAGGAACGGCAGACGCCGGAGATCTCCGTCATCGGGTCCACACTTCCCGTGTTCGTGGTCCCTGCGGAGGCGATCGCGGCAAACGGCTTTCTTCCTCTTTCCAGATCCCGGCGCACCTCCCGCTCCAGAGCGCCGACGTCGATGCAAAACTCCTCGTCCGTGGGGATCCTGCGGATCTGGCCGTCCGTAAATCCGATCATATGAAGCCCCTTCACCACCGAAGCATGCGTCTGGTCCGAAAGGTAAACGACCGCGCGGCTCCTCTCGTCTGCGCGCAGGCGCGTGTCTCTCGCCGCGGTCAGCGCCGTCAGATTGGCGATCGAGCCGCCGGACACGAACAGCCCTCCGCTCCCCTCCGGATAGCCCGCAAGGCCGCACATCCACCGTATCAGCTTTTTCTCGATCAGATCGATGGCCGGCGCGTTGTTCCGGCAGCTCGCATGGGGATTGTACGCGTTGGTCATCACGTCCCCCATCCACGACAGCATGGACGCCGTGGACGGAACGCAGGCGAAGCTGCGGGGATGCTGCGCCAGAAGCGTGCCGGAATACACATCCCGGAGCATCTCTTCATACACCTTTTCCACGTCCCGTCCATGGGCGGGGATCGTCTCCTGCTCCAGCCTCTGCAAAGCGCTCTCCTCCGTGGGACGTATGACCGGCTGACTCTTCAAGTGATCGTAGAAATCCGCCGTCCGGTCGACAAAATCCTTCATCAGCGCGCCGATCCGCCCGTTTTGCTCCCGCATTCTCTCTTTTTCCATGGCATTCGCCTCCTTGACTTTCTCTGACGGTCATGCTACCATAGGAAAAATCATTTGTAAAATTCATTGTTTTTATGAAAGTAATCATTTTTTTTGATGGTATTGACATGGAGATAAGAAATCTGATCACCTTCGTTCGGATCGCAGAAATCCGGAACTTCACAAAGGCGGCAAAGCAGCTGGGATATACGCAGTCCGCCGTTACGATGCAGGTCAGGCAGCTGGAGACCGAACTTAACGCGCAGCTGTTCGAGCGCATAGGCAGACAGGTGCGTCTGACGCAGGCAGGCGAGCGTCTTCTTCCCTATGCGCTGAGCATCCTCGATTCCGCGCAAAAGGCGCAGACCGCCCTTCAGGAGCCGGAGCATATCGCGGGAACGCTGCGCGTCGGCACGAGCGAATCCTATATCATCAGCGTCCTTCCCCCTGTTCTGTCCGAGCTGGCCGGGACGTGCCCCCGCATGGAGATCCGCCTGCATACCGCCCTCGTGCCGGATCTGTTTCAGATGCTGCGGCAAAACGATGTGGATCTTTTATATTTTCTCGACCAGAGGATCTGTTTTCCCGAATGGGTCAAGGCGGCGGAACAGCCTGAAAAAATTTATTTTGTAGCCTCCTCAGAATCCGCTCTGGCAGGACGGAGCCGGATCCCGATCGAACGCCTCCTCCGGGAGCCGCTCTATCTCACGGAAAAAGGGATCAGCTACCGCTATGCCATGGAGCAGTCTCTGGCGGAAAAAGGCTTCGAGCTCCATCCGTTTCTGGAGGTCGGAAACACGGATGTGATCACCCGCTTTGTACGCGAAAACAAGGGAATCTCTTTTCTGCCAGAATATGTGGTGCGCGACGACGTAAAGCGGGGAGACCTTGTCCTGCTCGATACGGAATGCGGCGACATCGTGATGTGGAGCCAGCTTGTGTATCACCGGAATAAATACGTGACGCCTCAGATGCGCCGGTTTTTGGAGACGATGCAGGCTCATCTGTTCCCCAACACTCCATGATCCCGGCCAGATCCACTTTTCCTCACACACCTTCGCAGTCAAAGGCCGGGATAAAGCTCTCCTTTGCGCATTCTCCCTCCTGGATGTAGACGTTTTTCATGCCGAGAAAGCGGGCGTAATCCACCACTTCTTCGTACTCCTCCTCCGTCACCCTGCGGGCAAGCTCCGGGTACGCCGCCGCATGGGGTCTTGGCGTGTACTGGCTCATGACGCTCACATAGATCCGGTCCCCGTACGTGTCCCACAGATGCTCCAGCACGTCCTTGCTGTCGCGGACGCAGCCCGGCAGGACCAGATGACGCACGACGACTCCCCTCTGCATGAGGCCGCGTCCGTCGAAAACCGGCTCTCCCGCCTGCCGCGCCATCTCCCGGATGGCCTCTGCCGCCACCTCCGGGTAATCGGCCGCGCGGGAATACCGGGCCGCCAGCTCGCTACTCCTGTATTTCAGGTCCGGGAGCCAGACGTCCACGATCCCCTCCAGAAGGCGGAGCGTCTCCGTCTTCTCATAGCCGCCGCTGTTGTAGACCACCGGGATCGAAAGCCCCCTCTTTCGCGCCCGCAGAAGGGCCGGGACGACCGACGGCAGGAACTGGGTGGCCGTCACCAGATTCAGGTTGTTGGCTCCCTTTTCCTGAAGCTCCAGAAAGATTTCCGCAAGGCGCTCCCCGCTCACGGGCCGGCCCGCGCGCCCGGCGGCGATCTCGTAGTTCTGGCAGAACACGCACCGGAGCGTGCAGCCGGAGAAGAAGACCGCTCCCGAGCCCTCTTTCCCTGAGATGCACGGCTCCTCCCAGTAGTGAAGGGCCGCTCTGGCCGCCGTCGGCTGCGCCGTCACGCCGCAAAAGCCCGTGCTCCCGGCCTCCCGGTCCGCCCCGCACTCCCTCGGACAGAGCCTGCACCCGCCGCGCACCAGCGCCCCGAATGCCTCAGTCCGCTCCATGCGTCTCTCCCTCAAGCTTCCGGAACCATGCAAGGAACCGCTCCTCGGTCCGCTTAAAGCCCTCGGTCTCGTAGCAAGGGCTGCTCTGGAGCGGTTCTTCGCTCTCCCACAGGCGCTCCCCCATGAAATGTTCAAACTCATGGAACAGCATGACGTCGTCCAGCCTCCGCCAGAGCCTCGTCTCCTCCTCGGAGACCTCCCCCAGATATTTCCGGAAGATCCGGTCCTGGAGCACCTGCTCGATCGCCTTATATTTGGGCAGGCACCGCTTCACCGGCCTTGTGATGTCGGCCAGATACGCTTCGCTGGCGTCGTGCAGAAGGCAGGCTAACTGCACCCGCTTCGTATATCCCCGCGCCGCAGCCTCCTCGCAGCAGCTGACGCTGTGCTGCCCGACCGAATAAAATTCCGGAAAATGCCCGTTGGCGCGCGCCATCATGGACAGCGCGTGGGCGATGTCTTCGATATGGATGTCCTCCGGCTTCGGGTCTGTCGGCGTGAAATGTGTTTTTGAAAAGGTCGTGATATAGTCGTTCATCTTCTTCTCCTCCCTGACCGTAATTGTAGCACATCTCCGCCAAAAGAGACAGCCCTCTTGCGGTTTGACGCCCGATGGATTATACTGACGTTACGGTTCGGGAGTCCGTCGGAGTCTCCCGGAAAACCGCAGGAAAAGAGAGGACAGACATTTTATGAGAGAGAAAAAGGATTTGATCCGCTACGGGGCGCTCTGCGTGGCCGCCCTTTTGCTTCTTTACCATTACTGGGACAGCGCCATGTCGGGCGTCGGCGCGCTGCTCGGCGCGGCCCAGCCTCTGCTGACAGGTTGCGCCATGGCTTATATCGTCAATCTGATCATGGTGTTTTACGAGAATACGCTTCTTAAGAGATGGCGCGGCAAAGCTTCCGGCAGACGGGCGGCTTCCATCACGCTGTCGCTGGTGACGCTGTTTTTGATCCTGTCGCTGATCCTGAATATGATCCTGCCGGAGCTTCGCTCCTGTATGGAGGTGCTGCTCTCCAGCATCCCGACGGCCTACGGACAGGTCATGGATTTTCTCGCGCGGTACCCAGAGCTCATGGAGCTGCTGCCCGGCGGCGCCAACTCCCGGATCGACATCCAGCAGGTGCTCGACCAGCTCTTTAAATTGGTGGGATCCGGGGCGGGAGCCAGCCTGGTCAACTACATTTCGTCGCTTTTGACGGTGGTATTCGATCTGATCATGGCGCTTTTCTTCGCCGTCTACTTGCTGGCCGGCAAGGAGTGGCTGGCCCGTCAGACCGGCCGTCTTCTGAAGACCTACGTAAGCCCCGGCATCACGGACCGGCTCTACTACGTGCTGCGGACGCTGGACAGCTGCTTTCACCGCTTTATCGTGGGCCAGTGCACGGAGGCCGTCATCCTCGGCACGCTCTGCGCGCTGGGCATGATCCTGTTCCGCTTCCCCTACGCGGTCATGATCGGCGTGCTGGTGGGCGCCACCGCGCTGATCCCCATCTTCGGCGCGTACATCGGCGGAGCTGTGGGCTTTATCATGATCTTCACCGTGTCGCCGGTGCAGGCGCTGCTCTTCGTGGCGTTCATCGTGGTGCTCCAGCAACTGGAGGGACAGCTCATCTACCCCAGAGTGGTCGGCTCCTCCATCGGTCTGCCGGGAGTCTTCGTGTTCGCGGCGGTCCTGCTGGGCGGCTCCCTGTTCGGCGTCCTCGGCGTCCTCCTCGGCATCCCGCTGACCGCGTCCGCCTACCAGCTTCTGAAGGACGATCTGGCACGGCGGACTCCCCTCTAATACTCCACGCTTAGCAGGATCAGCCCCTCCGGCGGCATCAGCCGGCCGGTCTTCGTCCGATCCATGCCCGCCAGCAGCGCAGGCATCTCCTCCGGCGCGCGAAGGCCGAGTCCCGTCTCCACCAGCGTGCCGGTCAGGATCCGGACCATGTGATAGAGAAAGCCCGATCCGGTGAACATAAGCCGCACCTCGTCCCCGAGGCGCTCCACCCGGATCTCCTCCACCGTCCGGACCGTGGATTTTTTGAACCGCTTCAGCGAACAGAACGCGCGGTAGTCGTGCGTCCCGCACAGAAGCGCGGCCGCGCGCTCCATGGCCTTATGATCCAGCGGCTCCTCCACGCGGGCCGTGAACCTGCGGTCAAACACATTTTTCACCGGGCCGTTCCAGATCCGGTAGACGTAAGTTTTGCGCACCGCGTTCAGACGGGCGTGGAACCGGGGCGCGGCCTCCGACACGGAAAGGATGCAGATGTCCTCCGGAAGATACTCGTTCATGTAGTCCCTGATCTCCTGCGGCGTCCGCTCCGCCCGGCACCGGAAGCTGATCACCTGTCCGGCGGCGTGAACGCCCGCGTCGGTGCGCCCCGAGCCGTGGACCTCCACTCGCTCCCCTTCCATGCGCGTCAGAAGCGCCTCCAGCTTTCCCTGGACGGTCTGCTCCGTATTTCCCTGCGTCTGCCATCCCCGGTAGCGGGTCCCTTCATACTGCACGACTGCCCTGTAATTCATACGCTCCATTCCTTCTCTAAAAATTTCGCGATCTGGACGGCCCTCGGCGGACAGCCGGGGCAGCTCTTCGCGAAGCCTTTCGTGCATTTCCCGACGCCGAGCTCCCCGGTCTTCCCCTGATAGCCCTGCCCCACCGCGATCTTCGGGCCGCCTTTTCTCAGAAGCCCTCTGTCGTTCAGCCGGTCCAGCGCATAGATCAGGGAGCCGTAGCAGGCGCTGCAGGCGTCCTTCGGCTCCGCATAGTTCGCCAGCTCCTGTACCCGCCTGGTCGCGGAACGCTTTCCGGCTCCCCCGCAGCTCTCGTTCAGCTCGGTGATCTTCGCCTTCGACGTATCCGCCGATCCCACGCCCAGCCGCTCCGCCATGCGCACGTAGGGCACGTCGTCCGGACGGTAGCCCATGGTCTCGCAGACAAACGCGTCGCACAGCACCGGGTCCCGGAACGCCAGGATCCGGTCCATCTGCACCGGATTGCCGCCCTCCTCAAAATCCAGATCGCCACAGATATTGTCCACCAGAATGAAATCGTTTGGCACCGCCGCGGCCAGATGGGCGATGGGCTTATGAAGCCCCATGGTGTGGAACTTCCGCTTCTCGCTGTTGGGGATCAGCCCCTTGTTGTTTTTCAGCGCGCAGGTGACCAGCGTCTGGCAGTGCCCTTTCAGCACCGGCAGATTGATCAGAAAATCCAGCGACATGGGAAAATCACAGATGTCAAGCCGCATCCCTGCGGCGTCGTAGGAGCGGAACGTGTCCTTCTGGTTGTCCATCAACTCCACGCCGTATTTTTTCGCCAGCGCCGGATAGCCGCACGCCCGAAAGGCCGCCGCCGTGCGCTCTCCCACCCACGATCCTTCCGTGACCGCGATCCGGAAAAATCCGTTCTCCTGCAGGTACTCGACGGTCCCCTCCACGATCTCCATGTGGGTGGTCGCCCCGGAGTCCGGCGTCTTCGCCACCACCAGATTAGGCTTGAGGCCGATCCGTTTGTCCCGGCCTCCAATCTGCTCCGCCAGCCCTGCGGCGGCAAGAATCTTCTTCGTCATTTCCTTATAATCTTTACCGTGGATCATGAGGATCTCGTTTTTTTCCATGACTCCCATAAAGTGCCTTCCTCTCTCTGCGGCCCTGCAGGTCCGCCCGTTCCGTCACAGCTCAATCCCTCTGCGCGCCGGGATCCCCCGGTCGAAGGGATGCTTGATCTTGCGCATCTCCGTCACATAGTCGGCCAGCTCCAGAAGCTCCTCCCCCGGATCCCGGCCGGTCAGGACGATCTCCAGCCGCTCCGGGCGCTCCATGAGAAATGTAAGCGCCTTCTTCTGGTCGATCAGCCCGTGGTTGTAGGCGCTCATAAACTCATCCACCACGAAGAGGTCGTAGTCCTCCGCCCGGGCCTGCGCCGCCGCATCCAGAAAGACGTCCGTGTAGGCCTTTGCGGCCTCCTCCTTCTGCGCGTCGGTCATGTTCCAGAAAAAGCCGAAGCGGTCCGTACAGCACTGGTAGGAGACGCCCAGCTTTTTCAGCATCTCCACCTCCCCGGACGTTCCGTCCTTCATGACCTGACAGAACAGTACCTTAAGCCCTGTCCCCGCGGCGCGGACGGCCAGTCCCACCGCCGCCGTCGTCTTTCCCTTGCCGTCCCCGCAGTAGATCTGCAGACAGCCTTTTTTCAGATTCCCCATAAGATCGCTCCTTTCACCAGTCCGAACACAAGAAGCGCCAATACCGCCGTGACGTACAGCAGCCGGTTGGCCCGCGGGATGTCCTCGTACTCCACCGGCCGGTCCGGATCTCCCAGCGTGGGCTTCTCATACAGCTTTCCAAAATAATACGCGTTCCCGGCCAGCTGCACGTGCAGCGCCCCAGCCGTCACGGCTTCCGTGTGGGCGGAGTTGGGGCTGCTGTGGTTGTAGCGGTCTCTCCGGTAGATCCGCCAGCCGTTGGCCGCGTCCATGCCGCACAGCCCCGCGGCCGCTGTCATCAGCACGGCGGAGAGCCTCGCAGGAACATAATTCAGCACGTCGTCAAACCGGGCCGCCGCCCGTCCAAAATAGAGATAGCGGTCGTTCTTATAGCCCACCATGGAGTCCATCGTGTTGACCGCCTTATAGAAAAATCCAAGCGGCGCGCCGCCGATCATCAGGAAAAGAAGGGGCGCGATCACGCCGTCGGACGTATTCTCCGCCACCGTCTCCACTGCCGCCTTCGTGATGCCGATCCCGTCCAGAGCGTCCGTATCCCGGCCTACCACCATGGACACCGCGTACCTCGCCTTTGGAAGATCGCCCTCCTTCAGCGCGTCGTACACCTTCATCGTCTCCGTCTTCAGGGCTTTGGTCGCCAGAAGCTGATAGCACATGACGGTCTCCAGCGCAAATCCCGCATACGGATGGATCCGCCCCGCCGCGTACAGAAGCGCCGCGGCCGCAGCCGTCGTGATCCCCGCCGTCAGGACCAGAAGACATACGCCCGCCGCCAGCTCCCCTTTCTCCGTCTGCGGAAACAGCGCCCGAAGTCCCCTCTCCAGACCGCCGATCAGATGACCCACCAGCCGGATCGGATGATAGAGCCAGTGGGGATCCCCGATCAGCAGATCCAGAAAAAATCCAAGCGCTACTGCAAGTATCGACAATTCCATCGTTCCGTTCCCTCCACCGGCGTCAGCGCGTAGCCACAGCCGTTTTTCACCTGATAGTCAAAATATCCTTTTTCCGGATGGCCGTACCGCTCCATGACCGCCATGACCGTGCCGCCGTGGGCCACGACGGCGGCGCGGGATACGCCCTCAAGCTCCCGCACAAGCTGTGCGAACGCCGCGCGGCACCGCGCCCGGAACGCCGCCGGATCCTCTCCGCCGGGAAAGGGCAGCGTACCGCCGCTGTCGATCCAGGCCTGATAGGCGGGATCTCCGGACAGCTCCCGGTAATTTTTCCCCTCAAAATCGCCGAAATCACACTCCCGGAGCCCCGGAAGGAGCCGGATCCCTGTCTCCGGCCACAGGATCCGCGCCGTCTCCACGCACCGGCGCATGGGGCTTGCATAGATCGCGTCCGGCGCGGGGTAGGCTTTCTCCTCCAGCTCCCGGATCCCCTCCGGGCACAGAGGCTCGTCCGTGCGGCTCCCGATGTAGCGGCCCTCAAGATTTCCCGTCGTCTTTCCGTGGCGGATCAAAAGGATCTCAGCCATGCTTGATCACCGTCCCGATCCCGCACACGACCCGGTGCACCTCGTCCGCGCACGCCGCCAGCTCGCAGCACACCCGCCCGGTCTTCTCCCGGTACGCCCGGTCGAACCGGTCCACCGGCACGACCCCGTAGCCAAGCTCGTTGGTCACCAGCACAAGCCCCGGATTGCGCCGCTTCAGCTCCTCCGCCGACAGCTCCGTCCCGGCCTCCATCATCCGACGGACATATTCATGGAAATGAAACAGAAGCTTCGCCTCGTAGATGACCTCCATGGGGCAGACCGCGCCGTCCGCCTCCTGCTCCTTCAGGATCCCGAACGTGCGCCGCGCGTAATCGGTCTTTCCCTGAAAGCATCCTCCCGTCACTAAGATCATAAAAGCTTTCCTCCCAACATAAGCGTAAGCGCGCAGGCAAGCTCGCACACCTGCACGAAAAATCCCGCGACGTCCCCGGTCGTCCCGCCGAACTCCTTCATGGCCAGCCGGTAATAAAAGACGTACGACGCGCCCGCCGTTCCAAGCATGATCAACGCCCGCCTCCAGTCCCACCAGAGTCCAAGCCCCGCCGCGCATCCGATCCAGACCGCCAGCGCCCCAAAGAGCGCCCGCTTCTGGGCCGCGTCCGAGAACAGGGAAAGCGACCCGGACTTGTTGGCCTTCGGGAACGTGGACAGGGCAAGGCTGCTGAGGCTTCTGGACAGGACGAAGGTCAGCGCCATAAAGGGCCACGCCCTCTCGTCCAGCTCGCTGAACACCCCCAGCGACAGCGTAAAATATGCGCAGCCCATGATGACCGCAAAGGCTCCCGCATGGGAGTCCTTCAGGATCTCCAGCTTCCTCTCCACCGGCTGGTAGGAGCTTAGAGCGTCCGCCGTGTCCAGAAAGCCGTCCAGATGGATGCCCCCGGTCACCAGCACCGGCAGGAGCGTCAGCACCGCTCCCCGAAGGACGCTTCCGGATCCCAGTCTGACGCACAGAACTCCCGCCGCGCAGAAAAGAACCCCCGCGACCGCTCCCACCGCCGGGAAAAAGCACATCATATATTTCATGTTTTCCTTGTCCCAGTCCGCCCTTGGCACGGGAATCTTGGAAAACATGGCGAACGCGATCAAAAAGCTGTTCCACACCCGTCTCATTCTCCCAACGCTCCTTTCAGGTCCCCTTTCAGCATCAGCGGGACCGAGTAGACCACCTCGGCCGCCGCGTCCGACAGTCCGGCGATCCGCCGGTTGATCTCGCCCAGATACCGCTGGTAGCGCCGGGTCTCCGGATCGTAGTCCATGCCGTCGGAAAAGATCTCGTTGGTCACGATCACCAGATGGCGGCACTGCGCGTACACGCTCCGGACGCCCTCCAGCACGGCCTCCACGCAGCGATCCCCCGCGCCTCCCGGCTGGTAGAGCTCGTTGGCCGTCAAGTTGGACATGCATTCCAGCAGCACCGTCTCATAGCCCGACACGTCCGCGCCCGCCAGATCCGTGTAGCGCTCCAGCGTGTCAAAGCCCTTATCCTTACGCATTTCCCGGTGCCTTGCGATCCTCTGGCGGCACTCCTCGTCGAACGGATACATAGTGGCGATATAGAGCCGTTTCCGGCCGCCAAGCCCGGTCACCACAGACTCGGCGAAGGCGGATTTGCCGCTTCCGCTCCCGCCGGTTATCAAAATCAGCATGAACCATACTCCTCGCATTTTTTCAGATAGGCGAACGCCGCCTGCGGGTTCGACCAGAAAAACAGATGGGGGAAGCCCGCGTACAGAGAAGCGTTTCCCACGACGCAGTCCCACTCCCTTTTCCCCACCGGCTTTTTCGCGTGGAAGCTCTCCCCGCACCGCTCGCTGTCCCAGTAGTGGAACTCATGCCCCCGGATCTGCGTTCCCGCCGCTCCGAGAAGCTGATCCTCCCGAGCCGTCAGCGTGATGTAGCCGAAGCGGCCCAGCCGGTCCGTCCGGAACGCTCGCGCCGGGACGGCTCCGACCATCGGTCGGAACACGCCGCCCTGATCCTCCAGCTCCCGGTGCAGGTACAGAAAGCCGCCGCACTCGGCGATGCACGGAAGTCCTCCCTCCAGCGCCTCCCGGATCGAGCGGCGCATGGACCCGTTGGCGGACAGGGCTTCCCCGTGAAGCTCCGGATAGCCGCCGCTTAAGATCAGGCCGGAGATCCCTTCCGGAAGCTCCCGGTCCCGAAGCGGCGAGAAATACACAAGCTCTGCGCCCATCCGCTCCAGAAGCTCCAGATTGTCAAGATACGTAAAACAAAACGCGTCGTCTCTGGCCACGGCGATCCGGACGGGCTTTCCCCCTTGAGGCGCAAGCGCCGGAAGGGACGGCTCCCGCCACGCAAGCGGCCCGCTTTCCCCGGCCAGCTCCAGAAGTCCGTCCAGATCCAGCGTCTCCTCCAGCACGGCCGCCAGATGCCCCAGCTTCTCCCGCAGCGCGTCGATCTCGCCCGGCAGCACCAGTCCCAGATGGCGGCTCTCCAGCGTCAGCTCCTCAAGCTTCGGCACATAGCCCAGCACCCGGACGCCCAGTTCCCGCTCCAGCAGCGGCTTTAGCTGTCCGTAGATCATGGGGGAGATCTGGTTCAGGATCACACCCCGGATGCGGCTGTCCTCGCGATATTCCAGAAAGCCCCTGATCACGGCTCCCACGGACAGGCTGGCTCCCCGACAGTTGACGATGAGCGCCGTCGGCATCTCCAGCGTGCGGGCTACTTCGTAGGTGCTTCCCTCGGTGCTCACGCCGCCAAGGCCGTCGTAGTAGCCCATGACGCCCTCCGCCACGGCCACGTCGCAGTCCGCCGTATTTTTCGCAAAAAGCGCGCGCGTCGTCTCCGCGTCCGTAAAAAAGGTGTCGATGTTCCGGGAGCGGGTCCCGATCACCCGCCCGTGGAACATCGGGTCGATGTAGTCCGGCCCGCACTTAAAGGAGGCCACCTTCATTCCCCGGTTCACAAGCGCCTGCAGGATCCCGCAGGTGATCAGCGTCTTGCCGCTCCCGCTGGCCGGAGCCGCAAGGAGGATCCGCGGGATCCTCCGGCTTAAGGTTCTTCCCTCCTGCGCCTTCACGGCTCCCCTCCTCCTCTGCATGTGACGATGTAAATCGGATTCTGTCCCATCATCAGATGATACGCTCCCGCTTTTTTCGCCCTCGCGATACTGACAGAAATGATCTCCTCCTCGATCAGCGGCAGCTCTTTTAAGCATTCGGTCACCTCCGCCACCGTCTCCAGCGTCACCGTGTTGATGACCAGACGGACGGACGGGTTTTTCGCAAGGATGCTCTGGAGGATCTCCTTCAGATTTCCGGCGGAGCCTCCGATAAACGCGTGGGTCGGCGCGGGCAGCGCCTCCATGGCCTCCGGCGCCAGCCCTTCGGTCACCTGAATGTTCGGCGTGCCGAAACGGCGCTTATTTTCTTCGATCAGGCCGCACGCCTCGGCGTTTCGCTCTACGGCGTACACCATGCCGTCCGGCGCCGCCAGCGCCAGCTCCACGGTCACGGAGCCGGTCCCCGCGCCCACGTCGTACACCACCGCGTCCCTCGTGAGGCGAAGCTTCGCCACGGACAGGCTGCGGACCTCGCTCTTGGTCATGGGGGCCTTTCCTCTCAGAAATTCCTCGTCCCCGATGCAGGAGCGTATGCCCGAAAAGGGCTTTGGATTCTCGATCAGCGCCGCGCACAGGCTTCCGTAGTCTCCGCGCTCCAGCTCCTCCGGCGTGCCCGACGTGATCCGCTCGTCCGGATAGCCCAGCCGTTCCCCCACATGGACGGTCACATGGGAAAGTCCGTACTCCCGAAGTTCCCGGCACATGGCCTGCACGCTGTCCCCCGCTCCCAGAAGAGTGAAGGTCTTGGCGCTCTCCCGCACCGCGCCCGCCAGATTGGCGCTTCGCCCGTGGGCGCTCATCAGGCGCACGTCCTCCCACGGAGTCTTAAGCTTCCCGCACAGATACACCACCGACGAGATCCCGCACAGGCTTTGGATCTCACACCCGGCGTCCGCCAGCGCGTCGTAAAGCCTCTTCGCCCCGCTGTAAAATCCGATGTCGCCGGACAAAAGGACCGCGATCCGCCGGTACTCCGCGTGGTCTCTTACATACGCCGCGATCTTCTCCGGATCGTAGGCCGCAAAGACCGGCTTTTCCGCCTCTCTGGCCGCCTCCAGCATCCGGCCCGCGCCGATCAGAAGGTCGGCCTCCCGGATAGTATCCGCCGCCTCCACCGTCATGCCCTCCGGCGTGCCCATGCCGATCCCGATCAGCGTCACGAGGCGGCGGGACGGTTCCGGCGCGGGGGGCATCGGCATTCCGGCTGACTCTCCTGCAGGTTCCGGCTCGGCGGTTCCGGCCTCCCCGGCCGATGCCCATGCGGGAGCCGCCGCTCCGCCGGTTTCTGCGGGCCGTTTGTCGTCCGCCGCGTCCGCCCGCAGCGAATACCGCTCCTTCAGCAGGCGCACCACCTCCTCATAGGAAAGCCCGTCCTGCTCCGGCGGCCGCCCCACCAGCACAAGCTTCGCGCCCGCCTTCCGGGCGGCCCGGATCTTCTCTCCGAAGCCTCCGGCCCTGCCGGTCTCCTTCGTCACCAGATAACGGCAGTCAAACTGCCGCAGCATGGCCGCGTTCAGCTCCTCGCTGAAGGGGCCCTGCATACAGATCAGATTTTTTCCCACAAAGCCAAGCTTCTCGCAGGCGGCCGCCACCTCCGCCGTGGAAAGCACCCGGGCGAACACCCGCTTCTCATAGCCGGGGATCGCCGTGTATTTCCAGAGCTCCTTGCTCCCGGTGGTGGCAAGGATCCCTCCTTCCGTTCCCTTCAGATACTCCACCGCTTCGTCCACCGAGGACACTCTCACCGCGCCGCCGGTCTCCTCCTGCGTCTCCTCCCGGATCAGGCGGACATACTCCGCGCCCGCAGACGCGCAGGCCGCGGAGACGTTGGCAGAGACCTCCACCGCGTATGGATGGGTGGCGTCGATCACGAGATCCGTTCTCTGTTCCTTCATCAATTCTGCCATGCGCTCCTGATCCATTCGCCCGGCATGCACCGAGAGATACGGATTTTCCGCAAGCAGCGTCTCCCCGTACTCCGTCGCCACGCAGGCCGTCACAGGCACGCCCTGCCCGGACAAAAATTCCGACAGGGTCCGTCCTTCCACAGTCCCCGCAAAGATCATCACTGGTGTCATTTTCTAGTCCTCCATGCAGACAGTATAATCCGTCACAGCCGCGGCCACGGTCACGCCGCCGCCCGCCGTCTTTGGAATCAGCAGCTTTTGCGCGCCCGCGCTTTTGAGCGCCGCGCGCCCGCACACGTTTCCCACGCCGGTCACCGACCGTACAAACTCCGACTCCTCCAGCCCGTCCCCGGCTTCCACGGCCGCCAGCTCCTCCGCCGTGTAAGTCACAAGCGGGACGCCGAAATGCTCCGCCGCCCGCAAAAGCCCTGCCTCGTCCTTCTTAAGATCGATGGAAGCGATCCGGCAGACGCTCTCCGGAAAGATCCCGGCCTCCGAAAGTGTCCTCTCTATAAATGAAAGGATCTGCTGCGCATCCGCCCCTCTCCGGCATCCGACGCCCAGCACCGTCGCTTTCGGGACGAGGTGGAGCGTCTCCCGGAAGGGCCGGCTCCTCCTCACGTCCACCACAAAGCCAAGCGGCTGCTCTCCGGTCGTGTCCAGTTCCTCCGGCGCCGGGCCGAAGACAGGAAACGCGCTCCTCATGCCCACCTGTCGTCCCTCCACCAGCGCGGCCGCAATCGCCTTGGCCGTCTCCATGGAATCCATATACAGATCCCTGCGGGCCGCGAAGGCGTCCACCGCAAATCTTCCGTTCAGGTCCGTGGCCGTCGTGACGACCGGGCGGGCTCCCAGTATCTCCGCCGTCAAAAGCGTCAGCGCGTTGGCTCCGCCGATATGCCCGGACAGGAGGGAGATCGCGTGCTCTCCCCGCTCGTCCGTCACGACCACCGCCGGATCCGTCTTTTTGCTCCGGATATAAGGAGCGATGCTCCGGACCGCGATCCCCGCGGCCCCGATGAAGATCAGCGCGTCCTCCGACGCAAAGTGCTCCTTCGTCCAGCCGGAGAGCGTTCCGTTCAGGAGTTCCACGCCCTCCGGCGGGACCGCTCCCCGCTTTTTGATCCACGCCCGGCAGGCGATCCCGCGGGCGCGCAGTCCCTCGCACAGCGTCCGGGCCAGCGTCCCGCCGTGCTCCGTAAAACAGATCACCGCCGTCCTCATAGGCTCTGCCTCCCGATCTTCTCCACCAGATCGGGTACGCGCGCCGTCTGCCCCAGCACGCCGTACACATTGGAGAAGGTGACGACGCCCAGCTCCAGACGGTTCTGCACCCGCTGGCTGACGTAAAATTCCATCCGTTCCATCAGCCGCTCCATGACCGGCCCGGTCAGTCCGCTCTCCTCCAGATATTTCAGCGCGTCGTCGGTGGTCACGCACTCCATCATCCGGCGCAGCGTCTCCACGGGCGCTCCTAAGAGGGCCGCATGGACAGTCAGAAGCTCCATCCGCGCGTCCGCGTTGTGGGAATGGGTGTTCATGATCCCGCCCGCCAGCTTCACGAATTTTCCGATGTGGCCGATCAGGAGCACGCCCTTCGCGCCGAATTCCACGGCCGCGTCCAGCGCCTCTCCCACAAAATTGCTGCATTTGACCGCGTCCTCCAGCTTCAGCCCGTGGCCGTACCGCCCAAGAAAATCGATGCCGTAATTGCCCGGGACGACCAGAAGGTATTCCATGCCGCCCGCCAGCTTCTGGCGCATCTCCACCCGGATCGTGTCGATCAGCGCCTGTTCGCTCATGGGCTCCACGATGCCGCTCGTGCCGAGGACCGAGATGCCTCCCACGATGCCGAGACGCGGGTTGAACGTCTTCGCGGCCAGCGCCTCCCCTTCGGGAATGCTGATGACCACGTCGAGGCCGCCTCCATAGCCGTATCGTTCGCAAAGCTCCAGCAGGTTTTCCCGGATCATCCGGCGCGGGATGCTGTTGATGGCCGCCGCGCCCACGGGCTGCTCAAGCCCCGGCTTCGTCACCCGGCCCACGCCCGCGCCGCCGTCGATGCGGATCCGGTCCTCATCAGGGAGTGCGGAGGCGGCGGAGCCTGCTGGGGGCGCGACCGCATCGCTGCCGGACGGGAGTGCGGACTCGCTGCCACCTGCCGGACGCGAAGCCTCGCCGTCCGACCTCCGGCTCACCCGCGCGTAGACCAGAATGCCGTTGGTCACGTCCGGATCGTCCCCTCCGTCCTTGCGGATCGCGCAGCTTACGGCCTCCGGCTCCCGGCGGATGTCCAGCACCTCCAGACGCAGGCGAATCCCCTTCGGCGTCATAAGCTCCACGTCCGACACCTCTTTTCCGGACAGCAGCATGGCCGCGGCGGCCTTTGCCGCCCCGGCAGCGCACGATCCGGTGGTGTAGCCGTACCGGAGCTTTTTGTGATTTTTATAAATATACTGTTCCATTCTCTATACCTGATGGGTGTACTGCTCCACGTGCGCACCGTCCCAGGTGGCCACATGGTAGTACACGTTCAGCGCCTGATCGATGAGGGACAGACCCATGATCGCGCCGGTCCCCTCTCCCAGATGCATCCCCGCGTGAAGGGGCGCTTCCATGCCGAGCCGCTCCATGACCATGGCCGCCGCCGGCTCCGCCGAGCAGTGGGTCGGGATCATATATTCTTTGGCCGTCCCGCAGAGCATGCACGCCAGATAGGCAGCTATCGCCGAGATAAAGCCGTCGATCAGGATGGGCATCCTGTATCTGGCCGCTCCCAGATAGCAGCCGACCATCCCCGCGATGTCCAGACCTCCCACCTTCGCGATCACATCCACCGCGTCCGTCCGGTCGGGACGGTTCACCTCGATGGCCCGGCGGATCGCGTCGATCTTCCGGGTCAGTCCCTCGCTGGAGAGTCCCGCCCCGCGCCCGGTCACCTCCGCCGGATCCTTCTCGAAGAGGACCGCCGCGCAGGCCGAGCTGGTGGTCGTGTTGCCGATCCCCATCTCTCCGGTCACGATGAGCTGATAGCCCTCTTCCTTCAGCTCCCCGATCATCCGCACGCCCGTCAGGATCGCTCTCTCGCACTCCTCCCGGGTCATGGCCGGGCCTTTCGCGATATTTCCGGTGCCGTGCCGGACGACCCGGTTGCGGATCTTCGGATGGGTCCCGTCCGTCAGTCCGCCGATGTTCACCGGGATCATATCGCAGCCCGCCAGACGGCTCATGATACAGGCCGTGGAAAGATCGTTTCCCATATTTTCCAGCACCTGCATGGTGACGGAGCTGTCCGTCTGCGTCACGCCCTCCTCCACGACGCCGTTGTCCGCGCCCATGATGACGACCGCCCGCTTATCCGGATGGGGATGGGGAGTTCCCATGATCCCCGCGATCTGCGTCAGCGTCTCCTCCAGCCATCCAAGCCCCCGCAGCGGCTTGCACAGCGAATCCCAGCATTTCCACGCTTCCTCTTCCGCCGCCCTGTCGGCGGGCCGGATCTCCTCTATCAAGGCTTCCAGTTCCCTCATTGTACGTTCTCCTTTTCTTCTCTCCGTGGCCCCCGCCACGCGCGCTCCCGCTGTCTGCCGTTCCCGCGCGATCTTACGCGCTCCCGCGCCGCAGTCTCCTCCGGACGGCCCGGTCTTTGTCCTGTCTTCCCCGCTCACAGCTCCCGATAATACGGACAGATGTCCTCATAGATGCCGTCCTTCCTGCGAAATCCTCCCGGGATCACGCCAAGCTGGACGAATCCCAGCCGCTCGTACAGGTGCCGCGCGTGAATATTTCCCGCGACCACCGCGTTGAACTGCAGTACCCGGAAGCCGAAACGGCGTCCCTGCTCCAGACAGTCCCGCACCAGCAGCTCCCCGATATGAAGCCCTCTGCGGAATGCGCTCACCGCATAGCTGGCGTTGCAGATATGCCCGCACCGCCCGATATTATTGGGATGCAGAATATAAAGCCCGAGGATCTCCCCCGTATCCGCATCCTCCGCCACCGCCGCATACGTCTGCTCCGCGAAAAACGCCCTGCCGGTCTCCTCCGTCAGCTTCTCCTCCTGCGGAAACGCGGTCCCGTCCTCCACGACCTCGTTCCATATCCGGTTCATGGCGTCCAGATCCGCTTCCGTATACGCTCTGACGATCACATGCATGAACGCTCCCTCCTCATCTGTATTCCTGATCCGCGGACGCGCCCGCCGCCGCGATTCTTGTAACAGTATATAACGATTCTCCTGAAAAATCAATTATCCGGAGCTGCTCAGATGCGGCCGGACGCGCCCCTGCTACTCCTCTGTTTTATGCTCACCCGCTTGCCGGAAAACGCGATCCCCAGCTTCAGTATCTTCCGGAGCCCTTCTTCTTCCATTTCGGCGCCATATCTCCTGTCATCGATCTGCGCCAGCGCGTCTTCCGCCAGCGCTTCCAGATCGTCTGCATTCAGACGGCTCCGCCATTTTAATTCCATGATGATTCCCGGATATCTTTGTTCCCGGGGGATCAGGCTGATATCATATCTTCCGTCTCCGGATTCTCTGTTGGATCTTATCTTGTACTGATTGTCCATCAACGCGATCAGTCCGAGGACAAGCCCGTGGTAAAAGCCTTCCGCTCCTGCGTCGTAAAAGCTGACCGTTTTTTCCATATATTCCGCGATGGCATTTTGCAGCTTCTCCAGATCATTTGCATAAAGACTCTCCGCGATCTGATCCGCGGTAGTCCTTGTGATCGCCCCGATCTGCAGCAGGTGCGATAAGATTTCACTCTTATAGACCGCAGCGATCTCTCTGTTGGGAATGGACACCTCGCACAGATAGGAACCGTCGGCCTGCAGTTCTTTCTTCGGCGTTTTTAAATAACCCGCCACCAGAAGCAGGCTGTATATATTGGCAGGATCGTCCAAAAGGGATCTGTAAACGACATTCTGATCGATCCTCGCGATCACTCTCTCCCCCTGCAAAAGCGCAAACAGTCTTTCTGTAATGTCATCTGTCGCCGTCCTCAAAACCTCTTCCAGAATTTCATTTTTTCCGGTATTTACCCAGTAGGCCTGCGGGACGCACCCTTTTGAGAGATAATTGATCACGGACCATGGGTTATAGATCTCTTCCCGCCCAAAAAGATAACCGTCATACCAGTCCTTCAGCTCCGCCTCTTTCTCCGCCGCTCCATAGTATTCCAGCAGCTCCTGTACTTCCGCCTCTGTAAAACCGAAGTAACGGTCATATGCCTCGTCCATCACAGAATTTACGCTCAGATTGTTAAGACCGCTGAAAATACTTTCCTGCGCAATGCGGAAAATCCCGGTAAGAAATCCATAGGACAAATTCTTATTGTCCTTAAATGCTCCCGAGAAGAAATTTCTCATAAATCCGATGATCTCGTCATAAAATTCCTTGGAATACCCCTCATGGATCGGCGTGTCATATTCGTCAATGATGATAACCGGCGCTTTGCTGTAATGTGACGCCAGCATCTTCGATAATTTCTCAAGCGCACAGGTAAGCTCCACCTCGTTTGCCGTTCCCTTCAGGATCCTCCCGAAATACTCCTTCTCATATCCCGCGATCCTGTCGCTGTCCATAAGCTCCTGATGCCGTCCATATTCTTCCTGCAGAAGACCGCGGATCTTATCCAGCGTCGCCTCCCACGAGTCAAATTTCACATCCTTAAAGGTAAGGAACACGACGGGATATTTCCCCTGATGCGCGCGATAGGTTTCCCCGCATCTCCAGATGGCCTTGTCTTTGAAATATCTGCCCGTGTCTTCCTCCGATATCTCAAAGAACACTCTGAGCATATCCATATTCAAGGTTTTTCCAAATCGTCTCGGTCTGGTAAACAGGGACACCAGCGGCTTCTGATCTAAAAATTCCCTGATCAGCAGCGTTTTATCAACGTAGTAATATTCGGACTGCGCGCGCACGTAATCCGAAATGCCGATGGGAAGCGATTTTTTCCTCCCGGGCGCGGTCTTCTTCCTGTATTTTCCGGATAAAACCCGGCCGTCGGCAGGCTTTTCCGCATCGTCCGGAATCTGCCAGCTCTTTCCGTTCTTCACAGCTCCGGGAATCCTTCCGGATTTACAGAATGCCGTCACCGTGCGCTCTGTCACACTCCATCTTTCTGCCATTTCCCTGCAAGTTTTCATCGGCGTCCCTCTCCTCTCATTGATGCGGATGTTTCCTTTTCTGATTATAACTTTTATTCGGAAAAATATCAATTATATTCGATTTCTTTCCGAAAAATATAAAAGCGTCTGAAAAGGCAGGAAACAGACTATTTTTTCTGCTGCTCCTTTCCCCATTCTGTGATCTGCGACAGGATCGGAAAAAGCGCCGTTCCGGCTTCGGTCAGAAAATATTCCACGCGGAGCGGCATTTCATTGTACTGGACCCGTTCCACGAGGCCGTCCTCCATGAGCTCCTGGAGCGAACCGGCCAGCATCGCGTTTGTGATGCCGTGGATCTCTTTTTTTAATTGATTGAACCGCATGGTCCCATGGATATTCAGCATCCACAGGATCGGTATTTTCCATTTTCCGCCGATCTTATCCAGCGCATATCGAAGCGGGCATTTGTCTGTGTAGGTTTCATGGGATACAGGTTCCATTTTTGCGGGATGTTCAAGGATAAGAAATACAGAGTCCGTCCTCTTTCAGAGATCATGGAGGATATCGGGACGGCAAAACGGCGTCTTGGGACCGTCCATCAGGTATTCCTGTGCGACGGCGACGCGATCGCCATGCCGACGGCCGATCTGCTGAAAATCCTCCACAAGCTGAAGAGGACGTTTCCGGAACTTCAGGAGGTGGCCACCTACGCAGGCCCGAAGAGCACGCTCTCCAAAAGCAGAGAGGAATTGCGGATGCTCTGCGAGGCAGGTCTGACAAAGGCATATCTGGGCGTGGAAAGCGGAGATGAGAAAGTTCTGAAGGACACCTGCAAGGGCGTCAGCGCCGCGCAGATGCTGGAAGCGGGAAGAAGTCTCGTCGACGCAGGAATGCAGCTGTATGCGATCGTTCTGATCGGTCTGGCCGGAAAAGAACGTTCCAAAGAAAATGCGGCCGCAACCGCCGACATCATCAACCAGATGAAGCCGACGGATCTGGCCGCCATGACTTATACGCCTGTCCGGGGAACCAAAATGTACCGCGATATCGAACAGGGCTCCTTCCATGTCCTCAACGATACGGAATGCCTGCTGGAAACCAGACAGCTTCTCGAGCGTCTTGACACGGAGCGCCTGCACTTCACCAGCAATCACGCTTCCAATTTTGTCCCGGTCGAAGGCACGCTTCCGGAGGACAGACAGCGGATGCTCAGACTGCTGGACGAAGCCATTGCCGGCAATGCTCCGCGAAGAAACGAAGCAGACCGCGGGCTTTGATTTCCCGTTTTATTCCTTAAAAAATTTCTCGTATACTTCGTCCGTGGGCATGGTCTTTCCCGTGAAGATGTGGAACGCGGCCTCGCCCTGACGCAGCAGCATGCCGATGCCTCCCACGGCGACCCGGCAGCCCGCCTTACGCGCTTCCCGGATCATCTTCGTCTCGCGCGGGTTGTAGACGGCGTCCGCCACCACGAGCTCCGGCCGGAAGACCGAGGCGTCCCCGATCAGCGACACGTCCTCCAAGGGCTTCATCCCCGCCTTGGTGGCGTTGACGAGAATGTCGCTCTCTGCGATCCTGTCATACAGGGCCCTGCTGTCCTCCAGCGGGAACAGCTCCACCTCCACGTCCGGAAGCAGCTCCCGGATCTTTGCGGCCGTGCTGCGGGTGTTCGCCGCGAACTCGTCCTCCCGGTTAAAAATATGAAGCTTTTTCACGCCGTCCAGCGCCGACTGCACCTGGATGGCGGTGGCGGCTCCGCCCGCGCCCATGACCGTCATGGTCTTTCCCCGGACGTCCACGCCCTGCTCCTTCAGATTTCTCACAAAGCCAATGCCGTCCGTGTTGTGGCCGATGAGCCGTCCGTCCCGGATCACCACCGTGTTGCACGCGCCGATGAGCCGCGCCGCATCGGACAGCTCGTCCGCCATCTGGGCCGCCCGCGTCTTGCAGGGCATCGTCACGTTGAAGCCCTTGCAGCCCAGCGTCTTCAGCCCGTTCACGGCCGCGTCCATCTCTTCAAGCTTCACGTCGAAGGCCAGATACACGTCGTCAAGCCCCGTTCTCTGAAAGCTGTAATTGTACATGGCCGGGGAGCCTGAGTGCCCCACCGGCGAACCGATCAGGCAGTAAAATCCGGTTCTTCCATTGATCTCCATTTCTTCTTCCTCCGCTTCTTCTCTAAATGCTCAGCGCCGCATCCAGCGCTTCTCTCGTCGCGTCCAGCGCCCGGCGGGCTCTCGTGGCGTCGCCCACCACATAGACCTCGTCCACAAGGCTCTCCAACTCCTTGCTCAGCACGTCGTGGTTCCGGTAGCCCATGGCCAGCACGACGCTGTCCATGCCCTCCACGCGGCCCTCGCTTCCGTCCTCCATCGCATAGGAGACGCCGTCCTCGAAAAATCCCGTGACCTTGGCGTTTGTGATCCCCTGCACGCCGTACTCCCGGAGGGCCTTCATCAGAAACTTTTTATGCTCCGGGATCACGTCGGCTCCCAGCTCGCCGCGCAGCTCGATGACGGACACCTTATGTCCCAGTTCGCCCAGAAACTCCGCCGTCTCGCAGCCGACCATACCGCCGCCGACCACCAGCACCTTTTCTCCGGGCTTTACCTTTCCGTCCAGTACGTCGGCCGCATGGATGGATTTCTCGATGCCGGGGATCGGGAGCACCAGCGGGTCGGAGCCGGTGGCCACGATGACGGCGTCCGGAGCCTGCTCCTTCACCAGCTCCGCCGTCGCCTCGACGCCGGTCTCCAGCTTTACGCCCTGCGCCTTACAGTTGTTGATCAGTCCGCAGATCATGCCGTTGATGCAGCCCTTTCCCGGCGGGTAGGCGGCCAGACGCATGTTTCCGCCCAGCATGGCCTTTTTCTCATACAGAGAGACCTCGTGTCCGCGGAGTGCGCACACATAAGCCGCGTACAGTCCTCCCGGACCGCCGCCGATGACCATGACCTTCTTTTTCCGTTCTGCCGGAACAAGCTCTCTCTCCCGTCCCACAAGCGGATTCACCAGACAGGTGATGGCCTCGCCCCTGAACATATTGGGCACGCATCCCTGGAGACATCCGATGCACGGATTTAAAAGGGCAAGTTTCCCCTCCCTCGCCTTGTTCGGGAGCTCCGGATCCGCGATGCTCTGTCTTCCGAACGCCACCAGATCGGTCCTTCCCTCTTCCACCATGAGCTCCGCAAACTGCGGCTCCGTGTACCGTCCCACCGTGATGACCGGGATCCTGACGGCGCGTTTGATCTCCGTGACGCAGCCCGCGCTGAAGCCCTCGTGGAGCAGGCTGGGCGCCCACATATATTCGTCGTGGAGATGCACCGCGCGGGACACATGGAGCGCGTCCGCGCCGCACTCTCTCTCCAGATAGGCTGCCACCGCCGCCGCGTCCTGAGGCGTCTGTCCGCCCGCCACATCGTCCGAGCCGTTGATCCGGCAGATGACGGCCAGCGATCCGCCGGTCTTTTTCCGGATATTTTCAAGGATCAGGCGGGGCAGCCTCATACGGTTCTCAAAGCATCCGCCGAACTCGTCCTGCCGCTTGTTCGTCCGCTCGGAGATGAAAGAGCTGACCAGATATCCGTGGGCGCAGTGAACCTCCACCGCGTCCGCCCCGGCCTTCTGCGCCCGCAGCGCCGCGTCCCCGTAGCACTCGATGAGCCGGTACAGCTCCTCTGTGGAGATCGCCTCCGGCACCTCCGTCTTCACTCCGGCCGGGATCGCGCTGGCGGACTTGAGCGGATAGCCGGTGACGCGGGAATTTCCCTCCGGACCCGCGTGCTGGAGCTGAACGGACACCTTCGCTCCGGCCTGATGACAGGCCGCGACAGCGGCCGCGAAGCTGTCGATAGTGTCGTCCGAATAGAGGCAGGGCTTTCTCGGGCCGCCCTTGGCCTGGGCGTAGACCACCGTCGCCTCGAAGGTGATCAGGCCGAACCCGCCTCTGGCTCTGGCTCCGTAGTAGGCCGCCGAACGCTCGCTGAGCCGTCCGTCCGTCTCCGCAAAATTATTTCCCATGGGGCACATGACAAACCGGTTGGGAACCGTCATGCTTCCAATGGTGATCGGCTGAAACATCGCTTCAAATTTCATATTCTCACTCCCCCTGCTCCGGCAAAATTTCTTTCCAGGACTGCTGAAGCACCTGTCTGGTCGCTTCAAAATTGTACCGCGCCGCCTCCGCGACTCCTCTGGAGAGGATCTGGTCGCTGATGACCTCCACGGCGAAGGCCAGCGGCTCTACGCCCTTTTCCTTCAGCATCCTGCAAAACGCCGCCGTATCTCCGCATCCGGTGCCCGGAGCCAGCCGGTCGTGCATGGACTCGTCCCGCAGGACGTTTTTCGCGTACGGTCTTTCGTACACATCGTTGATCTGTACCGAGACGATCTTCTCCGCCGGGATTCCCTCCAGCACTTTGAGGTCCACCGGCTGATCCGCCCGGAGCCAGTGCCACGAATCGAGAATGATCTTCGCGTTGCCGCAGCCGCTGGCTTTGACGATCTCCCACGCCCGCTTCACATCGGGAATGCCGCTGTATGGCATGGGCTCCACGCCGATCATCAGATCTCCCGCTCTCTGGCACAGCTCCCTTAGCTTCTGCGCCGTGTGCTCCACCGAATAGCGCTCCATCAGACCGCAGTTGATGTGGGCCACATGGAACAGTCCGCACATATGAAAGCAGATCTGCTCTTTATATTTCTGCTCGTAGCTTCTCTCATCCTCCGCCCACTGGACGATGTACTCCACCTCCGTGACTTTCATCCCATATTTCTCAAGGATGTTCAAAAGGTCCTCATCGTGAAGCCCCTCCGCCAAAGCGTCCACATACGTCTCCGCCCGCAGTCCGATTCCCTCAAAGCCCGCTTCTTTCGCGGCGCTCACTCTCTCCTCGAACGTGCACTTGTCTCCCAGCGTCCACGAACTGACTGTAACTGGATATTTCTGCGACATCTTACCGTACCTCCTGTTTTCCGTATTTTATATTTAAGATCAGTGCAAGCAAAATTCCGGCCAGCGTCACCGCCATGTTAAAGAGCAGAATATAGCGCGGCCCTTCCGTTCCGCCGATCCTCGTCAAATATCCGGCGACGTTGATCACCGCATAGTTGGAGATCGACGAGGCGAACATGACCATGGCCGTGATCGTCCCTCTGTGCTCCGGATACATCTCGTTGGCCGTGGAGGTGGCCAGCTGGAGCACGCCGCCGGCCGCGAAAAATCCGATCAGAAAGCCGCCCGCCAGACAGATCTGCGGCGCTCTGACCACATACATCATAAGAAGCGCCAGAAACGCCACCGTCGGGTATGCGGCCAGGATCCGGATGGGCTTTACTCCCCGTCCGATCAGCACCGAGTTGATCAGGATCGCCGCGATGATCCCGGCGGAGTAAAAGGACTGGATCAGCTGCGGATTCTGAAGGCCGTACAGAGCGCCCAGCTCCTGATTGCAGTTCATGAAGATCATGAACGTGGCGGAGGACGTAAAGCCGATGCCCATCAGAAGCAGCAGCGCGGGCGAGATCCGGATCCTGTCTTTTTTTCGCTCCTTCTTCGCGCTCCCTCCGCTCTCCGGAAAGGGCAGGACCGCGATAGCCGCCATATCCGCGGCTGACAGCACCGCCACCGCAAAAAACAGCGTGTGGTAGGTGATCCCTGCGTTTCCGCTCAGGATGATCGCCGCCGGAAGCAGAAGCTGCGCGATGGACAGCGAGAATTTCGTGAACAGGTTTGCCACGGCCCCATTCTCACTGAAAATCTCCATGCAGGACGGCGTCACGCTCGTATCGAGAAACGAGTTCGCCATCCCTCCGCAGATCAGAAGCACATACGCCTGCGCCGCGCTGGTCGTGAACGGGATTGCCGCAAAAAATGCCAGCATAAACAGCATTCCCACAAGCGCGCTCTTCTTCCTGCCGAACCGGTCGGAGAAGGGCCCGGCCACTGGAAACGCCAGAAGCCTTCCCAGCCCCGACGCCGCGATGACCGTCACCACGCGGCTGACCTCGAAGGTTCCGTCCGCCAGACGCGCCGCTCCCCACGCTCCCGCAAATTCCTGCTTGTACTGCCCGATGATCGTCACCGAGATTCCCAATATAAAATACGTGAGATAGAGGGCGACCGCCGCCGGGTAATATTTTCTTTTGTCCATCTTACAGCTCTCCTTTTTTCCTTCTGTAAGACCATTGTATAAGTACGTGAAATTTTTATCAAATACATTATTTCACATGAATCAATAGATTTTATCTATCAGTTATGTTATACTGTCGAAAATCAGACCAAGGAGGAACACGACCATGAACCTGTACCAGCTTCGTTATTTTTCTCTTCTGGCCCGGACCGGGCATTTCCGGCGGACCGCCGAACAGCTGTGCATCACCCAGCCAAGCCTCAGCCACTCCATCGCCCTGCTGGAGCGGGAGCTTGGCGTCACGCTGTTTGAACGGCAGGGACGCCGGTCCGTGCTCACGCCCGAGGGAAAGAGCTTCCTGTCCTACGTGCAGAGATCGCTGGATATTCTGGACGAGGGCGTCTCCCGGATGGAGCAGCTCGCAAAAGGGGAGGGCCTGATCGAGCTTGGCTTCCTGCGGACGCTGGGCACGGATCTGGTCCCCGCAATGGCGCGGGGATTTCTGGACGCCAACGGCGGCGGAAGCGTCCGCTTTGAGTTCCACACAGGCATTACCTCCGCTCTGCTCCGCGGTCTCAGGGAGGAGGCCTACGATCTCGTCTTCTGCACAAAGCTGGAGAGCGAGACGGACATTGAGTTTGTCCCCGTGTCCCGGCAGGATCTGGTGGTGATCGTTCCTCTGGGCCATCCGCTGTCCGACCGCAGCTCCTTAAGCCTCACGGAGCTGCTTCCCTACCCGCAGGTCTTCTTCGCCCCCCAGTCCGGCCTTCGCACCGTCATCGACGGCCTTTTCCGGAAAATACAGGGCTCGCCCCGGATCGCCTACGAGATCGAGGAGGACATCGTGATCGCGGGGCTTGTGGCCAAGGGCTTCGGCGTGGCGGTCGTCCCCTATATGCCCGACCTGCTCCACATGGACGTAAAACTCCTCCAGATCTCCTACCCTTCCTGGGAGCGCAATTTTTACATGGCCACGGTAAAGGGCCGTCACCTGACGCCCGCCGCCGCCAATTTCCGCAGCTATGTGCTGGACCGCTACGCCCGTGCGATGGAGACGTGACGCGAAAAAACCGCCTCCGCTTTCCGCCGTCTTTCCGGACCGACGCGCCCGCGCGATAAAGACGTGACGCGGCGGCGCGCGGAGCGGCGCATTTTTTTCAATAGTTGCGCACCATCATCCATACCGTTGATTGCGCTTTCTCTGTTTTTAGTATAAGATTCTAAATAGGACAAGTTATTATTAAGGAGTGATTTCCATTATTAAGAGAAATACCATTCAGTGTACCTTAGTTTTGGAGGCGGTCCATGAGCTGAAGTGTCACGCCACCGCGGACGAGATTTACGAAGAAGTCCTCCGGCGGCATCCGCACATCAGCCGCGGCACCGTGTACCGCAATCTGAACCGGCTGGCCGAGACAGGCCGGATCCGGCGGATGGAGGTGCCCGGGGGGCCGGACCGCTTCGACCATCTCTGCCATGAGCATTATCATGTCAAATGCGAAGCCTGCGGCCGCGTCTTCGACGTGGATATGGAATACCTGTCCGGGCTGGAACAGCGCATCGGGGATTCTCACAGCTTTCAGTTTACCGGCCATGACATCATGTTCCGGGGGATCTGCCCTGCGTGCAGGAAATAGCGGTCCCGGATTTTCATGCGTGCGTATGCGGGCGCGTAATCCCGTAAATATAGATTCGAGGAGGATACAAAATGAGAAGTATCACAACATTAGACCTGCAATATGCACACAGATTTTTGGGATTTCAGGGGGAGGCGCAGTATCTGCACGGACATACGGGGGTGCTCACGATCGAAGTGGAGGACACGGTAGAGCCCGGCGTCAACATGGTCTTTCCCTGCAACGAGATCCAGAAAACCGCCTGGAACGTACTGAAAAATTTTGACCACGCGCTGATCCTCCGGGAGGACGACCCGCTTCTGCCCGCCGTTCTCGCCGTGTACGAGCAGCAGGGCATCAAGGACGGCGCTCCCGCCAACCAGATGAAGGGGCCCGCGTTCAAAACCGAGCTCGCCTCCGCCTATCCGGACTGCCGGCTTGTGGTCACGAAAGAGACCATGACCGTGGAAGGCATGATCAAGATCGTGTACGAGCTTTTGAAAGACAAGCTGAACATCGTGAAACTCACCTTCACAAGCGGCGTCAATTCGGCGTCGGCGGAGTTTACGACGACCCGCAGCATCGACCGCTGTCCGCTCTGCGGCATCGCGCTGGACGAAAACGGCGTATGTCCGAAGTGCGGATACCGGAAATAACGCAGCGGTTTCCATACGGCGCTTCGCCGTGACCGAAAAAGCAGGCGCGTAAGCGGCGGCGGGCAGCGCGGTTTTCCGAACGGAGGCCGCGCTGCTTTGCTGTGCCTTGCCGTATCCGCGTCACCGGATCTGCCGGAGGCAAAATCCATGGAAAAAGCTCCCGGGATGTGCTAAAATGAAATCGCCGCTTTCGGCGGACACCGAGAGACAGAAAGGAGAACCGGACAGATGAACAGGATATTACTTCTCGAGGACGATCCGAGCCTGATCACCGGACTGTCCTTTGCATTGGAAAAACAGGGCTTCGCTACCGACGTCGCCCGGACGCTCAGAGAAGCGGACGGACTGTGGGCGGACGGAAAATATGAGCTTCTCCTTCTGGACGTATCGCTGCCGGACGGCTCCGGCTTTTCCTTCTGCCGCAAGGTTCGCTCCGTCTCCAGAGTGCCGGTCATCTTCCTGACTGCCTCCGACGAGGAGACGAGCGTCATCATGGGACTGGACATCGGCGGAGACGACTACATCACCAAGCCCTTCAAGCTGGGCGTCCTGATGTCGAGGATCCACGCGCTGCTCCGGCGGGCGAAGGACTTCCGCGCCTCGGACACGGAGCTTTCCTCCAACGGGATCCGGCTCCTTCTGCTGCAGGGACAGGCGCTGAAAAACGGGGAGCCGCTGGAGCTGACCGCCGCGGAGTACCGGCTTTTGCGCCTGTTCATGCAAAACCCCAACGTCGTGCTCTCCAAGGAACAGATCCTCCAAAAGCTGTGGGACTGCGAGGAGCATTTCATCGACAGCGGTGCGCTCACCGTCTATGTGCGGAGGCTCCGGATGAAGGTGGAGGACGATCCGGGCAATCCCGGATTTCTCCTGACGGTGCGGCGCATGGGTTATAAATGGAATGTCACAAAATAAAAAGGAGCTTAAAGAAGCGTGATGAAGCTATTGGAGGATCTGGAGATCCGACGACTTTTTCTTGCCCTGTCCGCCGTTTTTACGCTGTCTCTTCTGCTGGCGGCGGGCCTCTCATGGCTGCTCTTCGGCAGGCTTTTTTTGTGCGCGCTCCTGCCGCTTCTTTCGGCGGCGGCCGGCGTGTGGATCGTCTGCCTCCGGTATTTCCGGCGGCAGAACGAGACGCTTGCGCAGGCGGCCGCGCAGATCGACGCCATCCTTGCCGGGGACGCGGACGTGCGCATCGAGTGCGACGAGGAGGGCGGGCTTTACCGCCTGTTCCATTCCGTCAACGCTTTGGCGGCGATCCTTGGCGCGCATGCGGATAAGGAACTGCGGGAAAAGGAATTTTTGAAAAATACCATCTCGGATATCTCCCATCAGCTGAAGACGCCGCTGGCCGCTCTCAGCATTTACAACGGGCTCCTTCAGGACGATTCTCTGGAGGCGGCTTCCGTCAGGGAATTTGCCGCCCTGTCCGAACAGGAGCTCGACCGCATGGAGACGCTCGTGCAAAATCTCCTGAAGATCACGCGTCTGGACGCCGGGGCCATCGTGCCAGAACGATCGGCGGAAGACGCGGCCGGGATGATGCGGGACGCGGCGCTTCCTTTCACGTACCGGGCCGCGCAGGAGCAAAAAAATCTCATCCTTTCCGGCCCCGAGGAGACCGTCCTTTTCTGCGACCGGAGCTGGCTTACGGAGGCCGTCGGAAACCTCATCAAAAATGCGCTCGACCACACGGCGAGCGGCGGTACGGTGCGCGTGGAATGGGAACAGCTTCCCTGCGCCGTACAGATCACGGTGCGCGACGACGGCTGCGGCATCCATCCGGAGGATCTGTATCATATTTTCAAGCGGTTCTATCGAAGCCGTTTTTCCAAAGACACGCCGGGGCTCGGACTCGGGCTCCCTCTTGCCAAGGCCATCGTCGAAGCGCACGGAGGCACGATCGAGGCGGACAGTTCTCCCGGCAGAGGCTCCTCCTTCACGATGTTTTTCCCGATTCCTACAAAATTGTAGTCTTCCCGCAGTCTTACAGTAGTCTTTCCGTGCTATGCTTTTTGGCACAGGCGGGACGGGGCGGCTGCGAATCGTAACGTGCAGGCTTCTTCGGGCCGGACGTTTTGACCCCATCCTTCTCCCCCGCCGCACAAAACTCACAGAGAAAGAGGTAGTCACGCTATGAATCTATTGGAAGTCAGAAAGCTCTGCAAGACGTACGGCAGCGGAGAGGCGGCCGTGAGGGCGCTGAAAAACGTCAGCTTTTCCGTCCCCAAGGGCGAATATGTCGCGATCGTGGGCGAATCCGGATCCGGAAAAAGCACGCTCCTGAATCTGATCGGCGGCCTTACCCCGCCCACCTCCGGAAAGGTGAAGATCGACGGCAAGGATATTTTTTCCATGGACGACCGGAAGCTGACGGTGTTCCGGCGCAGGAACATCGGTTTTATCTTTCAGGCGTTTCATCTGATCCCTGAGCTCACCGTGGAGCAGAACATCCTGTTCCCCATGCTTCTCGATCACCGGAAGCCCGACCGCCGGTATGTGGAGGAGCTGCTGACGGTGCTGCGCCTGAAGGACCGGCGCGATCATCTGCCCGGCCAGCTCTCCGGCGGCCAGCAGCAGCGCGCGGCCATCGGGCGGGCGCTGATCACCCGCCCGGCGCTGATCCTCGCGGACGAGCCCACCGGCAATCTGGATACGCAGAACAGCCGGGAGGTCATCTCTCTTCTGAAGGAGGCGTCCGGAAAGTATGAGCAGACGATCCTTATGATCACCCACAACCGGAGTATCGCGCAGACGGCGGACCGGGTACTGCAGGTATCGGACGGGGTGTTGACCGATTTCGGAAGCGCGCAGGATATCCGGGAGGCGTCCGTTCTCCGTCTGACGGAGCGGAAAGGAGGCCGCGAATGAACAGCTATCTTCAGCTCATCCCCATTTCCGCCAGGCTGCACAGACGCCAGAACCGCATGACGATCCTGTGCATCCTGATCTCCGTCCTTCTGGTGACCTCCATCTTCAGCGTCGCGCAAATGTTCCTCCGCGCGGAGAGCGGCTCCCTTCTGGAAAAGCACGGAAGCTGGCATCTATGTCTCGAAGGGATCTCGACGCATGCGGCGGCGGAGATCGCCCTTCGCTCCGACGTGGCCGCCGCCGGATGGTCAGAGACCTTCAACTCGGATGCGGCGCAAGACTGGTACATCGAAGGAAAAAAGGCCGCCCTGACCGGAGCGGACAGCGTCTACATGACGCAGCTCGTGAACGCGGTCGAGGAAGGCTCTTTTCCGAAAGATGACCGCGAGGTCATGCTCAGCTCCAACGCAAAGCTCGCCCTGGACGTGCAGACCGGCGACCGCGTGACCTTGCAGACGCCTCAGGGAAGCTCCGTCTTCACCGTCTCCGGCTTCGGTTCGGACGACCGCTCCTACTATGCGGGCCAGACGTATCTGATCAACGTTTCCATGACCCGGACGGCGTTCGCCGCGCTCATGGAGCAAAACGACGTCTCCGGCATCCCGTCCTTCTATGTCCGGTTTCAAAACGCTTCCACGGCGGCGGAAGCATCGGCGCAGCTTGCGCGGCGGTACGGGCTTTCGGAGGAGAGCATTTCCGAAAACACGGCGGTCATGGGACTTTCGGGGATGAGCGGCAGGGAATCTGTCAGAAATCTTTACGGGATCGCGGCTGTTTTATTTATTCTTGTGCTGGCTGCCGGCGTTCTGATGATCTCCGGCAGCCTCAACAGCAACGTCGCCCAGCGGACAAAATTTTTCGGTATGCTGCGCTGTATCGGCGCGAGCCGCCGGCAGATCCTCCGCTATGTCCGGCTGGAAGCTCTGAGCTGGTGCCGCACGGCAGTCCCGGCCGGACTCCTTCTCGGGACGGTCGTAAGCTGGGGGATCTGCGCCGCGCTCCGCTTCGGCGTCGGAGGCGAATTTTCCTCCATGCCCGTGCTGTCTGTAAGTCCCGTAGGGCTGGTCAGCGGCGCCTGCGCAGGGATCGTGACGGTCCTGCTGGCGGCGCAGTCCCCGGCCAGACGCGCCTCCAGGATCTCTCCCATGGAGGCGGTCTGCGGCAGCGCACAGCCCGCGTATTCGGCGCGGCGTCCTCTGAAGCTGCGCTTTGGAAAGGCGGAGCGAAGCTTAGGCGCTCACCATGCCGTCGCCTCCAAAAAGAATTTCGTGCTGATCACGGCCAGCTTTTCGCTCAGCATCATCCTGTTCCTCTGCTTTTCGGTTGGCCTCGACTTTGCGCGCGCCCTGCTGCCCTCTCTTCGGTCATGGCAGCCGGATCTCACGCTCGGCGGGTACGCCAACGAACGGGTCCTGAACCGGGATCTGCTCGATGAGATCGGCGCTGTTCCCGGCGTCAGCCGCGTGTTTGGCTGCTCCTACATGGAGCACGTTCCGGCGGTCTCGTCCCGGGAGGGCGTCGATCACGTGGATCTGATCTCTTACAGCGACGCACTTCTGGACGCCGCGGCGGACGATGTGACGCAGGGCGACCTCTCTGCCATCCGCGGGGACAGCAGGCAGGTCGTGACCGTGACGGACAAGGAAAATCCTCTGAAACCGGGAGATACGGTCACGGTCGCGGGGGAGACGCTCACGGTCGCCTGCGCCGTGTCCGAGGGCGTCTTTTCCGGCGCATACAGCGTGATCTGCTCCGACGAGACCTTTGAACGGCTGACGGGCGAGCAGGATTACAGCCTGATCGGCGTCCAGCTCGAAAAGGAGGCCGATGATGAAACTGCCGCGCAGATCGTCGCTCTTGCCGCGGACGACGTCGTGTTCAGCGATCTGCGGGAGAGCAACCGGCAGGACCGCGCGACCTATCTGGCGTCGGCTCTGGTCGTTTACAGCTTTCTTGCGATCCTCGCCCTGATCGCGCTGTTCAACATCATCAACAGCGTTTCCATGAGCGTGGCCGCACGCACGAAACAGTACGGCGTCATGCGGGCGGTCGGGATGGACGACGGCCAGCTCGTCCGGATGATCGCGTCGGAGGCGTTCACTTACGCGTTCTCCGGGCTTTTGATTGGCTGCGGCGCAGGGCTTCTGCTCAGCCGCCTCCTGTACGTCCGTCTGCTCACCCGCTATTTTGGAATGCCGTGGAAGCTTCCGGCGGCGCTGCTTGGCATGATCGTTATCTTCGACCTGGCCGCCGCTGCCGCCGCGGTCTTCGCCCCCGCCAGACGGATCCTGCGCACGGCGGTCACCGAGGCGGTCGACGGGCCTTAGGCTGCGAAGCTTCTGCATATCGCTCTGAGAGTGCTGGCGATCCATGCCTCCGTCAGCACTCGATCAGCAATACCACCCGGAACTCTTCTTCCGTGTACGAAAGATCCATCGTACCCTGGTACCGCTCCACGATCTCCCGCACGGAAGCGACGCCGAGGCCGTGGGATCCGGCGTCCTCCTTGTCCGTCAGAAGCTTTCCTTTTTTCTCGCGGATCTCGTTTTGCTTGGTGTTTACGATCTCATAGCTGAAATAACCGCTTTCGGCGTAACGGGCCTTTACCGAGATCCTCCTTTCGGCGTCCGGCCCCATCTTCCGGCAGGCCTCCAGCGCGTTGTCCAGCGTGTTCCCGAAGATCGTGCAGAGGCTGATCTCATCCACGCCCAGAAGACGGTCGATGTCCACATGAAAGAAAAGATCGGCGCCCAACTCCGACGCCTCCTGATATTTCAGGTTCAGCAGAGCGTTGACCATCCGCTGTCCGCAGAATCTCCGTCCGCCGGGCGTCCCTCCGGCTCTGTCCGTCCGGCTTGTCATCTGCGCAAAATACTCCTCCGCCTCCGGATACCGCTTCTCACCCAGCAGGGCTCCCACCGCCGCCAGCTGATTGTTCATATCATGCCGGAGTCTTCGGATCTGAAGCTGATTCCTCTCCAGCTCCTCATAGTAGTCCTGCTGAAAGCGCAGGTTTTTCCGCTCCAGCTCCGAGCGGATGCTGTCCGCCAGATGGACCGCCAGATCCATGCTTCCAATGTTGGTCGCAATGCAGGCGATCATGCCCGGGATCATCAGATAGCTTTTGTCCGGCGAGAAATAAATATTGCTGAACACCGCGGCCATGGATGCGGCGCAGATCACGTCCAGCAGGATCCACGACCGCACATCCAGCGTCCCGCGGATCCCGTCCAGCCGTCTTGCGAAAAGCTTCCACAACAGCAGCCAGAACAATGTGAACGCGCAGGCAAGCAGCGACGTGATCGCGCCGTTTTTCGCCGTCAACCCGGCCAGATCGTCCGGAAACCAGCGGTCCAGAACGCCCCCTGTCGTCACATGCAGAATAAAATTGAGCGCCGCCACGATCGGATAAAACAGCATCGCGGCGGACAGCCGGATCAGCCAGCCCTCCTCAAAGGCCAGCCAGTTGCAGACGAGAAACACCGGCAGCATCCATGTAATGTTGACCGGATCCTGCGGGATCACGATCACGGTCGTCACCTGCGCATAGCCAACGACCGCCGCCAGTCTGAGCAGACGCTGCCTGCGCGGCTTCATCAGACAGGCCAGAAGCCTGAAAAAAACCATCCTTCCGCCAGTGCGCACGGCACGCTCATCCACCATGCGATCTGCTCCAGTATGTCCCACATGCTCCGTCCCTCCTATCCCAGCATGCTTCTCGCGAAAGCCGTCGCCAGCTCCTGCCTGCAGGCCCGGCTCACGGGGATCTCCTCCCCGCCGCAGATGCAAAACGTCCCCTCCAGTCTGGTCACATAGTTCAGATTGACCAGATACCGGTTGTGACTGCGCACAAAGTAGTCCGGCAGCTCCGCCTCCAGATCGCTCAGCTTCCCGTAAAACTCCAGCGTCTCCTCCGCCAGATGCGCCTCCGTCTTCCTGCGCTCGCTCCGGAAATAGCGCACCTGCCCAAGCGGCAGCCTGTACGAGCCGCTCTTTTGCTCCACCAGATAATACTGTTCCCTGCGCGCCCCCGCGGCCTCGACGGCAAGGCGCAGCACTTCTTTGATCTTTTCTTCTCTATAAGGCTTCAACAGATAGTGAAAGGCATGTACCTCGTACCCCTGAAACACAAAATCCGGATAGGCGGTCACAAAAATAAGGACCGTATCGGGACACGTCCTGCGGAGCGCTCTCGCCGCCTCCATGCCGTTCAGCGTTCCCATCTCGATGTCCAGAAACAAAATCTCCGGCCCTCCCCCGGAGATCCCTCCTAAAAGCTCCTCCCCGGAAGCGTACTCCTCGATCTCATACGCCGCGCCCATCAGCTGAAGCTGCGGCTCGATCACTTTTTTCAATGCCAGACGAAGCTCCCGTTCGTCGTCGCAAATACCGATCCTCATATGCTCTTTCTCTCTTCATCTCTTTTCAGTTTCAGCCCGCGCCATTTTTTATTTTAACACACTTTTCCAAACTTGACAGAAAGAATGCCAAACATGACGGTCAGATCCCTGTTTTTCGACGCCGTATTGGATTAAACTGTTCCCAACAGTTCAGCCAGCAGGAAGCAAAGGCAGCCGCGTCAGCGCGGCTTTGCGAATGGCGCGGGCTGCATCAACACGAAATGGAGGTATCATATGCTTCAGGTCACTCATTTAAGCAAAACCTATCGAACAGGAGCCGCCAGCTTCCCCGTCCTAAAGGATCTTTCCTTTCATGTCAGAAAGGGCGAGTTTGTGGCGGTCATGGGACCGTCCGGCAGTGGAAAGACGACGCTTCTGAACTGCCTTTCCTGCTTCATCCCCCACGACGGCGGGCAGATCCTTCTAAACGGCGATCCCCTCGCCGGACTTTCGGAGGACCGGCTCGCCCGGATCCGCAACCGCCATCTGGGTTTTGTCTTTCAGGATTTTATGCTGCTGGACGGGCTGACGGTCTTTGAAAATATCTGTCTGCCGCAGGTCATCGCCAAAAAGCCTGTGTTGCAGATGGAGGAAACGGCGCGCCGGCTCTGCGGCCTCTTCGGCATCGGGAAGATCGAAGGAAAATATCCGGCGGAAATCTCCGGCGGAGAGAAGCAGCGCACCGCCGTCGCCAGAGCGCTGATGAACCGGCCCTACATCATCCTTGCCGACGAGCCCACCGGAAATCTGGACAGCAGATCCTGCCGCGCCGTTATCGACGCCTTCCTGACCGCAAAGCGCGACTTGAACTCCACCATTCTCATGGTGACGCACGACAGCTACGCCGCCTCCTTCTGCGACCGGGTCATCGTCCTCAAGGACGGGGCCATCCATCAGGAGCTCACACGCGAAAGCGGCCGCCGGGAATTTATGGATGAACTGTTAAACGTACTGCGCGAGCTGGGAGGTGATCTTGATGACGCTGAATAAACTGCTTCAAAAACTGAGAGCTAAAAATGCGGGACAGTACCGTCTTCTCGGCTTTTGTATCTTCCTGTCCGTCTTCCTGATCAGCGCGTTCGCCTTCCTGTATTTCGGCCCGACGGTGCAGGAATTTCTCCCCGAGGGAGGGGACACCCGCAAGATGGCGATGCTTCTGCTGGGAGCCACCGCCGTCGGCTGCGCCATCTTCACGGTGTATGCCTCCACCCTGTTCTTCCGCCGCAAAAGCCGGGAATTTGGCGTCCTGCTGGCGCTGGGCGCATCGAAGCGGACGTTGACGCAGGCTCTCTTCCGGGAGCTTTTCTCCCTCACCGTCTCCGCTGCGGCCCTCGGCGTCCTTCTCGGTCTGCCCGCTTCCTTTCTGATCTGGAAGCTGTTTGAACTGTTTCTGGTATCCACGCCGGAAATGTCCTATCGCTTCGGAGCCGGAGGACTGTACGCGGCGCTTGTCTACGCGCTCGTTCTGGCGCTGATCCTGAGCCTGATGGGAAAAAGTTTCGTCAGTCGGCAGGATCTCATGGAGGTGCTGAAAACCTCCCAGAAAACGGAGATGGTCCGCGAGATCCGCCCATGGGTATTTCCGCTGGGCGTCGTCCTCACAGTCGCCGGGCTGGCGGCCGGACTGGGGATCAACCAACTGACTCTGCTCCTGCTTCGCAGAGTATTTCCCGGAACCTCCTTCCTTTATCTCTTGTCCGTCGCAGGCATCTATCTGATCCTGTTAAGCGCGATGGCGCAGAACCGGCTCACAAAAAAGAAGGACGCCTTTTACCGGAACATGGTTTCCGTAAGCCTCATGCGTTTTTCCGCAAAATCCGCCACCCGGAGTATGTGCGTGATCGTGCTGCTTTTGTTCTCCTGCCTGTTCTCCGCTTTCTACGGCCTTCTGTACAGCAGCGCCGGCGGTTCCGTGAACCTTACGAACGGAAAAGCCTACGCCATGCACTATCCGGCCGGGGAACAGCAGCTGACTCTGGAGAAGATCGGGCGCGCCGCGGACCGGCACGGCGTCGTGCTCACGGATTATGCCAGACGGCAGGCGATCAATCTGGTGATCTCCTATCGCGGAACCGACTATGAGGACGGCCGGTATGTCGATGCGGATTTTCACCGGTCCAGACTGGCGCTCTTTCTCTCCGCCGACGCCTATACCGCCCTGACCGGACAGGAGATCCATGTGAAGGAGGGTCATTATCGGACGATCGTCCCCACCGACTACAAAGAGAACGTCTGGGATCTTCGGGACGGCCTGTATGAGATCATGCATCCGGAGAACGGAACGTCCCTCTCCCTGACCTATGAGGGCTTCACTGAGCACGACAACTTATGCTCCATGAGCGAGCCCTTCGCCTATGTGCTGAACGATATCGACTATGCCGCCATGACGGACGGCCTTTCCGATGCATGGAAAGAAGAGCTCGTGCTCTTTGACGCGCAGGACGGGACGGACTCCTACGCCTTTGGAAAGGAGCTTCTCACCCTGTACACGCAGCGCGCGACGGCGCTCTCCGATCATCTGTACCTCTACGACAAGTGGGAGGAACAACAGGCCCTCGCCGCCGGGGAGGACTACGTCTATGCCGGGACCGTCGGCCTGTCCCCGGACAATACTATGCTGCTCTCCGACTGGAAATACGCGCCGTCCTTTGCCATCGTAACGCTTCAGGACCGGATACAGCTGATCGGCATCTATGTCATGCTCTGCCTGTATATTTTCATCATCTCCCTGTCTGCGGTGGCCGTCATGTGCTACGTGCGGAGCGTCTCCGTCGCCGAACAGAACCGGCCGGTTTTTTCCAGTCTGGAAAAGCTGGGCGCCGACCGCTCCTACCGCCGACGTATTTTGAGAAAACAGCTCGCCCGCATTTTCCAGTATCCCGGTCTGCTGGGCTGCCTGATCGGGTGGGGCTTCTGCGCCGGTCTGTGCTGGACGAACGACCAGCGCTTTACCGCAGACGAGCTTCAGAATCTGACCGTCCTGCTGGGCGTCTCGGCGCTCATCCTCTCCTTCTTGTACCTCGTGTACCGGGCTTCCGACCGGCAGGCCCGCAAGACCGCCGGAGTCTAACGCTCCGGCCCGGTCTCCCCCAGAAGCTCTTCCCACCGCCGGTCGCCCTTTAAAAACTGGAAGCTTTCGTCTGTCCGGAACAGCTGCCGGAGCTCTTTTCTGAGCTTTCCGAAAAAATCCTCCGTGACCGTCTTGAAACGCATGTGCGCATAGAGAGGCGATTCCGTAAAGCTGTAGGACCGGCCCGCCTGCTCCAGCATACACTTTGCCGCCCTCAACGTCTCGTCCGCATCCTGTCTGAGCATCGCGGCCTCAAGACCGACGGCGGCCTCCGCGTATTTTCCCATGTCGAAGCACCGCGCCAGCTCCGTCAGCTTGTCCGCCATCCAGCGCGTCGTCTCCATATCCCGCTCCTCCATGGCCATGCTGTAAATGCCGTGCATCGCCTGATACACGATCTGATATTCCGCAAACAGAAGCTCCTCATAGGCGCGGTACGCCTCCTCCCGGCGTCCCGCATCCCGATGGAGCTGCGCCTTCTTCAGCTTCCTCCCCGCATCCCGGACCGAAAAATACTCCAGACACTTCTCTGCCTCCTCATACTGTCCTTTTCGTCTGCAAAACTGAAATAACGCGTCCGCCGCCCCCGAGCGGACGGACTCGTCCCCGTTCTCCATGGCCCGCCGGTACAGAGAGCTGAAATACTCGTCATATTGTTCAGAATCCTCCGGCATTTTTTTCATGCGCCACACATCCAGAAGCAGTCCCATCTGCCAGAGCAGCGCCCCGCAGTCCGGGTATTCCTCCAGCACGCGTCTGGCCCACTGGAACGCCTCCTCATAGGGATCGGCCTCCAGTCTTTTGCAGGCTTCCTTCAGCAGCTCGTTCAGTTCCTCCTCCGTGGGCTCCTCCCGGAAACAAAGCAGCGTGTCCACGGTAATGCCCAGAAGCCGCGCTATAGGCGAAAGCAGCGTCACGTCCGGGCAGGTCGCGCCGCTCTCCCACTTATTGACCGCCGGAGCGGTCACCCCCAGTCTTCCGGCCATTTCCTCCTGCGTCAGATTCTTCTCCTTCCGATATTTCCGGATCACCTGTCCCAGCTCCATTCCCTTATCCTCCTCGTTCTCTGTGCGTTTTCCGTTTCCGCTATCAGCATAACAAATCGGCATCCGGCCCGCAACTGAGCAGACGTTAAACAGAAGGCAGGAAAATTAACCGGCGGTTAAAAAACAGAGACGCGTCGAACCGCACATCCGACTGCTCCGGCTCTCAAAGCTGTCTTTCGAACTCCTCGAAGCTCCCGCACCGGGCCGCCACTTTCAGCAGCGCCCGCAGCCTCTCAAGATTCATTTCCTTCGCCAGCTTTTCGACGCCGTCTCTGATCTGAGTGGGGATCGCCCCGAGATCCTCCAGCAGGTCGAAAATATCCTGCGCAGTCCCGTTGATTCTGCCTTTCTCTTCTCCTTCTCGCTTTCCGTCCATATACATCTCCTCAATCGCCAGACACATATCGATTCCTCCTTCTTTTTCCTCTATATTCTCTTTCCACTCCTGCATCCTTGCGCTGTCTATAAAATTCCACAGAGTGTCGTAGG
>JAUNHB010000005.1 GCA_030524125.1 Eubacteriales bacterium | reverse complement strand
AGCGTTATTTCAGAAAAATATCGCTGCAGCCCCGGAGAGACCACAGCGATATTTCATCAGTCGTGTATAATTTTGATCACGGATTTTACGATATCTGCCTTGTTCTTTACACTCTGATCCATGGCGTTCTGGATGTCGTCCAGCGGGAAGATGTTCGTCACGATCCCCTTCAGGTTCACGCGCCCGGACGCCACCGCCTCGATGGCCATCGGATAGATGTGACGGTAGCGGAACACCGTCTTGAAGGTGATTTCCTTATCCAGCGCCAGACTCATGGGAAGCGTCTCCTCCCCCGACGCGGAATATCCGACCAGAACGATCGTGCCGCCTTTCTGAACAAACTGGATCGCCTGACGGGTGGTGACCTCGCTGCCCGCCGTCTCGATCACCAGATCCGGCCCGAGACCGTCCGTGAGCCGCAGGATCTCCGCCACCGTATCCTGCTCCCTGCCGTTCACCACGTCTGTGGCCGCCAGCTCCAGCGCCTTGTCCAGACGCTTCTGCATCACGTCCACCGCGATGATCCGGGTGACGCCCATGGCTTTGAGCGCCATCATGGATACCAGGCCGATGCATCCGGCTCCGGTCACCACCGCCGTCATGCCCATCCGCGCGTCTCCCTGTCTGGCCGCATGGAAGCCCACCGCCAGCGGTTCGATCAGCGCCGCTTCCATCGTGTCCATGTTGTCCGGGATCTTGAAGCACAGATCCGCCTCATGGGCCACATATTCCTGAAATACGCCGTCCACCGGCGGCGTGGCGAAGAAGATCACGTCCGGGCACAGGTTGTAGCGTCCGGTCTTGCAGAAAATACATTTTCCGCACGTCTTGCCCGGCTCCAGAGCCACCCGGTCGCCCGCCTTCAGGTGCGTCACCTCCGATCCTACCTCTACTACCGTGCCTCCGGCCTCATGGCCCAGCACAAACGGGGGCTTCACGATATTGGGGCCGATCCCTCCGGCTTCGTAGTAGTGGAGATCCGATCCGCACACGCCCACATACTCCACCCGCACCAGCACCTCGTCCGGCCCGGGCGACGGGATCGGTCTCTCCGTGAGCTCTACCTTTGCCACGTCGGTCATAATCGCAACTTTCATTGTTCCTTCCATATTTTTCTGCCTCATTTCTGTTGTTGGTTTTGTTTGACGAGCGATTGTTTACTTTGCTTTTAACAGGTTCTGCTGCTGGATGCAGTCCGATCCCACCGCCAGCAGCAGGATGATCCCTTTGATCACCATCTGCATGTAGGAGCTGACGTTCAGAAGCACCATACCGTTGCTTAAGACTCCGATGATCAGCACGCCGGCGATGACGTTGGAGATCTTTCCGGAACCGCCGTTCACGCTGACTCCGCCCAGTACCACGCAGGTGATGACGTCGAACTCATAGCCGACTCCCGCGTTTGGCTGTCCGGTATTGGCCCGCGCCAGCATGACCAGTCCGGCGATGCCGGCGAACAGGCCGGACAGGGAGTAGACCAGACATTTGACCTTTTTGACATGGATTCCGGAGAGCTCCGCCGCCTCCTCGTTGCCTCCCAGAGCGTAGAAATAACGTCCGAAGTACGTCTTGATCAGGATGAACGCTCCGACGGCGAAGCAGACGACCATCAGGATCACCGGCACGGGCACCGGCCCCACATACCCCTGTCCCAGCACCAGGAAGGATTCCGGAAAACGGGAGATAGGCGTTCCGTTGCAGATGATATAAGCCAGTCCCGCGAAGATCGTCTGAGACGCAAATGTGACGATCAGCGCCGGCATCTTAATCTGGGCGATCACGATGCCGTTCAGGAACCCGATGAACGTGCTGGCCACCAGCGACAACACGATGGCCGCCGCCGGATGCCATCCCAGATTCACCATAAAATAGGCCGCCAGAATATTGATGAAGGAGATGATGGAGCCTGTGGCCAGATCGATGCCGCCCAGCAGGATCACATACGTCATTCCTACGGAGGCGATGCCGTAGATGGACACCTGCTTCACCACGTTGAGCAGGTTCCGGACCGACAGGAAGTTGCTGCTCATGACGGAGAAAAAGACGATCATCAGAACGAGGAATGCCCAGATCGCTCTCTGTTTTACCAAAGTTACTGCTTTATTCATAACGTTTTAACCCTTCCTTTCCTTTGAGGCGTACTGCATGATCGTCTCCTGATCGAATTCCTCTCTCTGGAGCTCTCCGCTGACGACTCCTTCCGCCAGTATCATGATCCGGTCTGACATGCCCATCAGCTCCTCCATCTCCGAGGAGATCATGAGCACCGATTTTCCCTGCTCCACCAGCCCGTTGATCAGCGTGTAGATCTCCTGCTTGGCTCCCACGTCGATCCCTCTGGTCGGTTCGTCGAAGATCAGAAGCTCGGAATCCGCCGCCAGCCATTTTGCTAAAATCACCTTCTGCTGATTGCCGCCGCTTAGGTTTTTCACGATCTGCTCCACATGGGGCGCTTTGATGGAGATTTCCTCCTTGTATTTCTCGGCGCACTGGCGCTCCTTCTGCTCCTGAATGACGCCTCCTCTGGAGATTCTGGGGTAAATGGGCATATTGATATTTTCCCGGATGCTCAGGCCCAGCAGAGCGCCCTTTGCCTTCCGGTCCTCCGGCACCAGACCGATCCCGATGTCGATGGCGTCTCTTGGACACTGCGGATTGATTTCTTTTCCTTTAAAATAGAATTTTCCGGAGGTCTTGGGCTCCATGCCGAACATCAGCTCGGAAAATTCCGTCCGTCCGGCTCCCACCAGTCCTCCAAGCCCCAGTACCTCGCCTCTGCGGATCTTCAGCGAGATGTTCTGGTCTCCGTTCCCGCACACGTCCTTCGCCTCGAACAGCACCTCGTCCTTGATGCATCCGGGCTTTCTGGCCGGATAGATCTCGGTGAGTTTTCTTCCCACCATGTATCTGACCAGCTCGTCCTTGTCCGTCTCCGCCGTGTTCATGGTGGTCACATACTGGCCGTCCCGGAGCACCGTGACCCGGTCGGACAGCCGGAAGATCTCCTCCAGACGGTGGGATATGTAGATGATCGAAACGCCTTTTTTCTTCAGCAGATCCACCACCGCGAACATACTCTCCACCTCCGCGTTCGTCAGCGGAGCCGACGGCTCGTCCATGATCAGAAGCTGCGCGTCCTGGGACATGGCCTTGGCGATCTCCACCATCTGCTGATATCCTACGCTTAAATTTTTCACCAGCGTCCTCGGATTGATCTGTATCCGGAGCGACTCCAGGATCTTCTGGGATTCCCGCTCCATGGCTTTCCGGTCGATGACGATCCCTCTGCGGATGGCGCGCCCCAGAAAGATGTTTTCCGCCACGGACAGGTCTCCCACCAGATTAAATTCCTGATAGATCACGCCGATGCCGTTGGCCTCCGACTCGCTGGGCGTCAGCTTTTTGAAGGTCCTTCCGTTTACGATCAGTTCGCCCTCAGACGGCGCGATGGCGCCGCTGCAGGTCTTGATCAGCGTGGATTTCCCAGCCCCGTTTTCTCCCACGAGCGCATGGATCTCGCCTCTGCGGACCGCCAGGGACACATCGTTCAAGGCGGTGACGCCCGGGTAATATTTGGAGATATGTCTGAACTCCAGGATATTGTCGGTCTGGCTCATATTCTGCACCTCTTTCCTTCTTTCTGTCAGATAGCAGAAGGCGCGTATCCGGCACTGGATACGCGCCTTTTGCACCGGCGTCCTTACTGAGAGATCATCTCGCTCAGATTGTCGATGGTTACCGGGATCAGGTCTCTGTACACGTTGTGCTCCAGCTCCTCTCCATTCATGTAGCCAATGGTCAGGTCATAGATCTCATCGCCGCACACATAAGCGTTTCCGGTGATGGCCACCACCATACGGTTGAACTCGCCGTTCTGCATGGACGCCACCGCCTCGTCGGTCAGGTCTGTGGAGAAGATTCCCACCTCCTCGGGCACTTCGCTTCCATAGAAGCCCTTGAACGCCTCGTTGGCTCCGGCCGCTCCGCCTCCGCCGATGGTGCATACGACCTTCACATCCGGGTTTGCCTGAAGGATCGTCTCCATGGCGTTCAGACCCTCCGTGGTGTCGATGGCCGGCTGGTTCGCCACGACCTTCGCGTTGGGAGCCAGCTCCTCGAGCGCGTCAAGGATACCGTTCTCTCTCTCCAGAAGGATCGGCGTCTGCGGATATCCAAGCACGGCTACCTCGCACGCGCCGCCTTCAAATTTCTCGTTGATCCACGCGGCGGCCTGCGTTCCGATCTCTTTTCCGAGGTCATAGTTCTCGATCACCCAGTTAAAATCGGAGTTCTCCATCTCCTCGTCCCAACAGACAACGGCGATGCCCGCGTCTCTGGCTTCCTTGCAGATCTCCTCGATGGCGTCCGGATCCACCGGCTGGACGATGATCACATCCACGCCCGAAGTGATGAAGTTCTCGATCTGGTCGATCTGCGTGTTTGCGTTCTCGTCGCAGTCCACCACAGTGATCTGATTGCCGTCCTCTTTGCCCCTGGCCGTGATCTCCTCCATCTGCTGCGCCCATACCTGGTTGCTCAGCGTCTGGATCGCAAGTCCGATATGAAGTCCTTCGCCCGACGCCGCCGCATCTTCCGCTCCTGTCTCCGCTTCCGCGCCGTCCTCCGTCGTCTGTGCGTCTCCCGTCTCCGTGGCTGCGGTCTCTCCCGATCCGCACGCGCTCAGCCCCATGACCATTACTGCCGCCAGCAATCCTGCCAATACCTTCTTCTTCATGTTTCTTTCCTCCTGATTTTCTTTATATTTACAGATTCCTCTGCAATATACGGATCCTGTCACTCCCCGGGATTTCCGTTGGGGAGAATCACATATTTGCCCTTCGCTCTCTTCTGAGGGCTGGCCAGCACCTCCGAAAGCCCCTCCAGCGGCTCCATCCCGCCCAGCATGGACGTCACGTCGAGCCGGTGGGCGTTCAGAAGCTCCACCGCTCTGCCCATATCGTAGGGACTGCAGTAAGAGCCTTTGACAGTCAGCTCCTTCTGGAAAAGCTGATACGTCTTCAGGTCGATGGCCGCGTCCACGGCGGATACCGCGAACAGGACGACCGTTCCTCGCCGGTCCACAATGTCCATGGCCTCCTCGGAGGTATCCCTGCGCCCGCAGGTCTCGATCACCACCTGCACATGGAAAAAGCCGTTCTCCAGAAGCGCCGTCTTCACGTTCTGATGCACCGGATCGATGACCAGATCCGCGCCCAGCCTCCGGGCGGACTCTCTCTTCTCCTCCACCGGCTCCACCAGCGCCACTCTGCTGGCTCCTTTCAGTCTTGCCAGCTGCAGGAGCAGAAGCCCGATCATGCCGCCTCCGTACACGACCACATTGTCTCCCACTTTGATGTCGCTGCGGTCCGCCCCGTTGATGCAGCAGGCCAGCGGCTCCGCCATGGCTCCCTCCACAAAGGTCACGCTGTCCGCCAGATGATGGATCAGCCTCGCCTTCACCTTGCAGTACTGGGAAAATCCTCCGTCAATGTTCGTGCCGATGGCTCCCATGTGCTCGCAGTGGCCCATCATGCCGGACGCGCAGTAGTAGCAGTCGTTGCAGTTGTCCGCCGGATCCACACAGACCCGGTCTCCCACCTGACAGTTCGTCACCGCGCTTCCCACTTCCGTCACCACGCCGGAAAACTCATGTCCCTGCACCAGCGGCGGCACTGTCGTCGTGGATCCCTGATCTCCTTCGTAAATATGCAGATCCGATCCGCACACGCCGCAGGCCATGACCTTGATCAGCACTTCCTCCGGCCCGATCTGCGGGATCGGCCGCTCTTCCACCCGGATATCGTGTCTTCCGTAAAATACCGCGCTTTTCATCTTTTTATTCTCCTCCCCGTTTTATTTTTTCAAATAACTTTTTAAATCTATTTTTTAAAGTAATTTCATTATAGGACTTCTATGTGTACTTTGTCAACTATAACTTTAAAAACAGAGGGTTTTTTGTAAGAAATCTCCATTTTTCAGCATCCGCTTTTGTGCATTTCTCATAATCCCGCCGTGGAAACATGACGAAAAAACCTCAAAAAAAGCAGTTCCTCTATCTTCATAGAAAGAACTGCTCTCTGTCGTTTTCCCTGTTTAAATACCGGCTATGTACTGTTCCGTGAAGACCATGGCCGCGCCGATGGCCGAGGCCTCATACTTCAGGATGGCCGGTTCGATAAAATGCGGATCGGTCACATAGCCGTCCAGCTTCCTGACTCTCCGGAACAGATCATCCATATATTTTCCGATATACTGTCCCAGATACCCGCCGATGATGATCTCCATATCGAACGAGGTGAGCAGGTTGTGCACCGCCAGCGCCACATAGTCCAGATACCGGTCCCAGACCTCCATGCACGCCTCGTCCTTTTCTTCCAGCCTGCGAAAGAAAAGATCCAGATCGCCGCCGGTCAGATCCGAGAGATTTTCCGTGGAGCAGTAGCCGTTGACGCATCCCACACGGCCGCAGTAGCATTTTTTCCCTCCGGGCACCAGGATCATGTGACCGAACTCGCCCGCCCGTCGGTTCTTTCCGTAAAAGGTCTTCCCGTCCAGGATGACCGCCCCTCCCACCGAAGGGCTGACAAAGAAATAGACTCTGTTGCCTCTGACCTTGCGCACGGCGCTCTCCGCTCTCCCGGCGCTGTCCGCGTCGTTCCCCATGAAAACCGGAAAATCAAACCAGTCTTTTACGCTCTCGTAAAATTCGTAGCTGATGCTCATCTGCTCGTGCATACCAAAGATCTTTTTGCCGGTCCCGTCAATAATGGCAGGCAGCGAGACTCCCATGCCCAGAATGCGGTCCTGCGGGATCCGGCTTGCCTCGATGGCCTCGCAGATCACCTGCCGCAGACGCTCGAACGAAGCTTCGTCGCAGACGCGGATGTTCACCCGTCTGGAATAGATCAGGCGCATGGCCAGATCCGTGATCACGATGTTGACGTGATTTCTCGTGATATCCACCCCCAGCGCCGCCTTCGCGTCCTTGACCGCCCGGAACGCCATCGCTTTCCGGCCGCCGATGGACTTCATCGCTCCTTCCTCCTCCACAAGCCCCAGCTCCTGAAGCTCTTTCAGACATTGGGCCACTGTGGGAACGCTCAGATCCAGCGCGGAAGCGACAGTGTTTTTGGACACGCTTTCCTTTTCCAAAATATAGCGCAGAATGTTGTTCCGGTTCATACGCTTTACTTCCATATTGCTAAGTCCCATATGCCTGTCTCCCTCGCATCTCTACTCTTCCTGCCCCGTTTATATCGTCTTTAGTCCCAGGAGCAGCTCCTTGTGGCTTTCACCTAGTATTTTACCAAATTTACAGTAAAGTGCATATAATTTTTTATATTTTTCCGCATATTCCACGCGGGGCATATAAACCTCCTCCCGGACCCGGCTCATGTGGCGCACCGCGTCTTCGTAGGAATCGTACCCTCCTTCTTCTCCTCCCGCGGCCAGTGCGGCGTAAATCGCCGAGCCAAGAGCCGCCGCCTGACTGCTGGCCGCCACCTTCAGCGGCTTTCCGAGCACGTCCGCGTAAATCTGCATGAGCAGCGGATTTTTCATGGAGATCCCGCCGCTGGCCACGATCTCCCGGACAGAGACCCCCGCCTTTTCGTACAGCTCCATGATTCGCTTCGTCCCGAAGGCGGTGGCTTCTATGAGCGCCCGGTAGATCTCCTCCGGTCTGGTCCGCAGGGTCAGCCCGAGGAGGACGCCGGACAGGTCTCCGTTCACGAACGGCGTCTTGTTTCCGTTCCACCAGTCCAGCGCAACGAGTCCGCTTCCGCCCGGCTCAAGCTCCGCCGCCTTTGCAGAGAGCAGCGCGTGAATGCCGATCCCTTCCCGGCGCGCCTGCTCCTCATACCTGGCGGGAATCATGTTTTCTGTAAACCAGCCGAACAGATCGCCCACCGCGGCCAGACCCGACTCCAGCGCGTAATATCCGGGCACCAGAGCGTCCTTCACTCCGCCGCAGACGCCCATCTCCGAATAAGGCCGTCTGCTCAGCGCCGCCATGACGCTGGATGTCCCCAGCACCAGCATCATCTGATCCTCTCCGCAGATGCCGCTGCCGGGAAATCCCGCATGGGAGTCGATGACCGCCGGGGCCACTGCGGTTCCCGGCTCCAGTCCCAGCCGGTCCGCCCAGCTTTCAGAGAGTCCTCCGATCCTCCGGCCGATCGGGCAGATCTTTCCCGGCATCTTATCCCTGGCAAAATCCGCAAAGCCCGGGTGGAGCGCCCCGTAAAATTCACGGTCCGGATAGCCGTCCCGCTCGTTCCACCACGCTTTGTATCCGGCCATGGAGCAGCTTCTTTCCCGGGAACCTGTCAGCTCTCTGGTCACCCAGTCTCCCGCCTCCAGGATCTCGTCCGCCTTCCGGTAGAGCTCCGGGTCCTCCTCCAGCGTCTCCAGCGCCTTCGGCGCCATCAGCTCCGGGGAGATCTTTCCTCCGAACCGGGGACTTGCCGCCTGTCCGGTGCGAAGCAGCAGCTCATTGATCCGGTCGGCCTGTACCTGGGCTCCGTGATGCTTCCACAGTTTGGCGTAAGCATTCCGGCGTCCCCCGTATCCCGCCTTCTGGCAGAGCGGCACATTGTCCGCATCCACCGGCAGCATCGTACAGGACGTAAAATCGATGCCGATCCCCACAATGTCCTTCCCGGCAACGCCGCTGTCCCGGAGAAGGGCGGGCACTACAAAGTCCAGCACCTCCAGATAATCCGCCGGGTATTCCAGACACCAGCCCGGAGGCAGCGCAGTCTTCCCGTCCGGCAGCGTCCGGTCCATGACCCCGTGAGTATACTCCTTTACCGCATCCGCCAGAACCGCTCCGTCCCTGCACCGCACCAGCACTCCGCGCCCTGACAGTGTTCCGTAATCCAGACCGATCGTATACGTCTCTCTCATTTTATACCTCTTTTTTAAAGTATTTTAATAATATAATCCCAGTATATAAAACAAATGAGAAAACGTCAAGAGAATATTCCTTTACCTCCCGATCTCCTCCAGAAACCTCTCCCCGTACCGCTCGAATTTCGCCTCGCCCACGCCGGAGACGGCCAGCATCTCCGACCGGCTGGCGGGACGCCGGACGCACATATCGATGAGGGTCTTGTCGGTGAAGACGATGTAGGGCGGCACCTTCTGCTCTCCGGCGATCCGAAGGCGCAGCGCCTTGAGCCGCTCGAACAGCTGCCAGGCGGCGGAGTCCAGTTCCGACGCCGCGCCCTTCCCGCGCCTTCCCGAAGCGGCCGCCTTCTTCTCCTTCGGCATGGAAAATTTCATGATGGTCTGACGCTCCAAAAGCTCCCCGGACGATCCGGTCAGACTAAGGAGCGCGTACTTGTCGGGTGTCGCGGCCAGATAACCTTCCGCCAGAAGCTCCCCGATGACCTCCCTGATCCGGAATTCCGCCGTCCCGGACTGACTGCCGAAGCAGTCCAGCCGGTCGAGGCCGCAGGACTTCAGCTTCGCGTTCCCGCTGCCGTGGAGGACGGACGCGACCGTCCCCGCGCCGTAGCCTCTCCTCATGCTCCGGATGCAGCGGACCACATCCCGGCACAGCTCCGTCACATCCTCCTCCACAAATTCATGGAGACAGTTGGAGCAGTTCTCGCACCGGCGGGGCGCTCTCTCCCCGAAATAGTTCAGAATGTACGCCCGCAGGCAGTCCTTCGTCGTCCCGTAGAAGGTCATGCGCTTCAGGCGCTGGGCGTCCCGTTCCCGCAGCGCCTGCGCCTCCTCGCGCGTCAGCTCCTCCCGGATCTCCTTCTCGTCGAGGAGAAACTGGTTGATCCGCACGTCCTGCGCCGAGTAGAGCAGGATGCACTCGGCCCGCGCGCCGTCCCGTCCGGCTCTCCCCGCCTCCTGGTAATAATTTTCCATGCTCTGGGGCATATTGTAGTGGATCACGTAGCGCACGTTGGATTTGTCGATGCCCATGCCAAAGGCGTTGGTGGCCACCATGACGGGCTTCTCGTCAAAGAGGAACTGATCCTGATTTCGTCTTCTCTCCTCCGCAGACAGGCCGGCATGATACCTCGTGGCCGGAACGTCCTCCATCTGAAGCGCCGTGCAGACGGCTTCCACATTTTTCCGGGTGGCGCAGTAGATGATGCCGCTCTCCTCCCGGTGCTCCTTCACATAGCGCAGAAGCTCCGCGTCCTTGCCGCCCGTGCGCACCTCAAAATAGAGGTTTTCCCGGTCGAAGCCGGTGACCAGCACCTTCGGCTCCCGCAGTCCCAGCACGCACAGGATGTCCTGGCGGACCTCCTCCGTAGCCGTGGCCGTGAACGCGCTGACCACCGGGCGCGCCGGAAGCCTCGACACCAGCTCCACGATATTCAGGTAGCTGGGTCTGAAATCCTGCCCCCACTGGGAGATGCAGTGCGCCTCGTCCACCGTCACCATGCTGATCTGCACCCGCTCCGTCAAATGCAGAAAAAGCGGGGTCTGAAGTCGCTCGGGAGCCACGTAGATGATCTTGTAGCGGCCCTCGCAGGCCAGCTCCATGGCCCGGCGGATCTGCGTTTCCGTCAGCGAGCTGTTGATATAGGCCGCGTGGACTCCCGCCTCGTTCAAGGCTCTCACCTGATCCTTCATCAGCGAGATCAGCGGCGATATGACGATGGTGATCCCCGGCAGAAGAAGGGCCGGGACCTGATAGCAGACGGATTTTCCCGCGCCGGTGGGCATGATGCCCAGCGCGTCCCGTCCGGACAGGATCGCGTCGATCAGCTCCTCCTGCCCCGGGCGGAATCCGTCATAGCCAAAATATTTCTTCAGTATCTCGTATTTATCCATGTTCCTGCGCCTCTTCCTCCCGGCGCGGGGCCCTCACCTGCGGTTCAAAATCGTCGGTGTCCCCGCAGAAGCAGCCTCCCAGGCGCTCTCCTATGTATTCCATGACCTTTCTCGCCTCCGGGAAATCTTCGGGCCGTATGGTCACGGCGCAGACGGAGCGCGCTCCCTGCTCCCGGAGCCACCCGTCGTCCTCCTCGTTTCCAAGAGTGCCGCCCAGATCCTCCAGATCCACCGACCCGGCCCCGGGAAGTCCGATCTCCAGCACCCCGGCCTCCGCCCAGTATTCCGCGTCCCACGGGCTGTCCTTCAAAAGCCGGTAGATCCGCTCCGGCGCGCCCTCGAGAGGCGTCGCGTAAAGCCACTCTCCCGGGACCTGCGCCCCGCCCGCTCTTTTCGGGGCCGCCTGCGGCTTTTTACCGCAGCTTTGATGTTTTTTCTGCTTCGCTTTCGTCTTCATCTGGTTTCCCTCTGCAGTCTGTAAGAATGTCTCGGCTCCGCCACCACCCGGATGTCGCAGTCGGAGCAGTGCTCTCCGTTGACGATCAGCTCATAGGAGGCGTTCAGCTCCACCTTCTCCTCCTCCACGCTCAGTCTCACGCCCGTCGTCCGCACCGCCACGAGGAAGCTTCCGTAAGGGATGCTGTAGGCCGTCTCGTTGACCGCCCCCTCCTCGAACACCAGCTCCGCCGACACCGGCCCGCGCTTCCGCACCTCCAGCTTCTGCGGCGCGATCTTCAGCATGTTCCGCACCGGCCGGGCGTTTCCCTCGATCAGCTCGTCGAAAAACAGATAATGCGTGCCGTCCTTCTCATAATATTCTCCGATATGTACCGTCTCGATGACCTCGTTCTCCCCGTCTCCCAGCTGAAGACCGGACAGCGTCACCATCACCTCTTTTGTCATAAGTCCCCCCATCTGCCCGCGGCGCTTCCATACCTCCAGCCGACCCCGGGCAAACACGATTCTTGTGTTTATTGTAGCCTGTTTGCGAAAACTATTCAAGTCCCCTTTGCCCACCAGAAGCTTACTTTTACCGGCAGCCGGTCCGGATTGGGGCGCTCGTACATGAGCGTCCACCAGGACAGGAGCGGCTCCGGGCCCGGCTGGGCGCAGCTTCTGCCCAGGCAGGCCGCCGCGCCCAGCCCGATCGCGGCGGACAACACCAGAATGACGATCTTCTTTTTCATATTCCAGATCTCCTTTTCAAGTCACTGATGCCAGTATTGCCACAAAAGCTCCCCCTTATACCGCCCGTCCTCCGTCACGACGGGAATCCTGCACTCCCCGCCGTTGTAGAACGCGTTCAAAAGACGGTGGACCGGCGTCCCCTCGTCCGGCTGATCCTCTGCCGAAGCCGCCTCCCCGGCGCTCCCCTCCGACGCATACGCCGAGATCCCGCGGGAATAGCTGCCGTCCACCTGGATCTCCTCCAGAAGCTTTGGAAATTCCTCCGACCGGAGAAGCTCTTCTGAGAAATAAAAGTTTTTCAGATGGTTGAAGTCCATATTTTTCTGATGATATTCCCGGTAGATCTCGCGCGCCTCCTCCAGCGAATCCGCCCCGGCCGCGAAGGGCTCCTCCCGCTCCTCCCCGGTCCCGCCGAAGCAGAAGGTCACCAGATAGGTTTCCTCCTCCCCGGCGTCCACGCCGATGCTCTCCGCGATGCTCGCCTGCTCCAGCTCCTGTCTGCCGCAGCCGGCGCAGGCAAGCCCTGCCAGGATCGCCACCGCCGCTGCCGCCGGGACCGTCTTCTTTTTTCCTCCGGTCCGCGCCGTCTGCCAGAGCAGGACCGCGATCTGCACCGGCGTGGACACGCGGTAGAGAAGCGCAAGCCCAACGTCCAGGCAGTCGTCCCGGAGCGCCAGACCGAGCGACGCGGCCAGCAGCGCGAACAGCAGGTATTTTCCCCGGCGGTCCGGCTCCCCCGTCCGAAGCGGCGCAAACAGCGTGCTGCACAGAAGAAAGAGTCCGACGACCCACGCGAAGACGAACAGCGCGTCCAGCCTTCCGATCACATTTCCCGGAAAATGAGCCAGCGTCATGGCGGAGGCCAGCGGAAACACAAGCCCCGTTCTCCCGGCGTTCCCATAGATACTATAGGTAAAGACTCCCCACAAAAGGGAAGCGGCCGCCCCCGCCGCCCAGATCCGCACCACGGCCCGCCTCCACTTAGCAGGCGGCGCCTCCGCGACGCTCCCGCGCAGATGCCAGAGACTCTGCACCGCCGCCAGCCAGCAGAACAGCTCGTAACCCGACCGGATCCGTCCGGCGTCCACAGACCACGTCAGCTCATAACACCGCGACAGCTCCGTCTCCCCCAGCATCAGGACCGTCAGCAGCGCGAGCAGGACGAGAAAAAACGGAAATAAGATTTCGCTGACCCGAATGCGGCACTCCAGTCCCTTGTACAGATTATAGAAGACAAACACATAAAACCAGCAGAGGATCACGGGCAGCTCTGTGCCGGTCAGCAGAAATTCCTGTATCAGAAGCCCCGTCATGCGCGCCGCCAGCGTTCCCAGAAGCCAGTAATGTCCGTAGCAGAGCGCCTTTAAAAACGCGGATCCCGGTCGGGGCGTGCCCGCCGTCCAGAGCAGATAGCCAAGCAGAAGAAGAAGCGCGGCCGCCACCGACGGCAGGCTTCCCCGGTCCGTGGACGCCGGGACCAGCAGCGCTCCCAGACTGATCAGCAGGATCGTATAATTCCGGCCCAGCTGCCGGACGGATATTTGTTCATTTCCCGAAAACATGTCAGTCTTTCCTCCGCAGTTTGATCCTGGCGTCCCGTCTGGCGAACACCGGACGCCTCGTGAGCATCCGCATGGGGAACCGGAGAAGCGAATCTTTCTCATCCTCATAGCCGTTCAGATCCGAGGCCACGTAGGGCATCAGATACGGGATGCCGAAGCTGTTCAGGTGGGACAGATGGATCAGCACCCACAGATACGACAGGAGCACGCCGTAGAGCCCCAGCCACGCTCCCATGAAGATGCATCCGTATTTCAGCAGACGGAACGCGGAGGCGAACTCCTCGTTGGGGATCGCAAAGGAGCACAGCGCCGTGAACGCCACCACGATGACCACGATGGGGCTCACCACGTTGGCCGCCACCGCCGACTGGCCGATGATCAGTCCGCCCACGATGCCGATGGTATTTCCGATGGGGCCGGGCAGCCGGATGCCCGCCTCCCGGATCAGCTCGAAGGAAATCTCCATGAGCAGCACCTCCCCCACCGACGGAAACGGAACGCCCCGCCTGGCCTCGGCCATGGACAGCACCAGATTGGTAGGAAGAAGGCTCGTGTGCCATGTGGTGACCGCCACATAGATGGCCGGAAAGCTCATGGCGAGGATCGCCGCAAAAAACCGGAGGAACCGCGCGAAAGACGCGATCTCGAACCGGTTGTACCAGTCGTCGCAGGTCTGAAAAAAGCTGTTGTAGTCCGAAGGGAAGATCAGGACCGTCGGCGAATGGTCCACCGCCAGCACGATCCGCCCCTCCAGCACCGCGGCCGCCGCCCGGTCCGGCCGCTCCGTGGACTGAAACTGCGGAAACGGGGAGAGCCAGTGCTTTTCCGTCAGCTGCTCCAGCATCCCGCTGTCCATGATGCCGTCGATCTCGTAGCTGTCCATTCTCTCCCGGATCGTGTCCAGAAGCCTGGGATAGATCAGATCTTCCATGTAGATCAGCGCCGTCATCGTATGGGAGCGGCTCCCCACCGTCTGCTCCTCCACCTTCATCCTCGGGTCTCTGAGCCGCTTCCGAATCAGCGCCACATTGATCTTCTCACTCTCCGTGAAGCCTTCCCGCGATCCCCGCATGACCTTTTCGCTCTCGGCCTTGGACACGCCGATCCCCGGATAGCCCTTGCTGGAGATTTTGTACGCGCGTTCGTCCCCCTCCAGAAACAGGATGCCGTTTCCGGCCAGCAGCGCCTCCTGCGCCTCCTTGTAGGAGGACAGAGGCTGCACGTCGGAAAGCCCGATCACATGCTCCTCCAGCATCAGATTGCTGACCGCCGCCTCCACATAGACGAGGAGTCCCTCCCGCCTCCCGTCGTCCAGAAAGACCTGTCTCTGTAAAATATCTCCGCACCGCGCAAAGCGCTCCGCCGCCCATCTGCGGTTTTCAGAAAGCGCGGAAGCAATGTCGCCCATAGATACCCCTCCTTCGCTGCACACAAAAAGGATGAACCATCGTCCATCCTTTTTGTTCCAGTATGCCCGGTCTGTCTTTTTTTATGCGTCACGATCCAGCCATGCGGGCTTTCGAGATGCATGGCTGAATCGTTATTTTTATGTGCCTCACGTCCGGCGCACGTTGTACGGCGTCGTCAGAAAGAGCTGCTTTGCCAGCTTCTCCGCCTTGAGCCGGCGCATGGCCTGCTGGGCCTTCGCGCGGGAATCGAAGATCCCAAAGACCGTCGGCCCGCTTCCGCTCATCATGGCCCCCAGCGCGCCGCTCTCCTCCATGCTCCGCTTGATCCTGCCGATCACCGGATGGGCCGGCTCCGTCACCGTCTCCAGCACGTTTCCCATGGAAGCCGAAAGCGCCCGCAGATCCCGCGCCCGCAGAGCCTCAATCATCACGTCCACGTCCGGATGCTGCTCCGGCCGCAGATCGTTGGCGTGAAGATTCTCATAGACGAAGCGGGTGGATACGCTGATCCCCGGCTTTGCGATCAGGAGAATGCATTTGGGCATGGGCGGAAGCACGCTCAGCTTCTCGCCGATCCCTTCCGCCAGAGCGGTCCCCCTCAGGATGCAGTAGGGCACGTCGGCCCCCAGCCGCACGCCGCGCTCCATCAGGTCCCTGCGGGACAGCCCAAGCCCGTACATCTGGTTCAGCCCCCACAGCACCGCGGCGCCGTCCGAGCTGCCGCCCGCCATCCCGGCCGCCACCGGGATCCGCTTGTGGAGCCGGATGGACAGGCCGCCGCCGATCTGAAATTCGTCCATCAGAAGCTTCGCGGCCTTGCAGACCAGATTGTTCTCATTGACCGGCAGGTAATACAGGTTCGTCTTCACCTGAATGCCCGGCGTTTTCGTGCGGCTGATCACAAGGTCGTCGCAGAGCCCCACGGTCTGCATGATCATCTTCACCTCGTGATAGCCGTCCTCTCTTCTTCTGAGCACATCCAGACCCAGATTGATCTTCCCCAGCGCCTTCAGCTGTATTTTATCCTTCATCGACAGTTCCCTCCAAGACCGAGTGATAGGTTTTGCTTTTGTTTTCCTGTATTATACTATGCCCGGAGGATTTTGCAAACATCACGTTACGATTCACGCAGACTGAACTGCCTCGTAAGCGGCGACGAGTGCGCATGCGGGCGGAGGGCTGTGGATCGTAACAACGCAGCCGTTCAGCCGTCTTCCCGCTTTCCCGCCGTCTCCTTCACCAGCAGAAGCTTGCTGCCCGGCTTCAGGGCGTCGTCTTTCAGGCCGTTTAGCTCCTCCACTGAGCGGCATGTGGCGGCGTGGCTCTTTGCGATGTCCCACAGCGTCTCCCCGGGCTGCACCACATGGATGACCATGCCGGGAAGGCGGCGGATCCGCTCCATATCCAGCGGCTCCTCGGCCAGCTCCTCCACCAGCTCCAACTCCTGCGCGCTCCCGAACAGCACCTGCGCCTGCAGGACCGCCTTCATCTCCAGCTCCCGCGCGTCCAGCATGCCCGCCATGAGCTGATCGAGACAGAGAAAAATCTGCCACGAGCACTCCTCGCTGTCCTTCTGGAGCTCCACCGTGTGTTCAAACGGAAACGAATCCGAGGCGCAGGCCAGCGGCTGAGCGTCGTCCGCCGTCGCGTACAGCACCCACAGCTCCACGCTCCCCTGGATCAGAAGCCCCTTCTCCGTCTTCTCCACATAGTCGCCGTGGATCTGCGCGCCGGTGCTCAGGATCTGCATGACTCCCGCCTCCGCCTCGGAGAGCTTCATCCGGCCCGACACTCTGGCCCGGGAATCCGACACCTGCCGCACATGATCCCACAGATACGTCCGTCTCTCCGGCAGGATCTCTCTCGAGAGGCTGTACGCGTCGCACAGCACCTCGCACGTGCGATCCTCAAAATACCGCATCAGAAGCTCCAGCACCGCTTCCACCCGCACGGTGCGCGGCTCCCCGTCGTAATCCGGCTGGAGCTCCAGCTCCGCCCGCAGAAGCGTCGCCTCGGATTTCCCCGCCAGATCCGCACGGCAGACATCGCACTCCACCTCGTTCCGGAACGGGATCCCCTGCTCGATCCACTGGAGCGCTCCGTCCTCCTCGCTCTCATAGAGAAAAAATACTACCAGCTCGCCCTTGACCACCAGCTTTCCTTCGTCCTGGCGGACCTCCGTGTTCTGAAGCCGCATTTCCTTCCAGATCAGCCGCCGGATGTTGGGTCTTCCCGGAGGCAGGTTCAGATCCTCCCGCACGCGCAGAGTGTCCTTTTTATGTATGACCTCCTGCTGCAGCCGCACCGGACACGTCCTCAGATACAGATCCTTCGTCTCCTCCGGCTTCTCCACGAGCGGGACCGGCTGCTCCCGGAAGGCCTCCGCCGTCAGCGAAAGCACGCTCTTGATATTCGCCTTGCGGGAGTGGATGGCCGACGCGTGCAGATCCTCCTGATTCCAGCGGAAATCCACCGTGTCTCCCTCCTCCAGCTCGTTTAAGAAGATCGTCTCGTCCACCGGGATGCTCCCCTCCAGAATATCCGGCATCCGGCCGTTGCCCTCTCCGATGTACAGGATGCGGTAGACGAACATCCCCCGCACCTTCACCTTTCCCGCCTCTCCCTTGATCTCGTCCGGGCAGAATTCGCCCTGTCTGTGGACGATGCGGAAAATGTCCGGCTTCTGATCCGGCACGTTGAGATCCTCCTCCAGCGTCAGCTGGCTGACCGCCCTCCCCTTGCCGTGGTTCAGCGTGATAAATTTGCGTTCCAGCTCCATAATTGCTTCCTTTCCTGTTTTCTTTTTCCATGCCGCGCGGACCGCTCCGCCCGGCGTCATTCAAAGACGACTGATTTTTCCATATATTCCAGCTTCAGCACGATGTACGGACAGGTGGTCGCCCCGGCGGTGGTCTCCCCCTTTCCCGGCCCCAAAAGCTCCGTGTCCACGCAGATGGCGTTGCTGGTCAGATACAGATCCTCCACGGCGATGCTGTAACCGCTTGTCTCCTGTTCGCCGTACCCGACGCAGATATAGAGATATCCTTCGTCCTCGTAGGTCACCTTGAAAGGAGCCGTCTTTTTCTCCTCCAGCACGTCCCGGAGCTCCTGCGGCACCTTGTCAGGCTCCAGCACCGTAAATTCCAGATCGCTGATCTTCTCTCCGTCCTGCGTCTCCATCCCGCATCCGGCAAGCAGCAGTACGATCAACAGCATCAGACACCATTTTCTCATGCACCAATCTTCTCCTCACCATTTGCTCTATCTTATGTGCAAAAAAAGTATTTCAGACCTCTCTTCTTTCTTGTATTCGCCGGACGGGTAAAGTATAATGGGGAGAAAGAAGAAGCGCGCGGCCCGAACGCGCGTCAGAATATTTAGAATACCGGGGGAGAACAGTATGCATTTTAAGGTTGCAGCAGAGGATAAGACCAACCACAGATACAGCGGCGTCCTGGTCCATCCGACTTCCTTCCCGTCGCCCTACGGCATCGGCGATATGGGGCAGGGAGCCTATGATTTTATTGATTTTCTGGCTGCCGCAGGGCAGCATTTATGGCAGATCCTTCCGCTTGGCCCGTCCGGAAACGGCAATTCGCCCTACCAGAGCTTTTCCGTCTTCGCGGGACAGCCCCTCCTGATCAGCCCGGAGCTTCTGATCAAAGAGAAGCTTCTGACAAGGGAGGATCTCGGAACGGTCCCGCCCTTCAGCGAGGACCGGGTGGATTTCGATCTGGTCACCGCCTACAAGACCGGGCTTCTGAAAAAGGCGTACGCCCATTTCTGCCACACCGCGGACAAGAACCTTCTGGAAGAGTACGAGGCGTTTCAGGAGAGCAACCGGTTCTGGCTGGAGGATTACTGCCTGTACATGGCCGGCAAGGATTATCACGACGGCCTTCCGTGGTACGAGTGGGAGGACTCTCTGGCGGATCCGACCGCCGCAGAGCGCGCAAAATGGCTTTCGCTTCTTGGCGAGGAGGTGGATTACTACCGCTTCGTCCAGTTTATGTTTTTCAGTCAGTGGTACGATCTGAAGGAGTACGCCAACAAAAAAGGGATCGCCATCATCGGCGATATCCCCATCTTCACCTCCCCCGACAGTGCCGACGTGTGGGGCAGCAGGAAGATGTTCCGTCTGGACTCCAAGGGACATCCGCTGGAGGTGGCCGGCGTGCCGCCTGATTATTTCAGCGCCACCGGACAGCTCTGGGGCAATCCGCTCTACGACTGGAAGGCCATGAAGGCCGACGGTTACCGCTGGTGGATCGAGCGGGTCCGCAATCAGCTCGACCAGGTGGACTACATCCGCATCGACCATTTCCGCGGCTTTGAGGCTTACTGGGCCGTGCCAGCCGGGGAGGAGACCGCGCTGAACGGCACGTGGAAGAAGGGGCCGGGCGAAGAGCTGTTCCTCGCCATCCGGGACGCGCTGGGTGGCGAGCTTCCGATCTTTGCCGAGGATCTTGGCATCATCACACCCGAGGTGGAAAAGCTGCGGGATTCCCTGGGCTTTCCCGGCATGAGAGTCCTTCAGTTCGGCTTCGACGGCGCCGGCGAGAGCACTTTCCTGCCGCACCAGCTGGACACCCGCAACTGCATCTGCTACACCGGCACCCACGACAACGATACCAGCTGCGGCTGGTACGCAAATACCAACGAGCAGAACCGCGACAAGGTGCGCCGCTACATGAATACAGACGCCTCCAGCGTCAGCTGGGATTTTATCCGTACCTGTCTGGGCACCATCGCCAAATATGCCATTTTCCCGGTGCAGGATCTGCTGAAGCTGGGGAGCGAGGCCCGCATGAACATCCCGGGCACTCCGTCCGGCAACTGGGAGTTCCGCTTCCGGGCCGGCCTTCTGGACCAGGGCATGGCCGCCGGCCTAAAGCAGATGACCGAGCTGTTCGGACGCTTCGGCTGACCGGACGGCCCGAAAATATGACGAGAAAGAGAGACCTCATTTATGATACGTTTTATACTGGTCGTACTGACCGTGCTGCTGTACCTGATCCTCGGCATTCCCGTTCTTCTGGCGGAATGGGTCGTGGGCCGCATCAGCCCCCGCGCCCGGGACATCAGCTGCCTGCGCATGGTGCAGGCGGCCTTTAAGCTGATCCTGTGGCTGACGGGCGCTCAGATCGAATATATCGGACGGGAGAACGTGCCGAAGGATCAGGCCGTCCTCTACGTGGGCAACCACAACAGCTACTTTGATATTCTTCTGACCTACTCCCAGTGTCCGGATCTGACCGGATACGTGGCCAAAGCCGAGATGCTCCGGTATCCGCTGCTCCGGGACTGGATGAAACGGCTCTACTGCCTGTTTCTGGACCGGGACGATATCCGGGCCGGTATGCAGACCATCCTCAAGGGCATAGAATATATCAAAAACGGAATCTCGATCTGTATCTTTCCCGAAGGGACCCGGAGTAAGGACGGGAAGATGCTCCCCTTCAAGGAGGGCAGCATGAAGATGGCGTCCAAGAGCGGATGCCCCATCGTCCCCATGGCGATCAGCGGCTCCGCCGGGATCTGGGAAGCCCAGTTTCCGAAGATGAAGCCCTGCCGGGTCATCGTGGAATACGGAGCCCCCATCTTCCCAAAGGAGCTTTCCCGGGAGGAGCAGAAGTTCCTCGGAGCTTATACGCAGAGGCGGATCCAGGAGATGCTGGACGCCCACAGTCTTTGAAAAACAAGAATGAATGTGGAGGAATATATGAAAATAGTTGTACTTGCCGGCGGCATCAGCACGGAGCGCGACGTGTCGCTGAGCAGCGGAAGAGAGATCTACCGGGCGCTGAAGGAAAAAGGCCATCAGGTCGTTCTGGCGGATCTCTTTCTCGGACTCCCGGAGGAAAGCCTTCCTCTGGAAGCTCTCTTTGAGGACGGCCGGGACTGGGCGGCCTCCATACAGGGCGTGGCGGAAAGCGCGCCGGATCTTGCGCAGGTCAGGGCGCTGCGCCCGGACTTCCGAAGCCTTCTGGGCCCCAACGTTCTGGAGCTTTGCAGCCTGTGCGACATCGTCTTTCTGGCGCTCCACGGGGAGGGCGGCGAAGACGGGCGCATCCAGGCGCTCTTTGACCTCAACGGCATCCGCTACACCGGCACCGGCCACGCCAGCAGCGCGCTGTGCATGGATAAAAGCATCACGAAGGCCATGTTCAAAAGCTGCGGCGTCCCCACGCCTCCCGGCATCACGCTGGAACGGGGACAGGAGCTTAAGCTCCCCGCCGATCTTCGCTTCCCGTGCATGGTCAAGACCTGCTGCGGCGGGTCCTCCGTGGGCGTCTACCGGGCGGAGGATCCGGACGGCCTTAAGTCCGCTCTGGAGGCGGCGTTTTCCTACGAAAAACGGGTCGTCGTCGAGGCGTGCATCATCGGCCGGGAGTTTTCCGTCGCGGTGGTGGAGGGAAGGGCCCTTCCCGTCATCGAGATCGCGCCGCTCTCCGGCTTTTATGATTACAAGAACAAATATCAGGCGGGAAGCACCGTCGAGACCTGTCCTGCCGATCTGCCGGATCCGGTGGCGAGACGAATCCAGCGGCACGCGGAGGAGGCCTGCGCCTCCGTCGGGATCCAGGGCTACGCGCGGGTGGATTTTATGCTGGATCAGGAGACGGGCGAGGACTACGCGCTGGAGGTCAACACGCTTCCCGGCATGACGCCCACCAGCCTGATGCCGCAGGAGGCCCGCGTGCTCGGAAAATCCTTCGGGGATCTGTGCGAATGGATCCTTGAGGTCTCTCTGAAAAAATATGAATAGAGGAAAGCCGTATGAAGCATTTTACCTTAAGACAATTTGCAGAGGCATGTCAGGCGCAGTATTCCGGCCCTGACGCGCTGCTGGATCAAAACATCGGCGGCGTCGTCATCGACAGCCGGAAGGTGCAGGAAGGGGACCTCTTCGCCGCCGTCCCCGGCGAGCGGGTGGACGGCCATCGCTTCGTCCCCGATGTCTATGCCAGAGGCGCGCTGTGCGCTCTCGTGGAGCGCCCGCCCGAGACGCCCGCGGGTCCGTACCTTCTGGTGAAGAACACGCTGCTGGCTTTGAAGGACGCGGCCGAGGCCTATCGGAAGACGCTGACGATCCCCGTCGTCGCCATCACCGGAAGCGTGGGCAAGACCAGCACCAAGGAGATGATCGCCTCGGTCCTGAGCCAGCGGTTCTGCGTGCTGAAAACCCCCGGCAACCTGAACAACGAGATCGGTCTGCCGCTGACCGTCTTTCAGATCGACAGCCGCCATGAAGCCGCCGTGCTGGAGCTTGGCATGAACCATTTCGGAGAGATGCACCGGCTCAGCAGGATCGCGCGGCCCGGCTGGTGCGTGTTCACCAATATCCGGGACGTGCATCTGGAGTTTCTCGGGAGCCGCGACGGCGTCTTCCGGGCCAAATCCGAGCTTCTGGACTACGCGGCTCCGGACGCGCGCATCTTCATCAACGGCGACGACGACAAGCTGATCGCGCTGAAAGACCGGGCCGTGACTTTCGGTCTTTCCCCCTCCTGTCAGGTCTACGCCGACTCCATCGAAAATCTCGGACTGGACGGCGTCCGCTGCCGGATCTGCACGCCCGCCGGAAATATGGACGTCCGGATCCCCCTGCCCGGAAGCCACGTCGTCTACAACGCCATGGCCGGAGCCTGCACAGGACTCTCTCTCGGACTCTCTCTGGATGAGATCCGCGCCGGGATCGAAGCGTTAAAGCCCATCGCCGGCCGCGGGAACGTGATCCACGCTTCCCGCTACACGCTGATCGACGACTGCTACAACGCCGGGCCCGATTCCATGAAGGGCGCTCTCGACACGCTGGACTGCGCGCTGACGCGCAAGGCGGCGGTTCTCGGCGACATGGGAGAGCTGGGCGCGGACTCCGAGGCGCTTCACGCCTCCGTCGGAACGCACATGGCCGGTCTGCACATCGATCTGCTCGTGACGATCGGATCTCTCAGCCGCGCCATCCACGAGGCCGCAAAAAAAGCGGCTCCTCAGACCCGCTGCCTGCACTATGACACCAAAGAGGACTTTCTGTCCGACGCGTCCCGGATCCTGAAGGACGGGGACTCTGTCCTCCTGAAAGCCTCTCATTCCCAGCAGTTTGAGACGCTGCTGGAGGCGCTGAGGGAGCGATAAGCTCCTCCAGCGCCCCTTCTCTCAGCGCGCCTCCATGGCTTCCTTCTTCCGGCGGATATGATCCGTGATCACATCCTCCATCTCTTCCTTTTTTCTGCCCATGGCAAAGGCCATCTCGCTGTACAGCGCCTCCTCCGCCATCTTCAGATACCGCTCGTCCACCGCGGCCACCCGTTTGCCGCTGTGCAGCCGGTCCTGCCTGCGAAGGTACAGCGTCTTGATGATCGCCACCCATTCCCGGCAGTCTCCCGAGTAGAGCGCCTTCTTGTAGATCTCCTCCCGGAGCTTCTCGTTCAGGACGCACATCTGCTCGATCCCCTGGATCTCGTCCAGAAGCTCCAGCGCCTCCTCCGCCGTCATAGTCCTGCGCGCCTTGGAATTTTCCTTGTCCGCAGGATAATAGATGACGCTTCCGCTGCTGTTCAGCGGCACAAGCACATAGTAGATCCTCTCTTTGTCCGCTCCGGAAAGACTTAAATGGGTAATATCCTCCACCCTGCAGATCCCGTTGTGTCCATAGACGATATATTCCCCTTTTTCAAACATCTGACATTCCTCCTTCCGGCTGTCCCGCTCCTCTGACACAAAGGAATCGGGGCATACCGTCCGCCGATTCCTTTGTCTTGTCGTCATCTTGCATTCGCATCGTTATTTTCGCACTTACAAATACAGTATAACAAATTTTTTGGTAATTTGATATACTTTTTTGAAATTTCTGAAAATTTTGTTTGATTTACCCAAATAAGAATGCTGCGCTATTGTGCATCCTGCCGGTAGGAAGCCTACTTTTTCGTCAGTCCAGCCCGTCTATATAGACGCAGGCCGCGAGAGCCGCCACCGCGCCGTCGGCCGCCGCCGTCGTAAGCTGACGCACCGCCTTGGTCCGGCAGTCTCCCGCCGTAAAGATTCCCTGCGCGCTGGTCCGGCAGTCCTCTCCCGCGCGCACATAGCCCGCCGGATCCAGCTCCACCAGCTCTGCGAACGCGCCGTTGTCCGGCATCTGCCCGATGGCGATGAAAAGGCCCGATACCGGAAGCTCCGTCCGCTCCTTCGTCTTTTTGTTTTCCACGGTCACCGACCGGAGAGTCTCCTCCCCGTTCAGAGCGACCACCTGACTGTCCATGACGTATGTTACATTTTCCTTCTTCTCCAGCGCCCGCACCAGCCGGTCCTCCCCGCGGAACGCGTCTCTTCTGTGGATCACGTAGACCGTGCCGCAGTAATTTGCCAGAAACGCCGCGTCCTCCAGCGCCGTGCTGCCGCCGCCCACGACCGCCACATCCTTTCCGCGGAAAAACATGCCGTCGCAGGTGGCGCAGTAAGAAATGCCCTTTCCCGTCATTTCCTGCTCCCGTTCCACGCCCAGCGGCCGGTTCTTCGCTCCGGTGGCCACGATCACGCATTTGCACGGATACGCATCCTTTCCTGTGACCACCGTCTTTTCGACTCCCCGATCCTCGATCCGGAGCACCCGCTCATATTTGACCTGCGCGCCCAGCGCCTTCGCCTGCTCGTACAGTCCAGTGGCAAATTCAAAGCCGGAGATGCTGCGGATCCCCGGATAGTTTTCCACTTCCGGCGTGTTGATGATCTGCCCGCCGTAGGATTTCGCCTCCAGCACGAGCACGGTCTTTCCGGCCCGCACGCCGTAGATCGCCGCCGACAGTCCCGCCGTTCCCGCTCCGATCACGATCATATCGTACATAAATTTTTTCCTCTCTTTCATTTCCTCTCTCATCCCTATTCACATTCCCGGTCAAAAGGGATATAATAAGCCTGTGGATTGATTATACACCAGAAAAGGAGATTTTAATATGAGCGCTTTGAAAATAACAAAAGAAAATTTTGAGCAGGAGGTTCTTCAGTCCGAGCTTCCGGTGCTTCTGGACTTCTGGGCAGACTGGTGCGGCCCGTGCCGCATGGCTGCTCCCATCGTGGAGGAGATCGCTGAGGAGACCGCCGGAACGGCCAAGGTCGGCAAGGTGGACGTGTCCTCCGACATCGAGCTGGCCCAGCGTTACAGCGTGGCCAACATCCCCACCTTCCTCATCTTCAAAAACGGCGAGCTGGTCGGCCGTGCCGTGGGGCTTCAGGAGAAGGATGAGCTGATGGGGATGCTGAGGTAACAGAGGAGTTGACCTGTGGGGACAGACCGGTTTTTCTCCTGTCTGTTCCCAGGCCAGCTTTCGTTTAAATGTTTTACTGCACTTTGATAACGCCCTTTACAATGTCCGACTTATTTTTTACACAGGAATCCAGCGCATTCTGAATATTCTCCAGTTCAAAGTAATCTGTTACGATTTCTTTGATCCTGATCTTTCCGGAAGCAACTGCCTCAATTGCCATAGGATAAATATTTCGATATCTGAATACCGTTTTAAACGTAAGCTCTTTGTCAAGCGCCATGCCGACAGGCAATGTCATCTCCCCGGAGGCGCTGTATCCAACAAAAACAATGGCAGCTCCTTTCTTTGCTCCTAAAATGAGCTGCGATGCCGTCACTTGAGATCCGGCTGTCTCAATGCCGAGGTCAAATCCCTTTCCATCTGTCAGCTCCATTATGCGCGCCGCTGTATCCTCCTCTTTTCCGTTGATCACCGCGAAGGCCCCCAGATCCAACGCCTTCTGCAGACGTTTTTCCATAATATCGACAACAATAATTCTGGATACGCCCATTGCCTGCAATGAAAGCATCGATACGAGCCCAATGCAGCCTGCACCGGTTATCACCGCTGTCTGTCCGATATGTGCGTCGCCCTGACTGGCCGCATGCATACCTACTGCGAGAGGTTCGATCAGCGCCCCTTCCATCGTGCTAACATGATCCGGAAGCTTAAAGCAAAGCGCTGCTTCATGTGCTACATACTCCTGAAGCACTCCGTCCACCGGAGGCGTCGCAAAGAAAGCAACATTTTTACAAAGATTATATTTCCCCTGCCTGCAAAGCTCACATTTTCCGCATGTCTTTCCAGGTTCCATTGCCACCCGGTCTCCAACCTTCAGTCTTTTTACGTCTTCTCCTACTTTCACGACAGTTCCGCCGGCTTCATGTCCGAGCACAAACGGAGTCTCAACGATAAAGTCTCCGATTCTTCCAGACTCATAATAGTGCAGATCCGATCCGCAGATCCCAACATATTCCACCTTTACCAGTACTTCGTCACTTTTCGGCGATGGGATTTCTCTCTCTTGTATTTCCACTTTTTGCAGATCTGTCATCACTGCTGCCCTCATCTTCATATGCATTTAGATCCTTTCACTATTCATCTGTGATTTTTCTCGCAAACCTCTACTCAATCTCCGGAAGCCTTTTCACATTCTGATCCGTAAAAATATCGTATTCGTCAAAGCTCGGCGTGCTGAATTCGGATATTACCGCACCATCAGGCCCGGCCTGAAACCAATGCTTTGTATTTGGCAATATAGTGTACTGTTGTCCGGCCCGAAGGATAATCTCATGGAACACTGTATACGTCTCCTCATACCCTTCCGGTATCTTTCCTTTTCGCTCTTTCGTCTCCTCTCCTTCCACATACAGATATACGGTTCCCCATCTGCAGCGAAACGTTTCTTCCTTTCCGGGATAATCCTTTTCGGGGATTGGCGCATGCGTATGCTCCGGACAGGTCATTCCCGGAAACAACACCATTTCTTTGGCGCAGCATCGCTCCGTATTGATATATGTCACAAGGATCAGTCCAATTTTTTCAATATTATCAAGCCCAAAATCCGCTGCTTCCACCAACGATTTTTCCTGTGGAGTCAGGACGATCGACGCCCGGTCATAATAGGCAAGCGCCTGCATTCTAATTTTCTCATACATTTCTTTTTTCATAGTGACTTCTTCCTTTCCTTCCTTCAAGATCGCCGCATTTCGCTTTTGATCATTTTCTACCTGACACTGCCCACTTCCAGTTCTTTCCCTGCCGCTTTCCTGACCGTCACTGTTTTAGATTCTCCCGGAAGAAGGTCAAAGTAATTGTCGTCGCAGTCCATGTCTCCTTTGATATAGACTCCATGGACATAGCCTTTCGCCATAACGGTAATTTTTTTGTTCTCTCCGTCATTCCTGCACGAAACGATCCTGACATCGCTTCTTTCATATTTCAGCCTCCGGTTATCTTCCGTGCGTAACCAGATATTATCAATCTCATCTGAATCCACATAGAGCATATAGGTGCCCGTCTGAAAATCATGATCGCCGACTGCTTCCGTAAGCACGTACTCTCTCGAAAAGGGTTTCAAGTGGAAAGTCACGCTTCTCGTCATATCTATCTTTCCATCGAAAGACACATATCCAAATCTTCCGTTTGCACAAACTAACTCCGGCGTGTCATTCAATCCCTGAAGGATCACTTTTCCATCCACAATACGCATCGTAAATTTACGATGGGCAAGCGCCCTCTTTACTCCATAGAACGGAATTTTTCTCCTCAAATAATAATCAATAATAGTCCAGCCGACCTCTCCCCATGCGTCGTTATACATCCAGAAAAGTCCTCCATAGCACTGCTGTTTAAATCTCAGCGCCTCAAGGGAATACTCATACATCAAAGAGTGAACCATTCCCCCATACAGGATATAATCCTCTATGGACAGATCTTCCGGATTGTCTGCATAATTTTTAGCAATTGCAGTCTCTACCGTTCCTTTTTCAAATACATTGGAATGATGGCGCCATATCGCCCCTTTTCTGTCCAAAGGCTGTCCGTCCATATATTCTTTTGTGCTTTCCAGACAGCATGGTCCCACATATCCATATTCCGAGACGAATTTTGCCTGGATCTTATCATAATCCTTCGCCTCGATCCTTTCCTCCATGTGCGGACTCATAAAAGCGTTCCTCCACCAATGGATATCTCCTACCGTGTCCTCGTTCGGCGTTGTCTTCCCGCCATACGGAGAGCTGTTCCAGTATGGAATCGAGGGACAATTCTGTCTCACAAGCTCCTTTGCAAGAGTATTGGCAATATATAGGCCATGAGGCTCATTCTGCGTGAAATCAAACTTAAATTTACCCGGGTTGTCAATGGGATTATAGATCCAATGCACCTCATTGGTTCCGCAGAATAATCCTATGCAGCAATGATTTCTTAATCGTTTTGTCTGGTAGTCAATCTCGTATCTCATCAATGTTTTAAACCATTCCTGATGATCCGGGTGCGTCGCGCATGCAAACATGAAATTCTGCCAGACGAGAATCCCTTTCTGGTCGCAAAGCTCATAAAAAAGATCCCTTTCATATAAACCGCCGCCCCAAATACGGATCATATTAAAGTTTGCCTCCACGGCTTCCTCAAGAAGAATCTCATATTTTCTATCCGGCACTCTCGCGTAAATAAAATCATTGGGGATCCAATCCCCTCCTTTGCAAAAGACAGGCATTTCATTCACCGTAATCTCAAATTTGCGGTTGTCCTTTTCCAGCGGGCTTGTATCAAGCTTTATCATACGGATCCCATATTGAAATTCCGGCCATTTTTCCTCATGGCCGTCTTCTCTGGACACTGCGCAGATCTTTACGTGATATAACGGCTGCTTTCCTGCTCCGTTCGGCCACCACAGCTGTGCATCAGGAATGATCATTTCTGTTTCTATGTAATTTGCTCCGGATGTCAGCAGGCAATTGTCCAGTTCCTCTTCGGAGATTATTTTCCCATCCTTTTCAAAGACAATTTTCAGGTCGCACTCTTTTGATGCAATCAGATTCAAATCTTCCACGTTGACGCTTACTTCCACCAACGCATCTTTTTTGCTTTCCCCATAGTAGATTTCTTTTGTTTCCACCCTAACATCGCGAATCGCAATGTTTTTGTATCCCCGCAAGAATACGTTCCCCGTAATTCCTATGGTCGTCACCTTGGGTCCCCAGTCCCATCCGCATGTATATTGCGGCCGTCTCACAAATGCACGCCGCTTGTCGCCTCTCCTCTCTCTTCCGTTATAGACCTCCATGCTCACCACATAGTCGATATCCGCTACATCGCATTCCCGTATCTCCTCAAGACCGCTTGTCAGACGTACGGCGACCATGTTTTTCCCCGGATTCAAAAACTCTTTCACATCACATACAAACGGGTAGTGAACGCTTTTGTGCGTCCCGATATAATGTCCGTTCATAAAGATATCGCTTCTCGTGTCGAGCCCTTCTATGACAAGCTCGATGATATCATTGTCATCCCAAAGACCTTCACCTGAAAATTCTTTGGTAAACCACCATGACCGTCTCTCGATCCATTCCGACTCGAAACAGTAATCCGCCTTTAAGGGCTCCCTGATCACTCCTTGTTCCAAAAGCGGCATTCTTACGTCTACCGGAAGATCACATTCATACCAACCGTCCTTCTGACTGGTTACCACGCTGAGAAAATCTTTATTCCACTTCATTGGTTCTTCATGCATTTTCCAGTTTTTGTTCAGATTCAGCATATTCATTTTTTATCTCCTTTTTCAACCCTTGACCGCCCCTGCGACCATTCCTTTTATAATTTGCTTTGAGAAAATAAAATAAATAATCATTGTGGGCAGAATCGCCAGGACCATCGCCGTCATCATCTTGGGATAGTCCGTGGAAAACTGTCCTTTAAACAGGGTCAGCCCCACTGGTATCGTCATAAGCTCCTTGGAATCAATCAGGATCAGTGAAAATGTAAACTCATTCCAAATATAAAAAAACTGAATAATTCCAATCGTGATTAAAATCGGACGGCACATGGGCATTACGATCATATAGATTGTCCGAAGCCTTGAACACCCATCAAGGGCGGCAGCCTCTTCTATTTCCATCGGAATGGATTTCACATAACTCTCCACCAGGAATACCGCAGTCGGCAGACTGAGAGCCGTATAGGGAAGGATCAACGTAAACCATTGATCGTTTAATCCCAGTCTTGTAAACATAATGTACATTGGCACCATTAGTGCGTGCACAGGAATCAGCATTCCTATCAAAAAATATGCGTAAACAAAGTTTCTTCCTCTGAAACGATATCTCGAAAGAATATATCCGATCGTAAATCCAATAAGTAAAATGAAAAACAGAGAGAGAATGCTCGTACGCATACTGTTCAGAAGCCATTTCAGAAAATCGCTTTCTGACAGAACCGATAAATAATATTTGATGCTCGGATTCTCCGGCAATGCAACAGGACTCTTGTAAAACTCCGTTTTTTCCTTCAGGGAAGAATATATCAACCATATCGCAGGAAACACACAGGTGAAGGAAAAGAGCAGAAGAACCATGTTGGGAACGGCGTACGCAATATGAAATTTCTTTTTTCTTTTCATCGCTCGTCCTCCTTCGTAAAATACCTCATAAAAGCCTGACTTCCGCCAACAATCATCAGGCTAATAATCAGTATGACAATAGACATCGCACTTCCATATCCCATTTTATAGGATAAAAAGGATGACTTATACGCATACATTGCCATAACACTCGTTGTGTTTCCCGGACCTCCACCCGTCAGGGAATAGATCAGATCAAAAATCTTCATGTTTCCCGCAATGCAAAGCGTCACACATACGATCAGTGTATTCTTAATTAACGGGAGTGTGATATACACTGCTTTTTTCCATCCGCTCGCACCATCGATCTCGGACATTTCAAATATCTGCGGATCGACGGAAGACATGGCTGACATTATAATGATCATGTAATAGCCTATGTACTGCCACACAAGAGGCACTGCCACAAGCACCATCGCAATTTTATTGTTGCTCAGCCATGCCTGTGCCTTATCTCCCTGCCCGATCAATTCAAGAAACGCATTGAGCAGTCCATAATTGTAATCATAGATAAAGCTCCATACAAAGCCTACTACGACTGCGGAGAGCACCGCCGGAAAATAGCTCATCGTCCGATGCAATCCTTTCCATCTTATATGCCGGCTGTTGAGCATAAACGCAAAGACGAATGCAAGCCCGATCTGCCCGACAAGGCACACCACCACCAAAAAAAGATTATTTTTCAGTGATAATATAAAAACCGAGTCCTTCAGCACATGGATGTAATTCTCTATTCCGACAAATATTTTATTGACGCCTCCGCTCCAGTCGAAAAACCCGTAATAACCGGCCAGAATAACAGGCACAAGCAGAATCAGGCTATACCAGACCACTCCCGGCAGTAGGCACAATAACATCGTGCTCTTTTTCATTCTAATACTTCCCATTCCAGAGCCTCCTGTGTACTGCGGGCATCCCCTGTCCGGAGGATGCCCGTTTCAAATTTCTTTATAACTGATCCTGTTCTGTCTGGATCTCTTCTGCAACACTTCCTGCATCTTTAGTCCCGTTTAAAATATCCTGCAGGCCTGTATTCATCACCTCGATCACCGCGCCGTCCATCTGAAGATCGTAAGTCGGGGTCAGAGACACCCGATTTACCAGCGCGACAAAATCCTGTGTCAGCTGCGGGAATCCGGACAAGTCTACATTCTCTACAATATTTCCCGACGGCAGTCCATATGTCTCCGCCGTATAAACGCTTGCGTCATATCCGGATGTCGCTAAAACAAACTCCATCGCAGCATCCAGCTTCTCTCCTGTAAGGTTTGCATTCACTCCAAAATACCATCCGCACCCGCCGGAAAAGCTGTCCGGTTCCGATCCGTCATTGTTTGGCAGCAGGGCAACTCTGGTACTGCCAAGTAATTCATCGTCCGCAAGAGATTGGAGAGTTGCGATCTCCCAATGCCCGGAAATTGTCGCGGCTGCCTGACCCTGCGCGTAGTATTCCGCTGCCTGCGTATCTGTTATCGTATTGCAATCGGCATTAAACATACCGCTGTCTGACATCTTTTTAAACATATCTAACGCATCAACAAACTTTGGATCTGTGAATTTTGCGCTTCCGTCATTTGCAATGATACTGTTTGTCCAGTCAGTCCCTGTATACCTGTCGCCAATTGTGGAGATAATACAGGATTCTGCCGGCCATTTATCCTTATTTCCAAGGGAAAACGTTGCAATTCCCTTTTCTTTAAATGTTTCATTTGCTGCAAAGAGCTCCTCCCATGTGGTCGGAAACTCATCATAGCCTGCCTCTTTCCACAGTTCTGCATTATAGAAGACAACAGAAGTGAGGGAGAGCTGATTCGGAATACCATAGATCTGGCCATTCACTTCACAGGCATCAAACGCATCATCTCTGAAGGTATCCTTATATTCATATTTCTCCAGATAGTCGTCCATGGCAGCTAAAACCCCGTTGTCCACAAAGTTTTTTATCCAGGATCCCTTTACCATAAATACATCCGGCAGCTCGTTTGCCGCAGCCTGCGCCTGAATCTTTGTTGTAAAATCCGCCTGCGACATGGTTTGCTGCGTGATTGTAATATCTGTGTGTTCTTCCTCATACTTTTCGAGCATCGTCAAAAATGTATCTCCGGAAGCATTACTCCCCCGCTCTTCCTCCAGATAATAATGGGATACAACGAGCTCCGTCGCTTTGTCACTTTCTGCCGCGCCCCCGCCAGAAACAGATCCTGATGTGTTTCCGCATGCCGTCAGTCCCATCGCGAGCATCAGGGTCAGTCCAACTGAAATCATTCTCTTTTTCATACATCATCCGCCTTTCTTTTTGTTTTCTTGTTGTATTCATTTTATCAGGCTCCGGTATCGCGAAAAACCTGCGTATTTGTGTTCCATATCCCACGTTCTTCTCTTCTGTCTTTTTCATCTGTTTTCTTTATCCTAAAAATTTGCTTTTCCGTTCCGTATTTGCCTTTTTCGCCTCCCCTCGTTGCGGTTTGTTTGGGCAGATGCTAAAATATGGCCAAAGGAGAATCACAGAGAATGAAAAATTTCACCATGCATCAGCAGATTATTCTTTTATTTATCTGTCTGTCCACTTTTCCGCTTTTCATTATTTTTACTATTACAAGTAATATCTTTACCACAAATGCAAAGAGGGATCTTCAGACGCTGTATACGGCAAACATCAATGAAATAGGGAGCAATATAGATGCCGTTTTTACAAACGCGTTAGAACTTTCTATCTATCCTCTGGTTGAAGAGTCTCTGCGTGCTTATCTTACTGCTGACGCCGGCCTTGATTCTTCCGAATATTTATTTATTAAGCTGGATGCTGCCAATGCGCTTTCTTCACTTCCATTTAGTTATGTGGAAAATATCCACGATATCGGACTTTATACAGAAAGCGGCGATTGTCTTATCAGTAATAATAATGTCAAATTAACAAGTGAAGACTATGCCGTACTTAATGATTCTGGTTCTGATCCCTACTGGGATTTTTCTTTCTGCACCGGTGCGCATGATTATATCTATCTACTGCGCCACCTTAAAAATCCGTCCAATTTATCAGAATATGTCGGCTATATCAAGCTGGCTGTGACAGGTTCTGGCCTAAAGGAAATTCTGACACAATTTCAAAAAGAAGAGCAGATTTCTTATTTTATCGTGTCGCCAGAAAACACGCTTATTATATGGCTGGATGCCGGCGGATATATTGATAAAGGGGGAACGCTTCCCACGTATGATTCTCTCTCTGAAAAAATGTCATCCGGCACGACCAGCTGGATTGAAGATGACGTTATTACTTCTTCCTATCAATTAAAAAACGGGCCCATTTTATACAGTCTGACGGCACCGGAAGTGCTAAGCAACATTAAACAAACCTTTCGTTTTTCTATTGGAACTGCCGAAATACTGATTTTTATTTTTACGCTGCTGCTCTCCTTCTGTTTTTCAAGGCTGATCACCGCGCCTTTAAAGCGATTGGGCGAGCACATGACAGAATTATCAAAGGAGCGCTTCTCTGACCGCATAGCTGTCAGCGGGTGCCGGGAAATTCAGATTCTATCCAGCAATTATAACCATATGGCGGAAAGACTTGAATACCTCTATAACAAAGTATATATGGGCGAATTGCGATTAAAGCAATCTCGTCTGGACGCACTGCAGTCTCAGTTAAATCCTCATTTTTTATATAACACATTAGATACCATATACTGGATGTCCAAAATGGGAGATTCCGCTAATACAAGCGTTATGGTTTCCAATCTGTCAAAAATGATGCGTATGACTCTAAAGTCAGATGGAAATCATAATCTGGTATCGCTGGGATATGAGCTTGAGCATCTCACTTGTTATATTAATATACAGCAGATCAGGTACGGCAGCAAAATTCTGTTTTCTGTCGCCTGCGCAGATTCGTTAAAAACACTTTCCGTGTTAAGCTTTCTTTTACAGCCGCTTGTCGAAAATGCTCTTGTGCATGGCCTTTCTCATTCAACAGACGGCATCGTGGCGATTCATATCTACACAGAAGGCTCAACTCTTATTTACGAAGTTGCGAATAATGGAATTCCCGCTGATGTGAAAGAAATAAAAGGTCTTCTCAGTTCAAAGCCTCTTCATACCCGGGGACTGGCGATCCATAATATCAATGAACGTATCCGTCTCAAATATGGAACCTCCTATGGACTCTCCTGCTTTCTTGACGGAGTGTTCACCGTTTTTCGCATAACCCAGCCTGTTGTTGAGCATCCGCAGACTACAGATACTCTTTAGCTACCTTCAAAATATTTTTCTAAGGAGAGCGCGCATGAAGCTTTTGCTAGTTGATGACGAGGATTTTATCAGAAAGGGAATGTGTTATACTATCCCATGGGAAGAGCACGGTCTGGAAGTGTTTGAAGCGTCCAACGGCATGGAAGCTCTGCAGATTTCCCTGCAAATACGGCCGGATATCGTGCTCACTGATATTTCCATGCCTGTTATGGACGGATTTGAATTAGCCCGAAAATTAAATCAGAGTCTGCCTGATACAAAAGTAATCATTCTGACTGCTTACGACACTACAGACAATTTAAAAGAAGCGATTGATGTGCAGGTTAACGGGTTTCGTTCCAAAAATGCAGACAGCAATGAAATCCTCAATACAGTCCTGAAAGTAAAATCCGAATTCGAACAAGAACGCCGGCACAATGAAAAATTGCATCAAATGCAAACTATCTTTAACGAAAATCAGTTGTTGATCAAATCGACGCTCATCTATCGTTTTTTAAAAAAAGAGATTTCTTTCTCTCATTTTTCAAAGAAATGCGCTGATCTTGTCGTCAATCTGGAGCATATCCCCATTGCGCTTATGCTTGTTCAGTGCAATTGCTCCGATGAGAAATATGCTCTCGGCCAGTTTTTTCAGTTCTTCCGGGATTACTCACCGCTATGCTTTTTCGCCGAGCATCATGTAGCCGTATTCATTCTTGATACAAGTAAAAAACCTCTGGACAATGATGCAATGGAACAGCTTCTTCCTTCTATACAGCCTCTTGTCTTTGGCAATTTTATTGCCGTTATGTCCGGGATCCAGTCATGGCAGGATCTTCCTCCCGCATTCCACCTCTTGCAGCAGACACTTTCTCACTGCTTCTGGAATACTGATCTGCCATATATTATCACAGATCCAACAGCCGAGTTTGAACTCACAGAAAAGATCTCTCCTTATGAGTATGAGAAAAATATTATGAAATCATCTTTCTCCGGTCAGGCACATGAGCTCCAGCTTTTGTTTGATGAATATTATCATTTTATGAAAACAAACAAAGCATCAAGGCAGGATTTTCTCGATTCCGCACTGCGTCTTGTTATTTATGCAAGCTCTCTGCAGAAAGAGGATGTAAATATCAACGAATTTGAACGACTGATACACGAATCCGAAACCGCAAAAGAAGTTCTTGACCTGATCACCAGTCTGTTTCTTCCTGCCTCTTATGAAACTGCAGCAGACTTTAATATGCAGATCCGGGCTGCGCTTGATTATATGAAGAAAAACTTCAAGGAAGATCTTCATTTAGAGGACGTGGCAAAAATTGTCTATCTTTCTCCCGGTTATTTTTGCCGGATATTTAAAAAGACGACCGGTTATTCTTTCAAGGAATATCTTCATCGGTTAAGAATCGAAAAAGCAAAAGAATTAATCCTGCAAAAAGATTATAAGTATTATGAGATTGCTGAGATGGTCGGTTATAAAAATTATAAATATTTTTCATCCTACTTTAACAAAATCACCGGATACAGCGCCCGGGAATACCGGCAGATTAGTATGGAACCACCGAAGCCTTCGTAAGGCCCTTCGCAGGATAAATATCCATTTCTCCGGTCCTGCACAACATGAATTACAATCCGGAAAAGAAAAAACCCTGATTTTACAAGGGCACTGAAAAAGTCTAATTCTGTTGAAAAGAGTTAGGCTTTTTCTTTATGTACTGATATAATAAAAGAAAAAGGGAAGGGTATTCGATATGTTAAAAGACAATTCACAAATGAGTCTGGGACTATCACCATACAAGAGTCTTTATGACATGATTATCCCTGAAAAGCATCTTTTACGAAGAATGAAAGAACACATTGATTTTAGTTTTGTCAATCCGATGCTTCGTAAGCAATATTGTGAACATTTTGGTCGTCCGGCCAAAGAACCTGAAATGATGTTCAAACTTATGTTTTTGAAAAAACTTTATGACTTGTCAGATGAACGGTTAATCAGCAGTGCCCAGACCGACATGGCTTTTAAATATTTTTTAGACCTTGATCCAGAGGCTCCCATGATTAACCCAAGCCTTTTGACAAAATTCAGAAAGACCAGAATTACAGAAGATATTCTGGAAGAAATGTTAAAAGAAACTATACAACAGGCGTTAAAAAAGGATTGATCAAATCAGGAACGATTATTGTTGATTCTACCCATACGGATGCGGCTGTCCGTGCAAAAGCCCCAACTCAGATTCTTCGGGATTTAAGTAAACAGTTGCGCAAGGAAATTTATAAAAAGACTTATGAACTGTCAGAAAAATTTCCAGAAAAGCCTTCTGTAGAAGCTGACTTGAATGAAGAAATTGCTTATACTGAGGAATTGCTTTCTGTATTAAAAGAAGACATTACCGACTGCGGAGATAAAAAGATACAGAAGTTGTCAGGAAAGATAGAGGAATTATTGAAAACACAAAAAATCAGAGAAATTCGTTCAAAAGATGATGAGGATGCTCGCTTCGGACACAAAACGCCTACAAACACATTTTATGGATATAAAAATCATCTGGCTATGACAGAGGAAAGACTGATTGCTGGCATTCATGTAACGTCCGGATGCGCACCGGATGGTCAGCAGTTACCGGAGTTGATAAAGGAATCGACAAAAAATGGGATTGAAGTCACAGAAGTAGTTGGGGATATGGCATATGTCAGCGAAGAAAATCTTGACGCATGCGGGGAAGGAATCGCATTAATAGCACGGACAAATTCAGCTGTTGCAGCAGCAGCGAATGCAGGGTTAGCAGACGGGTTCTGTTTTAATAAAGATGCGAAAATGCTACAGTGTACGGCTGGTGAATTGGCTATGCGAGTAGAAAAAAGAGGTGCAAAGAACGGAAACCAATATCACAATTATGTGTTCAGTAAGAAAAAATGCGGCAAATGTCCGTTAAAAGAACAATGTAAGGTAGGAAAAGGAAAAAATCACAGTTACAGCATTACACAGGTCAGTGAAAATAATCGAGCACGTCTGGAATTTGAATCCAGTGACGAGTTTTGCGAGCGCCTGCGTATACGGCATAGAATTGAAGAAAAAATGGAGAGTTGAAAACCCACGGATCACGCAGAGCGGATTCTACAGGGTTATTTTCCATGCAAATACAAATGTATTTCACAGCATTTGTAGTAAATGTGAAAAGAATTACAAAGCTCATGGCATATGCGGCAGGTTAAATACTTGTTTTTTGTTTGTCTGGAAGAAAAGAAACATTATATTTTATAGAATTTTATAGAAGAAAGAAAAACTCTCGCAAAAAAACGAGAGTTTTTCAGTGCCCTTGATTTTACAGGGGTTTCGCTCTGCGGATAACAGGAATCGAACCTGCACGGGATGTCCCACCAGAACCTAAATCTGGCGCGTCTGCCAATTCCGCCATATCCGCTGATACTTCCTTATGTTAACATTCGGAAACCTAAAAGTCAACTGTATAGAAAACGGAATTGTTCCAACCAACGTTTCCAACTTTCGATTTGTATTTTATTCACAATATTTATATGATCTTTCTGTGTGTTTTAACTATTTTCTTGTTCTAAAACAAAAAATATTGACTTTTCCGTGAAATTATGTTTTATTCATTATAGAGTTATGTTGTAACACAACTATCATCACTCAAGTTTGCTTTTTTCTGAAACTAGAGAGTGATAAAATCTTTCTGTGTGTTCTGATTACAAAACTGAGCAAAAGAAGGAAAGGAGGATGAATTGATTTGCTCCAGCCAGATTTTTAAAGGACGCCTCAAATAGCTTACCGTATCTAAAACAAATGATAGACCTGGAGGTTGTATTCTCATGAACAAAAATGTAAACCGCAATTTAAATAAGCTGTTCTCACTTGAAGGGAAAACAATTGTAATGACAGGCGCCGCAGGAGCCATCGGCAGTGTTCTCTCCAAAGGTATGGCTTCCGTAGGAGGCAAAATGGTCCTCTGCGACGTTAATCGCTCCGGATTGGATCCGCTTGCCGAGGAGATTCGGCAGGAAGGCGGAGAAGCGATCGTATTCCCTCTGAATCTTCTACATACGGAGGAAATACAGCCATGCGTAGACAGCATTGTACAGGAATGTGGCAAAATCGACGTATTGGTCAACATGGCGGGCATTAATAAACGCCATCCTATTCTGGATAACGACCCGGAGCTTTTCGACCAGATTATGGGCGTTAATCTCAAAGGTGCATATTTCTTAAGTCAGGCGGTTGCCAAAAATATGAAGGAAAATCATAACGGAAGTATTATTAATGTAGCTTCATACAATTCCGTAATGATGCTTGGCGGAAATTCCATATACGGAGCGTCGAAAAGCGGCGTTGCTGCCATGACCCGTTCTCAGGCTATCGAATGGGCTCAATATGGCATTCGTTCTAATGCGCTCTCCCCGGGGCACATCAGCACACAATTAACCGCACCCCTATGGGATAATCCCGTATTAGCCAAATATTTGTTGGATCGTATCGCCATGGCCAGACCTGGAAAACCTGAGGATCTGCTCGGAATGGCTATTTTACTGGCAAGCGACGCATCCGCCTACATGTCCGGCATGCTCTACCATGTGGACGGCGGCTGTCTGGCCGGTGGACAGCCATGGGAGATTGGATAATCTCACAATAAACTACATGCTCCGAATCCGTTTAAAGCAGGAACTATCACACACCCTTTCTCCTGATTTGTATTATTTTTATATAATAGCCAATAGACATCTCTTTATATTTTCGATATAATACAAGGCAAGGACAAGCAGGAGGTAATGCCCATGGGTATTGAACCTATCAAGAAAGTCAACGTAAATGAACAAGTATTTGAACAGATGAAGCAGCAATTGATCAACGGTGAATGGAAACCCGGGCAGAAACTTCCTTCCGAAAATGAATTATCTGCAATGTTTAATGTCAGTCGTGTAACTATTCGCAATGCGCTTCAAAAGCTTGCTATTCTCGGTCTCATTGAAACCTATCGCGGCGAGGGCTCTTTTGTAGCGGAAAGCAGTCTCGGAAACTGTCTGAACTTGCTCGTTCCCACAGCCTATCTCAATGATAGCATTTTAGAAATTCAGGAATTTCGATTGATGGTCGAACCTGGCGCCGCTTCTGTGGCGGCTAAACGCGCTTCTGACGAGGATGTCGCCGATCTTCGCAACCGTCTGACTCGTATGCGCTCTCTTGAGGAAGATTTATACGCGCTAGCTCAGGAAGACTTTGCGTTCCATGATCAAATTGGCCATATTACCGGTAATTCATTAATGATTCGTACCTATTCCATTTTAACCGATGTATTGCGCACTTCGATGGAAAAAGTAGTTGCACATATGGGGCCAGATGCCGGTTATTATTATCATTCCCAGATCGTGGAAGCAATCGCCACTCACGACAGCGCCGGCGCTTATGATATTATGCGCCGCCATATTGAGACGAATATTGAACAATACATGGAACACTAATTTTTTTTAAGAACCGCTAATACAATGTCTGAGATGTCCCTATTTGTCAGATATTGTATTATGCCCTTTCTGTGATCCGTATTTTCCCATTTATCATCTTTATCTTATTTCATTTTATGATGTATTAAACATTTTTAGCTTATTAGTTGTTAGACAAGTGTTGACTTTCATGTAGGGGTGATATACAATGACTACATAGTTCAACATCAAGGAGGAAACTATGGGATACTCAAAAAAACTATTGGAATCTCTCAAATCAAAAGGGAATCTTTTAAGAAAAGACTGTATTCATTGCATTGGCGTAGGTGTGGCCGGCCATGTTGGCGGAAGCTGTTCAAGCGCCGATCTTTTAGCCGCCCTCTATTTTTACAAACTGAAATATGATCCCAAAAATCCGGAATGGGAAGGACGCGACTACTTTCTTCTTTCGAAAGGACATGTGGCCATTCTGCAGTATGCCGCATTAGCGGAAGCCGGCTTCTTCCCCTTGTCCGATCTGACTCATTGCAAAGATGTCGGTTTCTACCTTCAGGGCCATCCGCATCTGGGGATTCCGGGGATTGAAGCCGATACCGGATCGCTCGGCCAGGGGTTAAGTCTCGGACTGGGCATAGCGCTGGGACTTCAGATGGATGATAAATCAAACCGAGTCTATGTTTTAATCGGAGACGGAGAACAGAACGAAGGGCAGATTTGGGAGGCTGCAATGGCTGCCGGAGCCAAAAAAACAGATCGTCTTTGCGCGGTGATCGACTGTAACAGACTTCAGGCGCAGGGTCTCACAGCGGAGCGCCTGAACATCTCTCCCATCGCAGATAAGTGGAAGGCGTTTGGGTGGAATGTACTGGAAATCGATGGACATAACATGGAAGAAATCCTGACTGCGCTGGATCGCGCGGAAACGTTCAAAGGCAAGCCAACCGCCATCATTGCGCACACTACGAAGGGGAAAGGCATCAGTTTTGCCGAAAATCAAGTGGGTTATCACAACTCCCCTCTGACAAAGGAGCTGTACGAACAGGCTCTTGCAGAATTATCATAAAAGCTGATTTTATACTTCGCCGAAAAATCAAACAGGAGGATTTCGCAATGGCTTATACCAACCAAAGAAAAGCATACGGAGAAACACTGGTCGCTCTGTGCAGGGAAAATAAAAATATCGTAGTACTGGACGCGGATCTCGGCGGCTCTACCATGGGAAAAATGGTCGAGCAGGCCATGCCCGAACGCCATATAGAAATGGGGATCGCGGAGGCAAATATGACCTCCGTCGCAGGCGGACTCGCCAGAGTGGGAAAGATTCCTTTCACAAACTCCTTTGCTGTGTTTGCCGCCGGGCGTGCCTATGATCAAATCCGCCAGAGCATCGCCATTGGAAAATTAAACGTCAAAATATGCGGCTCTTCAGCAGGCTTCTCTGATTTTGGGGACGGCGCGACTCACCAGTCGATTGACGATATCGCCTATATGCGCGTGATTCCAAACATGATCGTGCTCGTTCCCGCAGATGCCAATGAGACGGTCAGTGCGGTTAAATATATGGCCGCTCACAGCGGACCTATGTACATCCGCCTGAACAGAAATGATTATGAAAATGTCACAGAGGAGGACGCTCCTTTTCAGATCGGAGTTCCTGCAGTCTTAAGGGAAGGCACCGATGTTGTTGTATTCGCCTGCGGTATCATGGTCGGAAAGTCACTGGAAGCTGCAAAAAAACTTACAGATCGCGTTTCTGTCCGGGTCGTCAACGTCAGCACAATCAAACCGTTGAACCGGCAGCTCATCATCGATTTGGCCAGAGATTGCAAAGGTGTCGTCACTGCGGAGGAGCACAGCGTCATCGGCGGCTTGGGAGGCGCTGTTGCCGAAGCACTGCGCCGGGAATGTAAGCCAATTGAATTTGTCGGCGCAAATGACTGCTTTGGCTCATCCGCCCACAGCTATGACGACATTCTGGAATACATGGGATTGACTGAAGCACATATCGAGGAGGCTATTTTATCTGTTGCAAAGTAAAATAACAGGATTCAGGAGGAAACAAAATGAAAGTAGGATTTGTTGGATTGGGTATTATGGGGCGCCCCATGTGCAAAAACTTATTAAAGGCAGGCTATGAAATTACCGCCTATGATCCTTTCGCCGCCGAAGCATTGGAGGATGTGGTATCCTGCGGAGCGCGCCGTGGCGAGAGTAACGCTGACGTAGCTTCCAAAAGCGATGTCGTAATCATAATGGTCCCAAACTCACCTCATGTGAAAGCTGCTATCTTTGATACAAACGGAATTTCAGAAGGAGCTCACAGCGGTCTGGATCTGATCGATATGAGCTCGATCGCACCTCTGGCCTCAAAGGAAATCGCTGAAACATGCAGAGAATATGACATTCATATGATGGATGCCCCTGTATCCGGAGGCGAGCCGAAAGCAATCGACGGAACACTTTCAATCATGTGCGGAGGCCCAAAAGCTTTATTCGATAAATATCTGAGCCTGCTGAACGTCATGGGCGCTTCCGTTGTTCACTGCGGCGACGTCAACGGAGCCGGAAATACGGTCAAACTTGCCAACCAGATCATTGTAGCCGTCAACATCGCCGCCTGTGCAGAGGCATACTCCCTTTCTACCATGGCAGGTGTGGATCCCCAGAAGGTATTCGACGCGATTCGCGGCGGGCTGGCAGGTTCCACAGTCATGGATGCGAAGGTACCCATGATGATGGACCGCAACTTTACTCCCGGTTTTCGCATTGACCTTCATATCAAGGATTTAAACAACGCACTTGATACCGGTCACGGGCTTGGCACTCCTATGATTCTAACCTCACAGGTACAGGAAATGATGCAATGGCTTCATAATCACGCGGAAGGTCAGAGCGATCACAGCGCTATTTTAAAATATTATGAACAAATTACAGGTACAGAGATCCACAGATAATCAGTGAAAAAGCTGTGCACGGTCAGTCAGTGCACAGCTTCGTCTTATTCTTTATTCCAGCACCAACTTCGCCGCCCCATAGATCCCGGCGTCGTTGCCCAGCGTGGCCAGCACGAAGCGGGCGCTGCGGCAGCCGCGGAACACGTATTTCACATAGTATTTCTGGATATAGTCCAGAAGGACCGGTCCGGCCTTGGAGACGCCGCCGCCGATGATAAAGACCTCCGGGTCTACCGTTCCGGCGATGTTCGCCAGCGCCAGTCCCAGATATTTGCCGAAGCGCTCGGCCACGCGGATCGCGAACTCGTCGCCCTCCTTCACCGCGTCCCAGATGTCCTTTGCGGACATGGTATCGGTATCCAGAGAGGTGCGCACCTCGCCCTCCGTCTCGATCATCCATTTTGCCAGGCGGACCATGCCGTTGGCGGACGCTACCTGCTCGAGGCAGCCCTGATTGCCGCAGCCGCAGGTCCATGTCACGTCGTCGTCCACATGGATATGGCCGATCTCTCCGCCGGCGCCGTTGGCCCCGGTCAGGATCTTTCCGTCGATGATGATGCCGCCGCCCACGCCGGTGCCGAGCGTCACCATGACGCCGCTGCGGTGGCCGGAGGCCGCGCCCTTCCACATCTCTCCCAGCGCCGCCACGTTCGCGTCGTTGCCGCCCCGGCACGGAAGACCGGTCAGCTCCGAGAGCTCTCTGGTCACTTCCTTATAGCCCCAGCCCAGATTGGCCGTATGAGGCACGACGCCGTCCGCGCTGATGGGCCCCGGCACGCCGATGCCGATCCCGGCAATGTCGTCCATGGAAAGCTTCATATTCTCCATCTTCAGCAATACCGACTCGGCCACGTCCGGCAGGATCGCCTGTCCGCCGTTCTCCGTCCTGCTGACGATCTCCCATTTGTCCACCAGCTTGCCGTCCGTCTGGAACAGGCCAAGCTTCACGGTCGTTCCTCCCACGTCGATTCCAAAACAATAATCCTTCATACTCTGTTCCCCCATGTTCTAACGTTTGTTCCGGTTGATGCTCTCCTGCACTCTGCGGTACAGCTCCTGCGCCGCGTTGTAGCCCATCTTCTTCTGTCTGTGATTGACCGCGGCCGACTCCACGATGATCGCCAGATTCCTGCCCGGCCGGATCGGGATCGAGTGGCAGGTGACCTTATTTCCGAGAAATTCTGTGTACTCCTCGTTCAGTCCGAGACGGTCGTACTCCTTATCCTTGTCCCACTCCTCCAGCTTGATGACCAGATCGATGCTCTGGGTCTCGCGCACACTCTCCACGCCGTACAGCGTCTTTACGTCGATGATGCCGATGCCGCGCAGCTCGATGAAATGTCTCGTGATCTCCGGCGAAGTCCCCACCAGCGTGTCGTCGCTGACCTTGTGGATCTCCACCACGTCGTCCGTGATCAGACGGTGTCCTCTCTTGATGAGCTCCAGCGCCGCCTCGCTCTTGCCGATGCCGCTCTCTCCCATGATCAGGATGCCCTCTCCGTACACGTCCATGAGCACGCCGTGGATCGAGATGCAGGGAGCCAGCTCCACGCCCAGCCAGCGGATCACCTCCGCCATCAGCGCCGACGTGATGCGGTGGCTGTACAGCAGCGGCTTCTGGTATTTCTTCGCCAGCTCGATCATGTCCTCGTCCGGTTCTGTCCGCGAAGAGAAGATCACGCACGGGATCTTGCTGGACAGAAAGCTCTCATAATTTTTCAGCTTCGTCTCCCGGTCCAGACTCTTTAAATAGGTATATTCCACGTATCCGATGATCTGCACGCGCTCGCACGCGAAATGCGCGAAATACCCCGCGAGCTGCAGCGCGGGACGGTTGATCTCCGGACTGCTGATCTCGATCCCGTCCGTCTCCACCTCCTCCACGAGGTTTTTAAGCTCCAGCTTTTCGATCATTTTATTCAGCGCTACTGACGGCATGTTCTTCTCTCCTTTTTCTCGTTTCTTCCCGCGGCGCGTCTGTCCCTCCGCCGCGGTTCCCTGTCCGGGAAAGTGCTGATCCAATCAGCGTTTCTCTAAAAGTGTAACACGTTTATTCCTGCTTCGCAACATGGAAAAACTCGTACACCTGCCGGGCCGACAGGCGGTTCATGCCCTCCACCTGCGCGAGCTCCTCCTCGGTCGCCTGCTTCAGGTCGTCCAGCCTCTGAAAGTGCTTCATCAGCGCCTTGCGTCTGGCCGGGCCGATCCCCCTGATGTCGTCCAGCACCGAATGCACCTGCTCCCGGCTCCGGAGCGAGCGGTGATATTCGATGGCAAACCGGTGCGCCTCGTCCTGGATCCGGGTCACGAGCCGAAAGCCTTCGCTGTCCCGGTCGATGGGAATTTCTACATTATTAAAATAAATCCCTCTCGTCCGGTGCCGGTCGTCCTTCACCATGCCGCAGACCGGCACGTGGACGCCCACCGCGTCCATGACCCTGAGCGCCACGTTGACCTGTCCCCGGCCGCCGTCCATCATGATCAGATCCGGATAGCTCTCGTAGTGAGAAAGCCGTCTGGTCAGCATCTCCTCCATACTGGCGTAGTCGTCCGCCCCCTGTACTCCGCGGATGCGGAACTTCCGGTAGTCGGATCTCTTGGGCCGCCCCTTCTCGAATACCACCATGGAGCCCACCGTCTGAAAGCCGCTGATATTGGAAATGTCGTACGCCTCCACGCGGGACAATCCCGGCAGGCCCAGAAGGCCCGCGATCTCCTTCATGGCCCCGATGGTGCGTCCCTCCTCCCGGCGGATCCGCTCCTTGTCCTGCGTCAGCACCATCTGGGCGTTTTTCAGCGCCAGCTCCACCAGCTTCTCCTTCTCTCCCTTTTTCGGCACGCGTATGTGGACCTTCTGCCCTTTTCGCTGCGTGAGCCACTGGGAGACGATCTCGGCCTCGCCGATCTCCTGCTGGAGCATGATCTCCCGCGGGATATAAGGCGTTCCCGCATAAAACTGCTTGACGAAGGCGGCCAGCACCTCCTCCATCCGGTCGTCCCCCGCGATATGCAGGCAGAAATGATCCCGTCCGATGAGACGCCCCTCCCGGATAAAGAAGATCTGCACCACCGCGTCCTCTTTGTCGGAGGCCATGGCGATCACGTCCTTGTCCTCCATATCACTGTTGGTGATCTTCTGCTTCTGCGCGATCTTGCTCACGCTTCCCAGAAGCTCCCGGTACTCGATGGCTTTCTCAAACTCCATCTCCTCGGAAGCCGCTTTCATCTTCTCCTCCAGCTCCTTCAGGATCGGCCCGTAATTTCCGTTGAGGAAATTCAGCGCCTTTTTCACCGACTCTCCGTACTCTTCCCTGGAAATATAGCCCTGGCAGGGGGCCGGACACTGGTGAATATGATAGTTGAGGCAGGGCCGCTCCTTCCCCTGCTGCTTCGGCAGCGCCCGGTTGCAGGTGCGGATCCCGTACAGCTTGTGGATCAGGTCGATGGTGTCCTTCACGGCCCCCGCGCTGGTGTACGGCCCGTAATATTTCGCCCGGTCCTTGTGCATCTGCCGCGCAAACAGCACCCTAGGAAAATCCTCCTGCACCGTCACCTTGATAAATGGATACGCCTTGTCGTCCATGAGCATCGTATTGTATTTGGGCCGGTGCTCCTTGATCAGATTGCACTCCAGCACCAGCGCCTCCAGCTCCGAATCCGTGATGATGTACTCGAAGCGGGCGATATGCGTCACCATCTGCTCGATCTTTACGCCCTTGTTCCGGCTCGACTGAAAATACTGGCGCACCCGGTTTTTCAGGGAAATGGCTTTCCCCACGTAAATGATCGCGTCCCTCTCGTCATGCATCAGATAGACGCCCGGCTTTGCCGGAAGTTTTTTCAGCTCTTCCTCAATGTCAAACGCCATATTCTCCCCTCCTCGCCGCGATACCGCAGCCAGCTCACAGCAGAGCTGTTCGCTGTCCGTTGCCCCGCAAATGGCTGCTCGTGCAAGCACGGCAGCCGCTTGCAGGGCGTATCGCAGCCAGCTCACAGCAGGGCTGTTCGCTGTCCGTTGCCCCGCAAATGGCTGCTCGTGCAAGCACGGCAGCCGCTTGCAGGGCGTATCGCACAAAACGCCGCGCAGGCTCCTCGAAGTCTGCGCGGCGCGCTCGCTCTCTATTCTGCAAAGATCAGTTCTTCCTGATGGTAGTCCGCGGCCTCGTCCCGCACCTTATGAAAGATTTCCATAAATTCCTTGCCGGTGATCGTCTCCTTCTCGATCAGAAACTCCGAGATCCGGTCCAGACACTCCCGGTTCTCCGTCAGAAGCCGTTTCGCCTCCTCGTAGGCGTCCTTCAGGATCTTCATCACCTCGCCGTCCACCTGCGCGGCCGTCTCGTCGCTGCAGTTGAGAACGTTTCCGTTTTCCAGATAAAGGCTCTCTCTCGCCTCCAGCCCCATGAGCCCGAAACGCTTGGACATTCCGTACTGGGTCACCATGGCTCTGGCCAGTCTCGTGGCCTGCTGGATGTCGTTGGACGCGCCGCTGGTCACCGAGTCGAACACGATCTCCTCCGCGGCTCTTCCTCCCATGTAGGTCACAAGGCGGGCCTCCATCTCCTTCTGGGTCATCATGTTTTTCTCTTCCTCCGGCATCTGGAGCACATAGCCCAGCACGCCCGAGGTCCGGGGCACGATTGTGATCTTCTGCACCGGCTCCGCGTCCTTCTGGAGCGCCGTGGTCAGCGCGTGGCCCACCTCATGATAGGACGCGATCCTGCGCTCCTCCGGGCTTAGGATACTGTTCTTCTTCTCCTTGCCCATCATGACCACCTCCATGGCGTCGAACAGATCCTTCTGGCAGATGGCCTTGCGCCCGTTCTTTACCGCCTGGATGGCCGCCTCGTTGATCATGTTGGCCAGATCCGCGCCCACCGCGCCGCTGGTAGCCAGCGCCACTGCGGCCAGATCCACGCTCTCGTCCAGCTTCACATTTTTCGCGTGAACCTTCAGTATGTCCTCGCGGCCCTTCAGATCCGGCCGCTCCACGATGATCCGCCGGTCGAAACGGCCGGGGCGCAGAAGCGCCTGATCCAGCACCTCCGGACGGTTGGTCGCCGCTAAGATAATGCACGCCTGATTGCTCTCGAACCCGTCCATCTCAGCCAGCAGCTGATTGAGCGTCTGCTCCCGCTCGTCGTTGCCTCCCAGCCGGGAATCACGGCTCTTTCCGATGGCGTCGATCTCGTCGATGAAGACGATGCACGGCGCGTTTTTCTTCGCCTCGTCAAACAGGTCGCGGACGCGGGACGCTCCCACGCCCACGAACATTTCCACAAAATCCGAACCGGCCAGCGAGAAGAACGGCACATGGGCCTCCCCCGCCACCGCCTTGGCCAGAAGCGTCTTGCCCGTGCCCGGAGGGCCCACCAGCAGCGCTCCCTTGGGAAGCTTCGCTCCGATCTCCGTATATTTGGTCGGGTTGTGGAGAAAATCCACCACCTCCACCAGCGATTCCTTGGCTTCCTCCTCTCCGGCCACATCCTTGAACGTGATGCCGGTCTCCTTCTCGATGTACACCTTCGCCTTGCTCTTGCCGACGCCCATGACGCCTCCGCCGCCCATCCGGCGCATGGCCATGCCCAGAAGCGCCCACAAAAGCAGCACCGGCACCAGCACGATCACCAGATTCCAGATGATGGAGACCCAGAGATCGTTCTGAATATAGGGCGTGATCTCCACGTCCTTCTCCTTCATCAGCGGGAGAAGCTCCGTGTCGTCGTCCATCTTGCCTGTATAATAGGTAGAGATCCCTTCCTCAGGATCCTTCGGCGTGATCTTCCATGTGGAACCCGCGTCCTCCACCGCAGCCACCTGATCGTTCTCCAGCATGTCGATAAACTGGTCGTAAGTGATCTTCTGGGACGCGCCTTCGCTCGGATAATTATTGAAAATACCAAAGACGAGAACAACCGCCAGCAAAAAAACGACGAACATCAACATATTCTGCGTATTCTTCGGAAGCCTGCCGTTGTTCTTATCTCCATTCCCTATCGGGGTTTTATTTTCATTCATCTTTTTCCTCCTTGTGCGTAACACTTCCTATTATAGTGAACCTTCATTTATAAATCAATACACCGGCTGTGAAAAAATTCCTGCTTTTTATTAAATAAATATAAATTAAGTGGATTTTTCCGATGGTATAAGCTATAATGAATAGAGTTTTTTTGAACAAATCAGGAGGAATCAACCTATGCCAGTAAAATATGTATTTGTCACAGGCGGAGTTGTGTCCGGTCTGGGTAAAGGGATCACCGCTGCTTCTCTGGGACGGCTTCTGAAAGCCCGCGGCTACAAGGTCACTATGCAGAAATTTGACCCCTACATCAACATCGACCCGGGCACCATGAACCCCGTGCAGCACGGAGAAGTCTTTGTCACCGACGACGGGGCGGAGACGGATCTGGATCTGGGACATTATGAGCGTTTTATTGACGAGAGTCTGGACAAAAACTCCAATGTCACCACGGGAAAGGTCTACTGGTCCGTGCTGCAGAAGGAGCGCCGTGGAGACTACGGCGGCGGAACGGTTCAGGTGATCCCTCATATCACCAATGAGATCAAAAGCCGTTTCTACCGGAATTTCACATCGGAGGACATGCATATCGCGATCATCGAGACCGGAGGCACCGTAGGCGACATCGAGGGCCAGCCTTTCCTGGAGGCCATCCGCCAGTTCCAGCACGAGGTAGGCCATGAGAACGCCATCCTCATCCACGTCACGCTGATCCCGTACCTGAAGGCGTCCGGCGAGATGAAGACGAAGCCTACGCAGGCGTCCGTCAAGGAACTGCAGGGGCTTGGCATCCGCCCGGATATCATCGTATGCCGGACCGAGCATCCGCTGGAGAAGGGCATCAAGGACAAGATCGCCCTGTTCTGCAACGTGCCGAAGGATCACGTCCTCCAGAACCTGGATGTGGAATATCTGTACGAGGCGCCTCTGGCCATGGAGGAAGAACGTCTGGCGCAGGCGGCCTGCGAATGTCTGAATCTTCCCTGTCCGGAACCGGATCTCACCGACTGGACCGAGATGGTCAATAAGCTGCGCAACCCCAACACGGAAGTGACGGTGGCTCTGGTCGGAAAATATATTCAGCTGCACGACGCGTACATTTCCGTCGTGGAGGCGCTCAAACACGGCGGCATCGACAACCGCGCCGTCGTCAACATCAAATGGATCGACTCCGAGACTATCAGCGCGGACAACGTGGACGAGCTTCTGGGAGACGTCAGCGGCGTCCTCGTACCGGGCGGCTTCGGCCACCGGGGCATCGAGGGCAAGATCACGGCCATCCAGTATGCCCGCGAGCACGGCGTCCCGTTCCTCGGTCTCTGCCTCGGCATGCAGCTCTCCATCGTGGAGTACGCCCGCCATGTGGTAGGGCTGGACGGCGCGCACAGCATCGAGCTGGATCCCAACACGCTCTATCCGGTCATCGCCCTGATGCCCGACCAGAACGGCGTGGAGGATATCGGCGGAACCCTCCGCCTCGGCTCCTGTCCCTGCGTGCTGGATAAAAATTCCAAAGCCTACGCCCTGTACGGCGAGGAACTGATCCATGAGCGTCACCGTCACCGCTACGAGGTGAACAACGACTACCGGACCGCCCTGACCGATCACGGCATGGTGCTGTCGGGCCTGTCGCCGGACGGCCGCATCGTGGAGATGGTCGAGCTGAAGGATCATCCGTTCTTCCTCGCGACACAGGCTCACCCGGAGCTCAAATCCAGACCAAACCGCCCGCACCCGCTGTTCAAAGGGTTCGTGGAGGCGGCCGTAAAAGCGAAAAAATAGATTTCTGCGATATAGAAAATCCCCTGCCCGTCCGGAATATTTCCGAACGGGCGGGGGATTTTTACGCCACGCCGTCAGCCTTCCTCTATCATACGCCGGATCTCCTCCTGCCTGCCGGTCAGGGATCCCTGCACCATCTCCGGCTTTCCGCCTCCCTTTCCCGCAAAGCGGGCGTTGAGCCGTCTGGAAAATTCCCTGAGATCGACGCTGCGGCTCCCCAGAATGTAGCGGTAGCCTGTCCCGTCCGTCCCCACGAACGCCCCGCAGATGCCGCCGCACCGCTGTGTCGCGGCGTTGACAAAATTCCGGGCGGCGATGTTGTCCAGCTCCTCCTCGAAAAGACATACGGAGACGCTTCCGGGATCGATCGCATCCAGCTTCTGCAGAAGATACGCCTCGGTCCTCCGGTCCCTCTGCTCCCGGAGAGCCGCCTGCTGCTCCTGCAGGCGCGCCACCGCTTCCCCGATCCTCCGGGGCGGCGCGGAGAGAGCCACGGACACCTCCGTCACGCTCTGCAGTCTCTGCCGGTAATCCTCCAGCGCCCGGCTCCCGCACACGATCGTCATGCGGCAGCCGCCCCGGTGCCGGTCGCAGGACAGGATTTTGATCAGACCGATCTCCCCGGTGCGCTCCACGTGGGGCGCGCAGCAGGCGCACAGATCGACGCCGGGGATCCGCACGAGCCGCACCTGTCCCTCGATGTCGATCTTGCTGCGGTAGTGAAGCGCCGGCAGCTCGTCCCGTGACGGATACAGCGTCTCCACCGGCAGATTTTCCCACACCGCCCGGTTGGCCAGAAGCTCCGTCTGAAGGATCTGCTCCTGATCGAGCTCTCCGTTAAAATCCAGCGTCGTCTCCTCCGCTCCCAGATGAAAGCCCACGTTGTCGTATCCCCACAGGCGATGGACGATGCCGGAGACCATATGCTCCCCCGTATGCTGCTGCATCCGGTCAAAGCGGGTCTCCCAGTCGATCCTCCCCTTCACCTGCGTTCCGGGTTCCAGAGGTTCCCGCGTCCGGTGAAGGATCGCGCCGTCTCTCTCCTGCGTATCCTCCACCTGCGTGTCTGCTGCCTCCGCGCCTCCCAGCCAGCCCCGGTCGCCGGCCTGTCCGCCGCCCTCCGGGAAAAATGCCGTCCGGTCCAGCTCCACCCACCAGCCGTCCTCCCCGGCGCATTTCTCACAGGCGCGCACGACCGCCGTAAATTCCCTGCGGCGGCTGTCCCTCTCATATAATTTCTCCGTGCCTCCCTCCGGCGCGGATAACCGTTTTTCTACCATGTCTTCTGGTCTCCTCCTTTTTTGCGGCCGGCGCTACGCCGCCGCCAGACTGTTCAGCACCATGCCTGCCACGATCAGCCCGATCCCCGCCAATCCTGCCGGAGCCGGTACGCTGTCGCCCAGCAGAAGGATCCCGCCCAACAGCGTAAAGAGCACTTCCCCGCACTGCGTCGCCTCGATCAGCGCCAGCTTCCGCTGGTCGTGCCGCACCATGTCCGTCGCCCGGAAAAACAACACCGTGGCCGCCACGCCGGAGAAGAACGCCACGCACACCGACTGTATCGTCTGGCCCGCGGACGGCAGCCCTGTCCTGCTCCACGCCGCCGCGGAAAGGAGCAGCCAGAAGGGCATACTGCAAAGCGTCATTCCAAAGACTCTCTGTATGGTCGTGAGGCGGCTGCCGCACAGCTCCATCATCTTCCGGTTGCCAAGCGGATAGGCGAACGCGGCCACCAGCACAGGAAGCAGCGCCTCCGCCGAACCCGCCGCGTCCATCCGGCTCAAATTCGGAAGCTGCATCAGAAAGATGCCAAGCAGGATCAGCATGGACAGCGCCAGATTTTTCACAGGAATCTTCTTTCCGAACAGCGGCGTCAAAAGCACGCCCGCCACGATCGTCATCTGCCAGCAGGCGGCCGCCAGCCACGACTCCCCGTAGACCGAACCAAGCGTCAGCGGCGCGTAAAACAGGCCGAATCCCACCGTACTCCACAGGATCCACCTGCCCGGAGCCTTCCCGATCTCCTTCATCGTCCTCCCGATCCCCCTCCCCGGCCACACCATCGCGGCCAGCATCGGAAGCGTAAACAGATACCTCAGACACGCGCTCCACATCCAATCCCCGCCTCCCAGATTCATGCTCCGGTTCAGGATAAAGGTAAACGCAAAAAAGAACGACGCCGCGGCTCCGAGCATCAACGCTTTTCTCATCTCTCTTCCCCCGATAACAGCCGGTCCAGCGTGGGCTGGAATCCGAAGGCCTCCTTCAGCTCCTCCACCTCCCGGCGGGCCTGCTTCCTGACCGACGCCGGGAGCACGGTCCTCACGGCCCGGATCAGCAGATTTTTCGGCGTGTGGGACAGATCCACGAACTCCAGAAGCTGTGTCCGGTACCCGCTCTCCGTCAGCAGGTTCGCCCGCACCGCGTCGGTCATCAGCGCCGCGGTCCTCTCCTTCACGATTCCGTACCGGGTCAGGATCGGCAGCGATCCGCCCTCCATCTGCCGGTTCAGCTCATGCTGGCAGCAGGGCACAGAGAAGATCAGCTTCGCCTTCCAGCGGACCGCATGGTAAAGCGCATGATCCGTGGCCGTATCGCAGGCGTGGAGCGACACGACCATATCCACCGGGTCGGGGCTCTCGTAGCCGCCGATGTCCCCCACCTGAAAATGCAGCCTGTCGTAGCCGTATTTCTCCGCGGCCTGATTGCACCGCCCGATCACGTCCGCCTTCAGATCCAGTCCCGTGATCCTCACGTCCCGCCCCTTCAGATGGACGAGATAATAGTAAAGGATAAAGGTCAGGTACGATTTCCCGCATCCAAAATCCACGATCCGAATCGTCTGATCCGCGGGCAGCGCGTCGATCTCGTCGTCGATCAGCTCCACAAACCGGTTGATCTGCCGGTATTTGTCGTACATGGAGCGCACCACCTTCCCGTCGGCCGTGAAGACGCCCATGTCCACCAGCGGCGGGATGACCGTCCCCTCCTCGAGAAGATACTGCTTCTTCCGGTTGTGCTCCGTCTTCGCCTTAGGCGCCTGCGCGGCGGCCAGCCGCTTTCTCATGCCCGTCACCTTTCCTTTTTGGGAAATGCGGATCGTGTGCTCCCACTCCCCGTCCCACGCGCCGCACTGGCGGAACGCGCCGGACAGTTCCTCCTCCACGAGGCTTCGCGCCTCCCCGGCGGACAGGTTCTCGTGGAACACCTGCTTCGCGGTATAGCGCTCGGCCTGCCAGCCGGCGTCGAGCCGGTTCAGCACGATCCGCCGGACTTCCGCCCTCCGGGGCGCGCCTTCCGTTCCGACGGACGTCTCCTTCGCCCCGGAGGCCGGAGCGCTCAGTATGATCTTGTATAATTTGTCGCTCCACAGCGCGTCCACCGCCTGCAAAAGCGCTTCTCTCTCTGTTCCCATCGATTCTGCTCCTTCCCGTATCTCACAAGCCTCGCCCGGATCCCGCCCCCTGCCGGTCAGGCCTTTGCTCTGAGGCCTATTATAGCGGAAGCTTCCTCCTTTTACAATCCCGGAGCAGGCATGACGCGGCGCTCCTCCTTATTTACCGCATGGCCGCGTGAGACTATGAAATTCAGCCATGCTGCTCGAAAGCCCGCTGCTTCGCAGCTATCCGGCGCGTTCGCGCCTGCTTTCTCGCTTACGGCTAAGCGCCGTATGGCAAATATGGAGAAGTTCTGCTTACATGCAAGCATGACGCAGCTCTTCTCCATATTTACCGCATGGCTGAATAGTTATTTTAAAATTCCTTCTTCTCCATGATGGAGATTCCGATCCTCACGGACAGAAGGAGAAGCAGGACCGCGGCGGCAAATGCGAACGCGGTGGCTGCGCCCATCCCCTCCGCCGGAAGGCGGTCCGGAACGTTCTCTATATCGGCTCCGAGGGCCTCGGCGACTTTTACGGCCGCCATACCGGCGCACGTCAGCAGCGCTATCGCGATGATTATGGCGATCCGCGCTCTCTCCCCTCCGAATTTGAGCTGGAACGGGATCATGAAAGCCTGAACGCAGAGCAGGAGCGGAAGAAGCAGGACGGCTGACAAAAGCTGCTCCGGAACCGCCGTAGTTCCTTTGATCAGGCCGCCGGCACAGAGCCAGAGCGTCGAGAAGACCCACGCGCCTCCCCCGAGCAGGACAGCCAGCACATATTTTTCCACCACATAGAGCCTCCGGCTGACGGGCAGCGTAAACAGAAACGCGCTGCCGTTATCCATCTCGTCGTAGCTGATGGTCGTCACCGACAGCAGGGACACGCTGAAAGTCAGAAAAAACAGGATGAAGCTCGTATCCTCATAGAAAAACGTAAAACTGGCCATTACGACGATCAGCATGAAAAAGAACTGCTTCTGCACCTTCAAAAGCTCCAGATCCTTGATCAGCAATCCTTTCATCTCTCACACCCCCTTATCATCATCGTCATCACTTCGTCGATCGTTCCCTTTTCCGCCGCGATCTGCGGATAATTTTCCATATAATACTGTCTCTGGTTCGTCAGACAGCAATAGCCGTAAGGCTCCTTCTTCACCCGCAGGAGAAACTGCTTATCCAGTTTCTCATACTGCTCCTCATCCGCCTTCAGGACCGCATACTCGCCGAGCAGCACGTCTGTGTCCTCGTGGAGCAGGATGCTTCCCTCCCGGATCATGTATATGTCGTCGCACAGACTCTCCAGATCCCCGGAGATGTGGGAGCTGATCAGTATGGCGCGCTCCTCGTCCCGCTCCATAAAATCTCTCAGCATATCCAGGATCCCGTCTCTGGCGATGACGTCAAGACCCGCCGTCGGTTCATCCAGGATCAGGAGCTTCGCGTCATGGGATATGGCCGCAAGTACCTTGAGCTTCGCCTTCATACCGGTGGAAAACTCTTTGATCTTCTTGTCCATGGGCAGCCCAAGCTTTCCGGCCTGCTCCCTGAAAAACGGTTCGTCGAACGCGCGGTAAAGATTTTTCAGAACAGGGATCAGTCCCCTGACCGTCAGATAACCGCTGAAACCCGAGTCGGAGAGGACGACGCCCAGCCGCTCTCTGTCCGCCGACGTAAGCTCCCCCGCGTCCTTTCCCAGAATCGTGATCCTTCCCCCATCCGGAAAGATCAGTCCCAGAGCCGCCTTGAAGGCGGTGCTCTTCCCCGCCCCGTTTTGTCCGATCAGGCCGGTCACGCAGCCGGGCTTCACCTCCAGCGAACAGTTCAGTGCAAAATTTTTGTAGCGCTTTTCCAAATGTTCGATTTTCAGCATATGGCTCACCCCTCCAAAATCAGCTCAAATAAACTCCTGATGTCCTCGTCGCTGATGCCGCAGCGCCGTCCCTTCTGAATGGCCTGCTCCAGATCCGCCTCCAGCTCCTTTTTCTGTTCCTCCAGCAAAAGCTCCGCGCCCACCGCCGCCACATAAGTCCCCTTTCCGTGGACAGTCACGACAAAACCCTCGCTCTCCAGTTGATCGTACGCCTTTTTCACCGTCAGGGCGCTTATTTTCAGCTCCTTTGACAGCGTACGCACCGAAGGCAGATTGTCGTTTTCCTTCATCTCCCCCCTGCGTATGAGCGTCTTGACCTGATCCGTGATCTGCTCATAGATGGGAACCATACTAGATGTATGAATGATGATCTTCATCCGGCTTTCCCCTTTCTTGTTGTAAACAGTATATAACAGTATTTAACTGTTGTCAAGTGTTATATAGTGTTTGTTTTGATTTTGAGCAATCGGATAGCGGAAGATTTTCTTCCCTTATCCGCCGCAGTGCGATCCCGCGGAGCGTCTTTTTGTACAATAGGAAATTCGGAGGAATTTCCTATTGTACAAAAAAAGGGGCTGTCGGGAAATAGATAGCCTAAAACAGGGGCAAGTGTGACTCATAAGAGTCATGCTTGCCCCTGAACTTTTCTGATCAAAAAGAAAAAAAGAAAAAAGATGGCTAACGACAACCATCTTTTTCCCCGTTCCATGTTATAATGGAACTATGCTTACCAAAGATTATTATAACGATTTTTTTGAGTTTGGGCAACAGAAAATTAACTTTAGTTTCTTCGAATTGCATTTACCCGATGACGATCCAGTCTATACCCTGAAAAAAGTGATGGAGGAGTTAGATTTTTCAGGCTTGCTAGCCTGTTATTCAGATAAGGGAAGAACCGGGTATAATCCGATTATGATGTATGCTGTTGTTACCTACGCAAACATGCGCGGGATCCGGGCTGTTGACCGTATTGTGGAATTATGCGAAAGAGATCTGGCTTTTATCTGGCTGACAAGAGGTCAGAAACCGAA